>NZ_CP107913.1:9122500-9422500 GCF_036014115.1 Streptomyces sp. NBC_00448
GGCGCGGTGAAGCCGGCCGGCAGGTGCAGCGCGGAGTCGGGGATCGCCTGCCGGGTGATCCCGGGGCCCGACCACTCGGTGGTGATGTACGCGCCGCCGTCGCCCTGGTTGTAGTCGAACGCCAGGGTGTGCGGGCCGGCGGTCAGCGTGATCGGCTCGGACTGCGTCTGGACGTCCCAGTCGGTCGTCCAGTGGTCGATCACGCTCGACCCGTCGAGCGACATGCGGAAGCCGTTGTCGCCCTTGATGTAGAACGTGTACGTGCCGCCGGCCGGGACGTCGAGCTGGCCCGTCCAGTGCGCGGCGACGTTCAGGGTCGAACCGGCGTAGTCGCGCAGGGTGGGCAGCAGGTCGGGGACGTTGAGGGAGTTCTCGACGCCGGTGCTGCTGTACTGCGCGAAGTCCAGCGACGTGGCGTCGGAGCTGAGGTAGTAGTCCGCGCGCAGGCCCTGCGGGGTGTCGGCGACGGGCGCCGCGGACCGGGCGGCGGACGCCGGTTCCGCGGCGCCCGCGGTGGTCGGGACGAGCAGTGCCGCGCCCAGCAGCAGCGGTACCAGGGCGGCGAGTCGGCGTCGGTTCGGTGGGCGGAATCTGCCTGATCTCACTGCGGATACACCTCTCCGTGGGAGAACTCGGCGTCCAGGGAACGGCGGAGGAACGGCGGAGGTATATGCCGCCACCGCCATCTTTCCAACGTTGGAAAAGTGGACGGTAGGAATGAAAGCAGGGTGGTGGGGCGACGTCTACCCCCTGTGCAATGACTGCGCAAAGTCGTTTTGGTGCCGTTTTGCTGCAGTGATCTACGGCTCGCGGCATGGAACGCGAAGTCGAATTCGGCGCAGTTGTCGCCCTTGCCGAATGTGGCGACGTTTTGTCCTTCGGCGAACTGCGGGCCACTTCGGCGCACTTCGGCGCCCTTCGGTGAGCGGAAGGGCGCCGAAGGCGAGGTGCCTCAGCGGCGAGGAGGGACGCCGTGGCAGCCGTCAGCCGTCGATGGTCTTCCAGAAGCCGCACTGGTGTTCCTGGGCGAGATCGACCGGTTCCGTCTTCCCCGGTTGCAGTGACTGGACGTGCCGGCCGGTTCCGAATCGGGGCCAGGGCGCCGTGCCGTGGCCGTTCGGGTCGCCCGTGTAGGCGAACCGGGCCCAGTAGCGCACCATCGTGTCCGCGAGTCGGTGCTGAGCGGGTGTGGCCGGACCGGGGAACTGCTCGTCGTCGAAGAGATACTCCAGCTCGCTGCCGTGGAACGCCCCGGTGGGGAAATCGGGTTTCTTGAGGGTGTCGAACCAGGGAGCTTCGGCGTCGTCGAACTCGTAGGCGTAGGTCGGCACGTGCCGGTCCAGGGTCCGGTCCCGGTCGAGGACCGTGCACCCCCAGGCCCAGTCGGTGATGACGGTGGACAGCGCCTCGCCGGGGGAGTGGAAGCGGTCGGCGGGGTAGCGGGCCAGGACGCGGGCCGCGTCGCTCGGGGTGAAGAGGGTCCGGATCTGCTGCCGGTAGCCGGCGTCGGTCGTCGTCTGGCCGGTCGCGGCTTCGATGGCCGCGGTGAACAGGCGGTGTTCGTCCCGGGTGGTTCCCTCGATGACGGGGACCCGGTTGAAGTGGCCGGTGGCGAACGCCTGTTCCGGGCTCACGGGCAGTACGCCACCGCCGACCGCCGGTCCGGACCCGAGCCCGTAGTCGGACCACTTGACGAGTTCGTCCACGGGTACGGCGCGGAGACAGGCCGCTGCTGTCCGGCGGTCGGAGCAGCCGACCTTGGCCGCCAGGTCGAGCCCGTGCCGCTCGCGTTCCGCGCGCGGCAGCGGGAACCAGGTCGCCGGACCCGGTGACCATTTTCGCCCCGTGCACTGGGCGCTTTGCAGGATCGCCTTCTGGAAGAGGCCCGCCGACCCCGGCGCCACGAGATGCGCGCAGACACTGGTACCGCCGGCCGACTCGCCGAAGAGCGTGACGTTCGCCGGGTCGCCGCCGAATGCCGCCGCGTTGCGCCGCACCCACCGCAACGCGGCCTGCTGGTCCTCCAGGCCGAAGTTGCCCGACAGGTGCTTGGCCGGACCGTGGTCGAGCGCGGGATGGTCGAGGAATCCGAAGACGCCGAGCCGGTAGTTGAAGCTGACCACGATCACCTTGCCCATGGCGGCCAGACGCTGCGCGTCGTAAAGGCTCCCGGCGCCGTTGATGAAGCCGTTGCCGTGAATCCACACCATCACCGGCAGACTGCGGGCGCTGCTGCGCACCGGCGTGGTGACGTTCAGATAGAGGCAGTCCTCACTGCTGCTCTGCTGGTCGATGAGCCCTGCTGCCTGTGCGCACCGGTTGCCGGGTTCGGTCGCGTTCCGTACGCCGGACCAGGACGCGGCCGGCTGGGGCGAGGCCCAGCGCAGCCGCCCGACCGGCGGGGCGGCGTAAGGAATCCCCTGGAACATCCGGGTGTCCGTGCCGAGTCGGCCTTCGACCGAGCCGGTGTCCGTCCTGACCACGGTGGCGGGACCTGCTTGGCCACCCCCGGTGTGATGGGCCGCCTGCGAGCATCCGGCCGCGCCGATGATCACGGCGCCGCAGAGCAGAGCGGTCAGCAGGTCCCGTAAGCGCGACCGCGGGGAGGGCTGCGACCTGCGATGGCCTGGTGAGAACTCCTGCTCGGTGGGCCGCTTGATGGGCTGGCCGGTGGGCTGGCCGGTGGGCTGGCCGGTGGGCTGGCCGGTGGGATTCATCGACGTTCTCCTCCTCAAACAGTTCGTGTGGGGTCCACACTAATATAAAGTGTGAGGCACCCACGAAGTCAATGCCCCGCGGACGAGACACGGAGATGGGCCCGATGCCGACAAGTGACGACGAGCGGCTGCCACCTGGCCTCGCCCTGGCGTGGGGGCTGACCGCCAAGACCGGGCGGCTGGGCCGGAAGCCCTCGCAGAGCGTCGAGGGAATCGTCGAAGCGGCTGTCGGGCTGGCCGACGCGGAAGGCTTCGCGGCCCTGTCCATGCCGAACATCGCCAAGCGGGTGGGGCTCACCGCCAACGCGGTCTACCGGTACGTCAGCTCGCGGGACGAACTGCTGGTGCTCGTCGCCGAGACCGCGTGGGGTCCGGCACCGGAGCTGGAAACCGGCACGGAGCTGGAAACCGGCACGGACCGGTGGCGAGCCGCGGCCGCCAGGTGGACCCGGGCGATGATCGAGCGATGCGACACCCATCCGTGGCTGCCCGACCTGCCCATCCGCGGGGCGCCCGCGACCCCGAACCTGCTGCGCTGGACGGAGGTGCTGCTGGAAGCGCTCACCGGCGCCGGGCTGAGCACCGCCGAATCGCTAGGGTGCGCGCTGCTGCTCGACGGCTACGCGCGGCGCATCGCCAGTGCCCGCCGCGACGTGCGCAACAGCAGTGCGGCGCCGGTCCAGTCGGCCGCCGTGGCACAGTTCCTTCAACCACTCCTGCATGAGCACGGATATCCCATTCTGGCGGCCATGATGACGGACAACGCATACGACGACGCCATCGGCGACGACGACGTGGACTTCGGCCTGACCCGAATCCTGGACGGAATCGAGGTCCTGATCGCTCGACGTACGAAGGGCCGCTGAACTGCGGCTTATCCAGCGGGACTTCGGCCCTCCCACCGCCGGTGCGGCCACGCACGCGGCCTGCTGACGGCCGCGAAGATGCGCCCGCCCCGGCAGCGGGCCGGGGCGGGCCGGGCCGGGCGCATCTTCCAGGGGTTTCCGGACGAATCCGCGCTTCTTCGCGGAGTAGTGCCCCATTCGACGACTCATGGCGCGGCCCCCTCGGTGCCGGTCGTGGGGTGCACTCTGCTCGGACTCGGCGTCGCCGGGAACCCCGTCGTGCCCGCTCTGATCCCTTGCCTGCCTCAGCTGCGGGTGCCTGTTGCGAGAGGATGTGGTGGTGATCCGCCACGACCCCGAGATGCAGGCCCTGTACCGCCGCTATTGCCTCCCCGCGCGGCGCTATCTGAAGCTCGGCGGAGCGGTCCTTCGCATGCCGCGCGAGGAGTACGAGCCGTTCGTTCACGCCCTGGCCGCTGATGCGAGGGCTGTCACCGACGCCGAGCTCACCACGCTCTTCGAAGGCAGCTGGCGGGAGCGGCGCACCGCGGCGTGGTTCGCCGCCGTCTCGCGCCGTGACCACTTCCGCGAGCGGCTGGGAGCGCTGCTGCTGGAGAGCGAGGTCTGCTGCGCGGGAGGGGCCTACTGCGTCGCGCTGGCGAGTTTCGGCACCGCACGGGACGCCGACCTGCTCGCCGCCTACCTGGATCGCTACCTGCGTCGGCCCGACCTCGCCTACGACCAGCCGACGGCCATGGGCGCCCTGGCGTACGCCGACTCCGTCCTGCACGGCGACCGGGCCGGGCGCCTCCTCCAGGAGGGCGGCCTGTGGCGGCAGTGGTTCCAGGACGCGCCCCACATGCGCGGCGATGACGGCATCTCCACCTACCTGGGCGGCATCCGCCTCGCCTGCGCCGTCGTCGACGAATGCGCCGACACCTGACCTCCTTGGCTTCTCACCGTCACACCGACTACGGAACAGAGCCGTTCGCCACACAGACCCGGCCCGCGGACGATGCGAGAACGGCGTCCTGTCACCGGGATCTCCGGCTTCCGGACTGGAAGCTAAGGACACCGTGGGGGACGACATGGCCGCAACCGGCATGCGCCTGGTGGCGAGCGGCGAGACCGACGAGGATCAGGAGGAACTCGCCGATACGGCTGCACAGTCGAGGAGACGGCTCCTCGAACTGGCCCCGCCCGCACGGTCGAGGTCGACGTCGGAGGCGGCCCGGGTGAGCAGACCCTGCGGCTCGCCCATCTCGGCGCCACCCATCTCAGGGTCGGCGGCCGGGGCGACATCCTGATCCACGTCCAGGTACGCGACTGAGCACACCCCGAGCCCTTCCCGACCTGCCCGGGCCGACCGCGCAACGTAGCCCACGCGTTCACGTCGTAGCGCCGGCAATCGCGCATTCGCCGGGCCGCCGGGGCGGGCGTAGCGTGGAGCATACGTTCGGAAAGCCGCGATGAGGATTCCTCAGCGTGAGGAGCTGACGCGTATGAGTAAGAACTCCCAGGTGAAGGGCCACCACGGTCTGGGTGCGCGGGGACAGGGAAAGCTGCTCTACTTCCACACCCAGATCGCGCATGTGGTGCGGGAGTCCAAAGACCAGATTCTCGACAAACGTCACCGCCCGCACGATCACCGGCAGCCCAACGGCCACTGGACGTCGTGACTCGCCATGGCTCACATATCTGATCTGACACCCGAAATCCTGGCCGCCCTGCGCACCCCGAGGCCGTATCCCGCGATCACCCTGGCCATGCCGACCGAGCGGGACTTCCCGTTCGGCGAGAAGGACCGCATCATGCTGCGTGACCTCACCATCGAGGCCAGGCGACAGCTGGCGGAAGACCCGGACGTGGAGCGGGGCGCGGCGCTGGAGCTGCGGGACCGCATGCTGGTTCCTGACGTGATCGAGGACGCGACCGATCCGGTCCGTGCCCACGACGCGCTGGTGATCTATGTGACGCCGGGGGAGGACGTCCAGGTGTGGCAACTGACGTCGCCCCTCACGCCGCGCGTGGAGTTCGCCACGGTGTTCCTGACTCGTTACCTCGTGGCCGCCGAGCAGCGCTCGCAGCCCTACCTGGTCCTCGTCCTCGATCAGGAGATGTGCCGGCTGTACAGAGGGTCGGACCGGCAGTTGGTGGAGGTGAGGGAGCACGGCTTCCCCGACTCGCCGCAGATCCCTTCACCCGAGGATTCCCTGCCCGGGCCCATTCCCCACTCGGCGCCTTACGAGGGACACGGCGAGCGGGTCAAGCAGTATCTGCGGACCGTCGACGCCCGGCTGAAGCCGGTGATGAAGGAGTACAACGGGGCGCCGCTGTTCGTCATCGGCAGCGACAAGATGCTCTCGGCGTTCAAGGGACTCAACGGCCACGCACACCTGATCGCCGGCGCGTTGCCGCTGACCGGCATGAACACGCGTCCGGCCGCGGAAGTGGCGGAGCGGTGTGAGCCGCTCCTCGCGGACTTCCACGCCCGGCAGGTCGCGGAAGCCGTCGCGGAACTGGACGCGGCACGCGCACAGGACAAGTACGCGAGCGGGGCCCCGCAGGTGTGGACCGCGGTCGCCGACAAACGGGTGCGCCGACTGGTCGTGGAGGAGAGTCTGGTGCTCGCGGGCAGGGTCGGCGGCGACGGGCGGGAGTTGGAGGTCGTGCCGTTCCCCGAACCGGTGACGCTGCCGGACCCGAAGCCGGATGTGGAGCCGCCGGCCCGCGCGTCCGGCGTGGCTACCGACATCGTCGAACAACTGGTGGAGAACGCCATGTTGGCGGAGTCCCGGGTGATGTTCGTGCCCGACGGAACGCTCCCCGACGGTGTGGCGGCGGTGCTGCGGTACTGACCGCCGTAGGCGGTGAGAGCCGGCCCCGCGCCGCGGACGAACAGGGCGTGGCGCGGGGCCGGGACGTGTGCCGCAGCGGGACATACGCGGACTCGTGCTCCCACCGCTGGTGGTCGAGGGCGACCAGGGCCGAGGCCGGGTAGCGGCGGGCGTCGGTCGAGGTGGCGGCGAGGCGGTGGAAGCCGGTGAACGACGTGCCGTCCGGCGCCCGCCCGCCGTCTGGAGCTGTCCGGCGTCGGACCACGGGCCCGGTCCCGCCGAAGCGGAACCGGGCCTGCCGGGGTGATCGGGCGTCAACTCACCTCGTACGCCCGGATCATCGTCTGGGTCACCGTCGCGCCCTGGCCATCGGCCAGCGTGACGCGCAGGTGGACGAAGCCACCCGCCGCGGCGTCACCCGGAAGCGAGGCCTGCCAGGTGCCGTGGACGCGCTTGACGGTGGCGGCGTGCCAGTCCGCGACCGCGTCCGTCGTCGTCTCGGAACCGTAGGCGTACTCCAAGGTCACGTCGTCCAGGGCGACGGGACCGGTCGTCCCGTCCACGACGGCGCCCAGGCCGATCGTCGTCGCCACACCGGCCGGACGCGTGTTGCGCAGGTCGGAGGGGACGTCGACCTGGGGTATCAGGAGTCGCTGGGTGCCCTGGGTCTCGGCGCCGGACCGGAACGTCCACGTCGTGTCGTACGCGAGGCCCACCCGGTCGGTGGCGGTGGCCGGGCGCTGCCAGTTCCGGTGGAACGTCAGCTCGGTGCTGTCCTGCGGCAGCGTGAAGACGCCCGCCGTGGACGGTTGCGGCACCCCGTCGATGAGGAGTTGGCTGGTGCCGCGGTCGTTGGAGCCGATGGTGTTGTCGTGGCCGCCCGCGTCGCCGAACGGCGCCATGGAGAAGGTCAGACGGTCGCTGTCACGGGTCATGAGCGGGGCGCTGTACGTGTTGCGTACCGGCCCGTAGGGCGACTTGTACCACTCGGCGTCGGAACTGCCCGTGGCGAACGCGTGCGGGCCGTCGTAGCCGGTGCTGCCGTATGGGCTCAGGTCGCGGCGCATCAGTGTCGTCCACACCAGGCCGCTGTCGCCTGACGGGGTGAAGAACTCGGTGCGCTCCTGCGGCGCGTGCAGCGGCAGCGTGGTGCCGCCCGCCCAGGTGGAGGCGATGCCGGGGACACCGACCTCGACGTCCGACCAGTACGTGGCGTCCGACGCGCTCTGCACGTGGTACCGGGCGTCGGACCGCGACAGGTCCTTGTCGCGGGTGCGGATCTCGCCGGGCCGGATGGCGTCCTGCGAGGTGGTGGCCAGGTTGTACAGGTACGGGCTCATGGCGCTCGCGGTGCCCGACCAGCTCACCGTGGCCGTGCCGCCGGCCGCCTCGGCCTTGAGGGCCAGCGAGTCGTCCCAGGTGATGGTGGCCTCGGGCACGCCCGTGCTGCCGGTGACCTGGAAACGGCCCTGGGTGTCGGGGACGGCGGCGAGCACACCGGCCGCGCCCGCCTTGGTGGCGGCCGTCTGCCAGGTGTAGCCGTTGCCGCCCCCGGTCCCGGCGTCGACCAGGGCGATCTTGCCCTTGAGGTCGGCGGCGGCGAAGTCGGCGTCCGAGCCCGAGCCGATCGGCACGACCTCGGCGGAGCCCTTGCCGTCGAACTCGGTGCTCATCTGCACGGGCAGCGTGTCCAGGGTGCGGCCACCGCCCGTGACGAGAGCGGCGAGCGGCGCCGTCTCCCGCGCGGCGGCGAGGAACGTCAGGTCAGCGGCATGGGAGACCTTCTGCGCGTAGATCTCCTTGACGTACGCGGGCACGGACTCGATGTAGGACGCCTTGCGCTGGCGGGCGTCGTCGAGGGCGACGGCGACGCCGATGGCGTAGCCCTGCGCCTGGGCGGGCCGGTCGGTCTTCCAGGAGATCCGGTCGGCGTCGCGGGCGTCGAGGGTGACGGTGGTGTCGCCGGAGACGGTGACCTTCGGGTCGTACATCTGCGAGACGGAGGCGACGTCGCCGACGTCGCCGGCGACGTCACGCGTCATGATCAGGCCGCTGAGCGAGTAACTGCCCAGCGGGACACGGATCGTGGTGGCGCCCGCGGCCGGGTAGCCGAGTTCGTAGCGAGCGGCGGTGTCGTGGTGATCGTCGAAGAGCTGGAACGTCGAGGGGGACGCGGCCGCGTCGCCGTGCCGGTCGATGCCCTTGACGGTCAGGTTCGCCGACGGCGCCTCCATGGAGACCCCGAACGGCACGGTGACCCGCACCCCGTGGGCACCGGTGGCGACCAGGCGGCCGGTGACCGTGCCGTAGTCGCCGGCGTCGAGACGGGCACCGGGGTCGAGGACGACGGGGACGTCGGCGGTGCCGCGCGCGGGCACGGTGACCAGGCCCTTGCCCGCCCGCGCGAAGCCCGCCAGGCGGGAACCGTCGTCGCCGCGCACGTCGGTGACGCCGACCGAGAGGGTGACGGCCTTGGCGGTGAGGTTGGTCAGCGTGACCGGCTCGGTGACCGGGTCGAGGTCCTTCTGCGGATACGCGAAGTCGCCCAGCAGCGGCTGCGCGTCACCGACGACCGGCTGCGTCACGGCGCGCGCCACGTCCATCGGGCCGGCGCCCTGCTCCAGGACGGGCACGTCGGTCGCGGCGGCCGACGAGGTCAGCAACGCCTTGACGCGGGCCGGGGTGTAGTCGGGGTGCTGCTGGAACAGCAGCGCCGCGCCGCCGGAGACGTGCGGTGTGGCCATCGAGGTGCCGGACATCGTCTGGTACGCCAGGTCGCCCCGGCCGCCCGCGCGCGCGGCAACGACGTCGACACCCTGCGAGGCGATGTCGGGCTTGGCGCTCTTGCCGTCCACGGACGGGCCGCGGCTGGAGAAGGAGGCCGTCCTGTCGTCGCGGTCGAGCGCGCCGACGGTCAGGGCAGCGGGGGCGCAACCGGGCGTGGAGACGCTCTGGTGCACGCCGTCGTTGCCCGCCGCGATCACGAACAGCGCCTTGTCGCTCAGGCTCTGCACGGCGTCCACGTCGGGCCCGGTGCAACTGCCGGAACCCGACGCGCCCAGCGACATGGAGACGACCTTGGCGCCCTCGGCGACGGCCCACTGCATGCCGTTGATGATGTCGCTGGTGGTGCCGGAACCGTCGTCCCCGAGGACCTTGCCGACGAGCAGGTCGGCCTTGGGAGCCATGCCCGCGTACGTGCCGTGGGAGGCGGCGCCGGTGCCGGCGATCGTCGAGGCGGTGTGGGTGCCGTGGCCGGTGCGGTCGTCGGAGTCGGCGCCGTTGACGAACACCTTCGTCTCGGCGATCCGGCCCGCGAGGTCCGGGTGGTCGGCGTCGATGCCGGTGTCCAGGACGGCGACCTTGACGCCGGAGCCGTCGAGCCCGGCGCGGTGCGCGGTGGCGGCGCCGGTCAGCGGGACGGTGGGGCCGGGCAGGTCGGTCACGGCCGAGCCCGTGACCTTGGCGTCGAGCCAGATCCTGGTGACGCCGCCGGCCGAGCGGGCGGTCCTGCTGCCGTTCGGGGCGAGGACCTGCCAGGCATCGACCGCCTCCTTCTTGGTGACCGCCAGGCCGGCGCCGCCGATGGAGTCCAGCGTCGACGTGGTGGAGACGCCGGGGACGGCGGCGCGGGCCGCCTTGCCGCCCGCGTACTGGACGATGACGGGCATCGTGCCGGTGGACGCGTCGTCGTAGCCGTCGGAGACGAGCTTGCCGATGTCGAAGAGTTCGGGGTCCACGAGCCCGGCGTCGATGAGCTTCTCGACGCCCGCGGGGAAGATGTAGGTCCGCTCGCCGTCCTGCCACACGGCGGCCGGGTGGTCGGTGCCGGTGACCGTGCGCGGGGCGGCCGAAAGGACCCGGCCGCCGCTGTCCACCCGGGCGTCCACGACATCGCCGGTGACCAAGGTGACGGACACCGCGCGGCCGGTCCCGGCGGGGGTCGCCGGCGACGTCCGGTCCGCCGCGTCGGTGGCGGTGGCGGTGGCTGTGGGCGCGGCCGCGGTGGCCGCTGTGGCCCCCACCGCCATCAGGGCCGCTGCCGCGATCGAGGCGGCGATCGGCCGCCAGCGTCTGGTGCGTCTCATGGATGTTCTCCAGTGCGTCGGGGGAGGGGTGCGTCGGGTGCGGGTGAGCACCAGATTCGCCAGCTCCCGTTCCGCATGGGGGCTTTGGGGCAGGCGAGAGCACGTCATGACGTAATTTCGACGCCCCGCCGTGACGCCCCGCTCAGGTGGTGAGCCATCCTCTGAGCGCGGCCTGGACCCCGGCCTGGAAGCGGGTCTCGGCGTTGAGGGCCCGCAGCAGGTGGCTGATCCGGCGCCGCACGGTGTGGACGTGCAGGTCCATCCGCCGGGCGATCGCCTCGTCCTTCAGGCCGGAGGTGAGCAGTGTCAGCAACTCCCGGTCCTGCTCGGTGATCCCGTCCCCCGGGGCCGCCCCGATCGGCATGGAGCGTTCCCACACCGCGTCGAACAGCGGCACGAGGGCGTTGCTCAGCAGCGCGTCACTGACCACCAGCGCCGATGCGGTGGGGTCGGCCGCGTCGGTGGGCGGCAGCAGCGTCACCCGCCGGTCCACGGTGATCAGCTTCGTCGGCAGGTTGGTGCCCAACCGGAGGTGGACGCCCTGGGCGGCGAGGTCGTTGAGCCCCCGGGCCCGGCCGGGATAGCTCAGGCCGTCCCGGTCCACGACCGTGCGGACCCGCACGCCGCGCCGTACCGCGTCGGCGACGCCGAGCGGGGCCGGCATGCCGCCCGGGGCGCTGGCCGCGTACGGCGGCCGGTCCAGCAGGGCCAGGTCCTCGCGGGCGGACAGCAGCAGCGAGTTGACCCGCTCGGCGATCGCCTCCCGGCCGTGGAGCGTCTCGATGCCGGTGGCCGGGGCGGCCCGGGTGGCGCTCAGGAGCTGGGCGGCGATCCGGTCCACCGAGCCGGCCAGCGTCTCGAGGTCGGCCGACTCGCGCAGCAGGTGTGCCTGGCGACGGTGGATCAGGTTGCGCAGCGCGGTGGCCGGCGGGACGGCGCGGGGCAGGCCGGAGCCGCCGGCGGGCGGCAGGGTGAAGCCGTACGCGCCGAGCCGGTCGAGAGCGTCCGTGAGACGGCGGCCGGACAGGCCGAGGGCCGCGGCCAGGGCGTCATGTGAGGGGTACGCGGGGACCTCCCACAGCGCTTCGTAGACGCCGAGTTCGTCGGCTCCCAGCCCGAGGGCCGCCCAGTCGCCCTGTACTCCCTCCCATGCCACGACGACGATCTTCGTCCTCACACCCGGGCCACACAAGTGTGCAGGTCCACAAGTCCGTACCGGTGAAGCCTTGTTCGGGTGCCGGCCGCGCGACTTTCATGGCCGCGTCCGTTCACGAACCCGTGGCATCGGAGGCAGCACCGTGGGCAGTCCGGCACGCAGGAGACCCGTCGCAGCAGGCGGAACAGCAGGGAACCGCTCGGGTGGCGCCGCCGTCGGGAGGGGCATCGCGACGCTGGTCGCGGCCGCGGGGCTGGTGATGGCCGCCATGCCCGCCGCACACGCGCAGGCGCAGTCCGCACCGGTGTCCGCGCCGTCGTCCGCGCTGCCCGGAACCGGCGGCGGCACCGGAACCGGCGGCGGAACCGAAACCGGCACCGAGACCCCGTCCCTGGTCACCGGCCTCCACGACGCGGTCGACGCCAAGGGAAGCGCCGCCGACGCCGCGCGCGGCCACCTCGCCGGGAAGAAGAGCCGCTACCACATCGCCGACCCGGCCCGTGACCTCACCACGGTCTCGACGCAGAGCAGCGGCCACGACCAGACCGTCCGCCTCCAACAGGACTACCAGGGCGTGCCGGTGCTCGGCGGCCAGTACGTCGTGCGGATGCGGACCGGCGACGGCACACGCACCGTCACCGGCACCTCGGGCCAGTACTTCTCCGCCCTCGACCTGGCCACGACGACGCCGCGGGTCACGGCCCGCACCGCGATCACCCGCGCCGTCGGAGCCGTCACCGGGCAGCTCGGCGCCGCTCCCCTGACCCGCCCCCCGGGCCGGCCGGCGAAGAACCCGAAGACGGCCGGGGCGAAGAAGCCCGCGCTCTCCGGCACGGCGGACGGCCTGACCGTACTGCCCCAGGGCAAGGGCGTGCTGACCCGGCACGTCACCGTCAGCGGCACCAACCCCCGCACCGGCGAGCCGGTCCGGCAGGAGGTGTACGTCGACGCCCGCTCCGGCTTTCCGGTCCTCCAGTACAGCGCCCTCCAGACGTTCGCCCCGGACACCGCGACCACCGGCACCGCCCCGGACACCGCGACCACCGGCACCGCACCCCAGGACGGCACGGCGCCCGCGCCCGGCGCCGACCCGCAAGCGCTCGTCGTCCCGGGCACGGGGGTCCGCTACAACGGTCAGCAGACCGAGCTGAACCTCTACCAGGGCGCCGACGGCGCCTACCAGATGATCGACTACGGCCGGCGGACCGGGGCCAGCAACGTCATACTGACCACCTACGACGCCCGCGGCCGCGAGGTCTCCAGCGCCTCGGGGGCCTGGCCCAGCGGCATCAAGCCCTTCAGCTCGTCCACCCCCGACCTCGGCCCGGAGTACACCGACGACGGCGCGGTGGACGCGCACTGGGCGGCCGGCCAGGTCTACGACTACTACCGGACGAAGTTCGGCCGGGACAGCCTCGACGGCAAGGGCGGCTCCATCAACTCCCTCGTCGGCGTGGTCGACCAGGGGCAGCCGTACGACAACGCCTTCTGGGACGGCAGCAAGATGGTCTACGGCCAGGGCGGCGGCGACTACCGGACCTTCTCCGCGGACGCCGACGTGGTCGGCCACGAGATGACCCACGGGGTGATCCAGAACACCGCGAACCTGGTGTACGCCGGCCAGTCCGGCGCGATGAACGAGGCGCTCGCCGACTACTTCGGCAACGCCATCGACGTCGAGGCCAACCACATCCCGATGACCGATCCCGACGCGTCGCTGATCGGCGAGAACCTCTGCGTGACCGCCGACCCGCGCGACTGCGCGCTGCGCGACCTCGACGACGGAGCGACCACGTCGAAGAACTTCGTCGGCGTCAGCTACCGCAGTGACGACGGCGGGGTGCACGAGAACTCCACCATCTTCTCCGGAGCCCTGTGGGACATCCGGCAGGACCTCGGCGGGGACCTGGCCGACCAGATCGTCTACCGGGCCCTGACCTCCTACATGACGCCGCTGGACGGCTTCACCCAGGGCCGCGCCGCGGTCATCGCCGCCGCGACGGAACTCGGCGTCACCAAGGCCCAGATGCAGTCGGTGAAGCGGGCCTTCGCCGCCCACGGCATCGTGCCCGGCTGGGAGACCGCGCTCGGCGTCGACGCCGACACCCTGATCACCAAGGTGAACACCACGGGGGCCGGCCTCGGCGCGGGCGGCGGCAAGTACGCGGTCTCGCTGAGCAACGACGACGGCAGCGAGCCGTACTCCGTGTGGGCCGGCAACACCAGCGGCAAGGGCGCCCCGACCCTGGTCAGCCCCAACAACGGCGACTACAACGTCTATCCCGACACCGACGGCAAGAACGTCGCCTGGGCCGACTTCGGCCCCACCGCGATCACGATCAAGGTGCGTCCGCTGGCCGGCGGCCCGGTGAAGACGGTGTACGGCTCCGGCACGGACATCACGTCGGTGGCCATCGACGGCGACTACGTGGTGTTCACCGAGGCCGACCCGTACGGCAACCAGCACGTCGGCTACCAGAACATCAAGACCGGCGTCGGCACGTGGGTGGACGGCGGACGGTACCAACTCGGCACGGCGCTGCCCTCGGTGCACGACGGGGTGATCGCCTACGCCAAGTCGTGGCCCGAGTCCGACGGCTACAAACTGGGCGTGGAGACCACGGACCTGAACACCGGCAAGGTCACCTTGATGCCCATCGACAAGGACAGGACCGTCGCGATCGGCCAGACCGCCGTCACCTCCGACAGCGTCTACTGGATGGCCGACACCGACCCCACCGACGGCGGCAGGGTCTCGCTGGACCGGGCGAACCTCGACGGCTCCGACCCCGTGACCCTCAGCCCGGAGACCCGGGGAACGCCCCTGTACGGCTACTCCCTCACCGCCTCCGACGACGCGGTCACGGTCCTCAGCGTGCCACCGGCCACCACGTGGGACAACGACACGCTGCCGAAGCTCTACCAGATGGCCCCGGATGGAGCGGGCGGCCTGCAGCGGGTCTCCTGCGACCGCGGCGACCAGGTCTTCCCCGCCGCCGACACCGGAACGCGGGTGCTGTGGCTGGACGGCACGACCGGGTGGACCAACCTGGTCAAGCGGGACCGCCCCGCCGGGAAGTGCACCTGAGCCGCCGCGGCCTGAACCGCTCTGTCCGGCGCGCCGCGTGACGCCGGGTCCCCGGAGGCTCCCCGAGCCTCCGGGGCCCCGGCCAGGAGCGCCCGGCGCACGCGGGGCATCCCGAACTCCCCGCAGTGATGCGGGTGTTCGCCACGATCCCGGCCATCAGCACCGACGAGGCGATGGTGGCGGTGGACCTGCCGGTACTGGTCGTGGTCGGACGGCACGACGTGATCTGCGGGGTGCGCCGACCGCCGGACAGCCCTGACGTTCGCCATCGTGGTGTACCTTGACCCGGCCGAGTGCGCCTGCCGGGCCGGGCAGAGCATCCAAGCGCTCTTCAGGTACTGCGCCAAATTCCCGGCAGGGACCCAGGACCACGCCAACGGGCTGATCGAGGAGTCCATGCGCCAGTGGGACCGCCGTACCGCGGGTATCGGTGAGGGAGCGGGAATCCGGTCCGGTAATGCCCCGGAACAACTGGGCCGGAGCGGGACACCAGTGGACGGAATCGGGAGGATTCAGGGTGTCCGTTCTCCTCGCCGCTGACGGCCGCGAAGATGCGCCCGACCCGACATCAGGCCAGGTCAGGTCAGGCACCACGGCGTTGCCGGCATTCGCGCCTGATGGTGGTGGCGGCTGCCTGTGAAGTCAGGGCGGGGAGCGGTCCGGTAGAAGGGCTGCGGCGAGCCGGGGGACAGCAGCAATGACGGACGAGCCGTGGGTGGGGCCGGCGGACGCGGTGCGCGGGATACGCGCGGAACCCGTCCTCAGAGGATAGGGCCTTCATCGCGTTCATCCGGCTCTTGCCGGAGATGAACCTTGTCCATCCGGGATGTCGTGCGGCGGGGCGCCGAACCCGGATCTCGCCGACGCCGATGATCGCGGTCTGAGCGGTGGGGGACGAGTTGGGCGATCACGTCGGCCAGAGTCTGAAGCCGCAGCGCCACGGGTAACCATGCACGAGCTCATGAGCATTCCTCGCCGTCGCCGGGGATGTTTTGATGTTCGAATTCCGGGTGGTCCGTCTGCGGCGTGGGATACGAGACTGCGGGCCGAAAGCCCGCACTGTCGGATGGCCCTGGTCGTGGTGCGCCACAGGCCTCCGGGGACACCAGAGGCATGTGGTGACGCCCGGTTCCAGCCGGGTCGGCGCAGGAAGCGCCGGCGCTGTGGCTGGAACCGGGCATCAGATGTGACTCAGGCTGGGTTCAGCGGGTCTGGAGCGCGGTGTCGTCCACGACGAAGGAGGTCGTACCGCCGTTGGTGTCGGTCTCGGTGCCGGTGAACCGCACGGTGAGGGTCTGCCCCGCGTACGCCGTCACGTCGTGGGAGTGCTGCGTGTAGCCGGTGTTGTGGCTGAGGTTGGAGTACGTCGCCAGCGTCGTCAGGACGGTGCCGGCCTGGTCGAGCAACTGCACCTTGAAGGTGTCGGGGGTGGCTGTCGTGGTGTTCTCCGTGGTGTCGACGTGCAGCCAGTACGAGAGGGTGGCGGCGCAGGCAGCCGGGATGGTCACCGTCTGTGCGACGGTGTCGGTGTCGGCCTTGCCGTCGCCGTTCGTCCAGGCGTCCCAGCCGCCGGAGTGGGCGGGCTCGTCAGCGGTGTCGTTGTTGATAGGCGCGAAGCCAAGCGTCGAGCTCTGGGTCCACGGCGCGACGGTGGCGCCGCCCTCGAAGCCGGCGTTGCCCAGCAGTTGCGCGGCCGTGCAACCGCCGCCGGTGGAGCCGATGGTCAGGGTGTAAGCGGCGGTGTGGCTGCCGGACGCGGCTGCGCCCAGCACGGAGAGGGGATACGTGCCCGCTGTGGTTCCGGTGCCGACGGTGACCGTCATGGTCGCGCTGCCGCCGGCGGTCACCGAGGCCGGGTTGAAGGAGACCGTGACGCCGGCGGGCGCACCGGTGGCGCTGAGCGTGACCGTCTGCGCGGAGCCGGAGGTGACTGCCGTGGTGACGGTGGCGGTCGTCGAGCCGCCAGTAGCAGCGGTTCCTGAGGCGGGGCTGACGGCGACGGAGAAGTCGTTCGCCGGAGCGGTCGTCGTGGCGGGGTTCCAGTAGTCGCCGGCCATGACGATGTAGACGAGGGTCTTGATGGTCTCGCCGAAGTAACCGTCACCGAAGGGGTTGGTGGCGAGCTGGTTCCAGATCGTGTCGGTCCACGCCTGGTCTCCGGCGGCCATGGCGGCCGGGCCCACCGAGTCGCCGGCCTCTTCGGCCTGGTCGGAGGTGGAGTAGGCGGTGCAGTTCAGGTTCAGGTGCGGGTAGACCTTCTTCGGGTCGCTCCCGGAGACGGACTTGGCGCAGGCCGACCACTTCTTGGCATCGTTGTAGGCCGTGGCGGCCGTGGTGGTGCCGTTGAGCAGGGCGTCGGTCCCCATGTGCCAGGGCACGCGGATGGAGTTGTAGCCGACGATGTTGTCCGGCTGACTCTCCTGGTAGTTCGCGGGGGCTGGCTTGGGGCTGGTGGTGTTCGCGTTCACCACGAAGTCCGACAGCAGTCCCTTGGTGGCGGAGTACGTACCGGTGAACTCGTTGATGATCGCCTCGGTGCGGGAGACGACCTTGTTCCAGTCGTGTGCGGTGTCGTACGCGGCGAAGGCCCGCAGGTGATCGAGCATCATGTCAGACGGCCGGGTGTCGGTGGACGGACCGTCGTCCTCGCACTTGAGGTGGCCGTCGGCAGCCACGTCGTGAGCGTAGATCCGGCCGAGCCACGCCTTGGCGTCGCTGGTGTAGCCTCCCCACTGCTTGTCGGCGAGGACCAGGCCGTAGCCGATGTCCAGATCGCCGTCGGTGGCAGAGTCCGGGGTGCCGCTGTCGGTGTATTTGCAGGTGGTGCCGTCCAGCTGCCACTGCATCAGGCCGTACTGGTCCTCGTGGTCCTTGACCAACTGCCACATGCCGTCGAACTCGACCTTGGCGTTCGCGTCGTAACCGGCCATGAGGGGCACGATGTTCATGCCGTAGCCCTGGCCCTCCGAGACCGGGCCGTTGTGGGGGGCGTCACCGTCGCCCTTGGTGGATACGTAGTACTCGTTGGAGGCGCAGCCCTGGACGAGATAGGCACTCTTCCAGGCGTCGTACTGCTTCTTGACGGCGGTGTCGCGGGTGGCCGCGGACGCCGACGGCATGACGCCGGTCCGGTAAGTCACGTGGGTCGGGAAGGGGTTGGCGGGGGTGGTCGCAGCGACGGCGGGGCCGCCGCCCGCTACCGTCGTGCCCAGGGCGAGGCAACCGGCCGAGGCCGTGGCCACCACAAGCTTTCGCAGAAAGTGAGCCATCAGTGCTCCCAAGGGGGCGAGGGGGGCGTGGGCGAGCTCGATTTCGTTAGGAAAGTTTCCTAACTACTTGAACTCGTGTCAATCCCTTGAGCACAGGCTTGAATCTGTGGGGATCTTGGTGTTCGCGGCGCACCAGCGTGACCAGCGGCGTCGGCCAGGTTTGTAGAGACCGATCGTGGACTCCATCAGCGCGTCGTCGTAGGCGTCACCGACGCATCTGATGGAGGCTGCGATGCCCTCGCGGTGCAAGTGTTCGGCGAGGGCGAAAGAGGGTCGCGACGACCAGTCGAATCCGCCTTGCGACCCTGCATCGCTGTGGTGTACCAGTTGGCCGGGCTGGTGGCGGTTGCCTTCTCGGTCGCGCTGCCACAGGCCCATCTCGACTGCGGCCAGGACGAGTTCGGTGTGTTTGGTGGTGGCCGCGGACCAGCCGACGATGCGGCGGGAGAAGGTGTCGACGACGAAGGCGACGTAGACCATGCCGGCTCAGGCCGCGACGTGGGTGAAGTCCGCGACCCAGGTCCGGTTCGGAGCTTTGGCGACGAGGTCGCGGTCGACCAGATCGGACCCGACGGCGATCAGCCCGTGCTGGACGGCCACCGAGCCGCAGCGAGGACCATGCCGCGGCGATCTCCCGCTGGTCGCGGACCACTTCCGCGAGTACGGGGCTGTCCAGATCGACGGGGAAGAGCCTGCCTTGGTCTTCGCCAGCGAGGGCGGCGGGCATCTGTTCGCACTGGCAGGCTCCGGGCGGATCTGGAGGTCGACAACCGCCTCGTGGTTCGATCGGTTCGACCTCGCCGCAGCCAGCGTCCTGGAGTTCCTCGAAGGGCTTTCTCGTCAGATCAGCAGCCCGATCTGACCGGATGCTCGCTCGCGACGGGTGCGTGAGGATGCGGATCTGACGGAGCCGGAACGAGGCCCGGCCATGGCCTACAGCTGGTACCAGTCGTCCCCGGCGGCGCGCAGGCTGCGGCCGAGGTAGTCGCGCAGGTTGTTCTCTCCGACACCGCCGCGGCGCCACCCGGCACCCCGGCGGGCACCGCCCACCCGACGTCCGGAGGGCCCCCGGGCGAACGGATGACGCCGACCGGCGCAGCGAGCGCGGGAGGCCGGGACCTTCCGGAGGCAACGGGTGGTTGCCGCCGTCTCCTACCGCACCACCCTCATGCTCTGCCGGGTACGTCGTCAGGCGGGGTGGGTCGCTCCGTGGAACGCGCGCCGGCGGGGGTCCGGGCCGTGCTGGTTGGCGCCGTGGTCGCCGTCGAGGGCCTCCAGCACCACGAGGGCGATCCAGCCGAGCACGGGGATGATCACAAGCAACTGCCACCAGCCGGTCCTGCCGGTGTCGTGCAGCCTGCGGCACCCTGCCGCCAGGCTGGGGACGATCACGGCCAGGGCGTAGAGCACGTCCGGCAGCCTGCTGCCGATCGCGGTGTCGACGGCCACCAGCGCCGCGGAGATGAGGATGTTGATCAGGATGAAGCTCCAGTATTCCGATCGGGACGTGCGCCCGCTGAATACGGCGTAGTTCCTCCAGGCTTCCTGGTATCCGTGCATCACGGCCTCCCTTGGATCGGCCTGCTGGGAAATCGAGTGGAAAAGCTGCGTTGACCGTTCCGCTGCCCTGCTTCCCCGGTGGGAAACGGCTGGTTCGAGCCACCCGTGCGCTGCTTTGCACCCGTCCCGGAATCACGGCGGATTCGCCGATCGACGGCCGGGATTCCGGACCCGGCGCCGCCGGCTCCCCTGCCTCGCCGAGGTTTTGACGGGGTGACGGCAGGCGATGCGGGAAGTGAGTCCGCGTATCGATCCGCGGTCGTCGGATCTGGGGGACCGGCATGAGGAAATCCGGTTCGCCGCCTCAATCGCCGCCCCTGCGGCGCCGTTCGTGCCGGCATGGCGCGGTCAGGCGGGGAGCACGGCCATCGAGCCCGACACCGTCCGCAGCGCGATGACGTGCGGGCCCCCGCCGTGCCGCGGCACCTCCACCCGTACGTCGGCGGAAGTCGCGGCCGAGGTGACGGAGTAACCGTCGAGCGGCGGCACCCGCAGGGCCACCGAGGCGGACGTCGCGTTCACGCTGAGCCGGTCCGGCGCGTGCGAGAAGCCGATGTCCGCGCTGCCGGAGGTGACGGTGAGGCCGGCCTGCCGCGGGTGCAGCCCGCTCGCGGCCAGACGGTCCGAGGCGACCGTCACGTCCAGTCGGCCGCCGAGCCCGGACAGCGTGGTCTGCCCGGAGGTCTGGCGCAGCCGCAGGCCGGTGCGGCTCGGCACGGTGACGGACAGGTCGCCCGCGCACGGCACCGCCGTACCCGTGCCGTCCGCGCAGACCACGGTGACCGTGCTCCCGGCGGGGCCCCGGCCGGTGCGGGCGGTGATACGCGCGCGGGACCCGTCCGCACGCGCGAACGTGCCCGACACACCGTCAGCGTCGGCGTCGGCAGCGATCCGGACCCGGCCGGAGACACCGTCCAGGACGAGAAGATCGGCGCCTGCGGTGCGGAAGGCGGTCGGATGTCCTGGCCCGCCCGTGGCCGCGGGACCCGGGTTCCCGGCCGGGTCGGCCGACTCGTGGTGCGGCCCGCGGCCGGTGAGGACGACCGCGGCGATCACGGCGAGGGCGGCCGTCAGCGCGACGATCAGCGGAAGCGGCCGGGCCGCCCGGCGCGGGAACCGGTGCGTGGCGTCAGGGGTGTCCATGCCCTGCCGTCTGCCCCGGTGGTCGGGAAACACCTCCGCCAGGGGTCGGCCACGAGAGGGGCGAGCCCACCCCCACGGGGAGCCTGTCCACTTTTCCGCTCTCGCCGTCAGTAGCCTCGCCTCGCAGATCCGGACGTTTCCGTGCCCGGGTCGTGTCCGCCGAACGGTGGGTGTACCTGGAGGGCCCGTCACGGCATCCGGTCTCTTCCGCGCGGGCACCTTTCCTCCTCCGGTCGATCAAGGAGACATCCGTGAGGGGTGAACCGCGCCGCACGGGACAGGTGAAGGGATGGCTACCGCGACGCGGTGGCGGACCGACGCTTCTACCGAGGAGTTGTCATGGGTGGCAGCGAGAAGACCGACGCCAAGGTCGACCAGATCAAGGGCAGGGCCAAGGAGACCGTCGGGCACGCGGTCGGCAACGAGCGGCTCGAAGCCGAAGGCCGCGGCGACCAGGCCAAGGGCGACGCGCGCCAGTCCGTCGAGAAGGCCAAGGACGCGGTGAAGGACGTCATCAAGGACGACTGATCCGCCAGGCGCCACCCGGTGAACACCCGTAGCCGGCCCCGGGCGAGGGAGGGACCGCACATGCATGACACACCCGCCCAGGCGGTGCCCACGCCCGCGGGACCGCGCCTGGAGGCGCCGGACCCGCTCGGCACGGGAGAGGCGGACCCCGAGGCAGCGGGAACCGGCGAGTCGGACGCCGGCGGGCCGAAGATCGTTCGGGCCGCGGGCCGTTCGGCGGGGTCGTCCGGCACCGGCGGGACCGCAGCCACCGACGACGTCGCGGCTGTGGACGACACCGCGGCCGCCGGCACACCGGCCGGGCGCGCCGCACGGCCGCGCCGCCTCGTCGGAATGGCGGCGGCCGGGCAGTCGTGGTTCCGGACGGGCTTCGGCCTGGCGCTGGGCGCGATCCTGGCGTGGCTGGTGGCGCGGACCGTCCTCAGGCTGAGTGAGCTGCTGACGCTGCTGCTGCTCGCGGTGTTCATCGCGGTGAGCCTGGAGACGCTGGTCGGCGGGCTGGTGCGCCGAGGGCTGCGCCGCGGCTGGTCGGTGGCAGTGGTGGTGGCCGGGTTCGCGGCGCTGCTGGCGGGCTTCCTCGCGCTGCTCATCCCGCCGGTCACCGCCGCGGTCGACGCGCTCACCACCGGCATACCCCGCTGGCGCCGCCAACTGCGCGACCACCACTCCACGTTGGGTCGGCTGGAGGACCACTACCACGTCATCGAGAAGGCGCAGCAGCAACTCGGCTCAGGCGGTGCCTCCGAGGTGGCCGGTGGTGTGGTGGGCGCGGGGCAGATGGTGATCAACGTCGTCACCTCCGCCGTCATCGTCATCACCGTCACCTTGTACCTGATGGCCGCGCTGCCGACGATCAAGCAGTTCTGCCACCGGTTCGTGCCGGGCTCCCGGCGGCCGCGCGTGGAGGCCGTCACCGAGGAGATCCTCAGCCAGGTCGGGCGGTACATGCTGGGGAACATCGCGACCTCCGCGATCGCCGGTGTCGCCACGTTCGCGTGGTGCGCGGCGATCGGCGTGCCCTATCCCGCGGCGCTGGGCTTCTTCGTCGCACTGATGGACATGGTCCCCATCGTGGGCTCCACAGTGGGCGGCATCGTGGTCAGTCTCGTCGCGCTGATCGTCTCCTTCCCGGTGGCGCTGGCCACCGCGGCGTTCTACGTCGGCTTCCGCATCGCCGAGGACTACCTGATCATGCCGCGGGCGATGAAGTTCGCCGTGGACGTCCATCCGGTGGTGACGGTGGTCGCGGTGCTCGCGGGCGGCTCCCTGCTCGGCGTCATCGGCGGGCTGGTGGCGATCCCGGCGGCCGTCGCCCTCGGGATCGTGCTCGACGAGTATGTCTTCCCGCGCACCGATGCCGCCTGACCCGCAGCGCACCGCCCGATCGGGGCCGGTGTTCCGGCGTCATCGGGCCGGCAGGACGGCGCTCAGGATCGCCCGCACCTGGCCGAGCAGGTGGGCGAGGTCGAATCGGCCGGGCTGGGTGAGGGCGATGCGGCCGAAGTGTTCCGCGCAGGCGACGAGCGCGTGCGCGAGAACCTGCGGGTCGAGGGCGGACTCGCCGCGGTCGGCCAGCACGACGGAGAGCCAGGATTCGACTTGGCGCCGGAAGCGCTCCCGGTCCGCGTCGATGCGGTCGCGGACGACGGCGGGCGTGGTGCCCGGTGTGAGCAGGATCAGCCGCCAGGTGTCCGGGTCCTCGCGGAGCATGGCGGACATCCGGCGTACCGCCTCGGAGGCGAACGCGATCGGGTCGCGCAGGTCCGCCCTGCTGGGAACCGTCTCCAGCAGGGCGGCGAAGGCGCGGGCCTGCTGCCGGTCGAGCAGCGCGCCCAGCAGCGCGTCGAGGTTGTCGAAGGCCCCGTAGACCACCGAGCGGGTGACGCCGGCGCGCTTGGCGACGGCATCGACGGAGACCCGCTGGTAGCCGTCGCTCACGATCACGGCCAGGGCGGCGTCGAGCAGTTGCTCCCGGCGTTCCGCGATCGGCACGCGCGGGGCGTAGGGGCGCCGCTTGCGCGGGGTGGCTTCTGAAGAGGCGGACGCGGACACCTTGGCAGTTTACGACACGTGTGACTTAATTTAAGTCACCAGTGCCGTAATCGATGGGTGGCAGCATGGCCGGACTGAGGCGCAGCGAGGTACAACCGCACGACGACTACGGCTTCTTCGGCCCTGGTTCGGTGGTGTGGAAGGTGTGGGGGTACCCGACGTCGCTGACGGTGGGCTTCCAGCGGGCGGTGGTGGTGGAGGAACTCGACCCGCCCCTGGTCGCCGCGGTCCACCACACCCAGGGGATCTACCGGCGCCCTCGCACGCGTTACGACCGGACCCTGCGCTACTTCGCGATGGTGGCCTTCGCGGGCTCGCGCGACGTGTGCACGGCCGCGGACGTCCTGGTCAAGGTCCACTCCAAGGCGATCGGCCGGCTGCCCTACGGCGACGGGACCTACGACGCCAACGACCCCGCCTCGCAGTTGTGGATACAGCTCACCGGCTGGCACTCCATCCTCTACGCCTACGAGCGGTACGGGCCGGGGAAGCTCACCGACGAGGAGGAGCAGGAGTACTGGCAGGCGTGTGCGGTCGCCGCGGAGTTGCAGACGTGCTCCTCCGACGACGTTCCCCGCACTCGTGAGGGCGTCCGGGCGTACTTCGAGCGGATACGGCCGCGGTTGTCCGCCAGCCCGATCGCCCGGCAGGCCATGCGGCATCTGCTGAAGAGCGAGAACGTCCTGCCCCCGGCGTCCCGTTGGGCGAGGCCGGCCGACCTCGTCGCCGCGAAGGCACAGCGGATCGCCACCATCGCCACCATGCCGCGCTGGATGCGTGAGCTGGCGGGAATCCGGCAGTCGGCTCTCCTCGACCTGCTGATCGTGCCCGTCATGAAGGTCGCCTTCGCGGTGGTGCACCTCAGCCCACGGCTCGAACTGCGGCTGCTGGCAAGGCTTTCCCCGTCCACGGTGCCGGTGGTCGCACCGGTGAAGCTCGGCATCCCCCCGTGCCGCGAGGAGGTGCTGACGCCTGCCGAAGCCCGCGCCCGCCACGGCTTCGCCAGCCCCGCCGCCGCGCATCCCGACCTCCGGGCCCGGCAGGCCGCGCGCGTTCTCGACGACGGCAGGACCCCCAGCGAGCAGGCGCTCGTGGAGTCTCAGGAGATCCTGGGACCGCTCGCCTAGCACTCCAGTGAGAGCGCTCCGTATGTCCTGGTCAGCGGCCTGGTGGCGGTGAGCGAAGCCGGGCTGCTGCGGGGCCGGGGGCAGTTCCGCGGGGAGGTCGCACGAAGGTGTGTCCGCGCTGTTTGTAGTGGCAACGACGTGCGTGTGCTTGGTGCCGGCGGCGCCAATGGGACCAGGCCAGCGTGTGGTCGCGGGATGGATGGCGGTGGTGGGCGCATCTTCCGCAACGCGGCAGGGGGCTACGTCGATTCCGCTGCCTACGGAAAGACGTGGGCGCGGGCACGGCTCTCGCTGCTCCTCGCCCGGATCGGCACCACCTTGGAGACCGCCGCCGACGAATGGCTCGCCCCCAGCGGGCTGACCGGGCGGGACTACGCGGTCCTCCTGACCCTCGCCACCGATGCTCCGGACGCGCAGCAGCAACTCGCCCGGCTGCTCGGCAAGGCACCCGGTATCGCCGTCATCGCGGTCGACCGCCTCGAAGAAGCCGGGCTCGCAGAACGCCGGCGCAATCCGGCCGACCGCCGCCACAGCCAGGTGGTTGTCACCGCCCCCGGAGCACGAGCACTCAAGACAGCCGACAACATCGTCGGCCAAGGGCTCGCACAACTCCTACCGGGGTTGAACCGTCAGAATGCGCGTTCCTCCGCGACCTTCTCGCCTGCGGCGTCCGGCAACCACCCACCACACACGGGAACTGAAGCAGTCCCGGAGCGCCGTACGCGTGGACATGCCTTGGGCGTCGAGATCGGCGACATTTGCGTGACCCCTTGCCGTCGGCGACGTTCGCCCAGCTGGTTTGAGCTGCACTGATCTTCGTGGAGTCCTTGAAGCCTGGGTTACGATTCCGGGCGTAAGGAGAACCACGAGCAATGCCAGCACCCCGTAAGTACCCCAAGACCGCGGAGTTAGGGCCGATCCGTGTCTGTCAACCGGATCGGGCTATTTCGAGGAAGCGCAGGTCAGGGCAACGGGGCTCCTGGTAGAGCAGGGAAGCCGACCAAGGTCTTCCCGCTCGAAGGAGCCCCGTTGTCCGTTCAGTGTTCCACCGTCACGCTCACGTCGTCGATTACCGTCGCCGATGGTGTCTTCGCTCCGGGGCATCTCGGCGAACTGACCCGGCAGTTGCCCTTCGAACTCATCGATGACGTGCTGAAACGCGTCGGCGGTGCCCAGCGGAGGCTGCGGCTGCTGCCCTCGAGGGTGGGCGTGTACTTCGTGCTGGCACTGGTCCTCTTTCCGACGCTGGGGTACGTGCGCGTGTGGGACAAGCTCACCGCCGGGCTGCGCGGGCTTCTTCCCCGGGGCCCTCGGAGAAGGCCTTGCGAGAGGTCCGCAGGCGGCTGGGGGTCGCACCGCTCCGGTTGCTGTTCGAAACGTTGGCCGGCCCCGTGGCACAGCCGAACACACCCGGAGTGAGATACCGATGCTGGCGCACGGTCGCCTTCGACGGGTGCAGTTCCACCAAGGCCCCTGACCGGCCGCGAGTCTGTGCGTGGCTGGGCAAGCACAAGCACCGCTATGGCACGGACGGATACCCGATGCTCAAGATCATGGTGCTGTGCGAGACCGGAACCCGGGCCCTGCTCGGCGCAGTCTTCGGACCGACGCCCGAGAAAGAGACCGGTTATGCCGAGCAACTGCTTCCGCTGCTGGACGACGGCATGCTGCTGCTGAACGACCGGGGCTTCGACTCCGACGACTTCCTCGCGAAGGCCGCGGCCACCGGCGCCCAATTACTGGTACGGCTCAAGGGCACCCGGACACCTGCCCGTTGGGCGCCGTTGCCGGACGGGACGTTCCTGACCAGGATCAACGGGACCAAGCTGAGAATCATCGACGCGCGCATCACGGTGACCACGGCCAAAGGGCTGCGGCTGGAAGGCCACTACCGGCTGGCCACCACGCTGACCGATCACCGCCGCTATCCCGCCGCCGAGCTCGTGGAGCTCTACCACGAGCGCTGGGAGATCGAATCGGCGTTCTACTCGCTCCGTCACACCTTGCAGTGCGGCCTGGTACTGCGCTCCCAGGACGCGGCCGGCATCCAGCAGGAGTTATGGGCTCACCTGACCGTCTACCAGGCACTGCGCCGGGCGATGGTCGAGGCCGTCGAAACAGTCCCCGGCGCAGACCCGGACCGCGCCTCCTTCACCGTCGCCCTGGAGACCGCGAAAGACCAGGTCATCGCCGCCGCCGATATAGTGCCCGAGACCGGACCAGGCCAGATCGCATCGGCAGTACTGCACAACCTGCTCCCGCCCCGCCGGGCACGTGTCAACCCGCGTCGCGTCAAGTGCCCGATCTCCCGCTACGCCGCCCCGCCCGACCAGGCACAAGTCCTGGGCGCCTCCAGGATCGCCACCATCGTGCACTCGACCGCCGGACTGGGCGCCGACGGACGTCGCGACCGAACACTTCAACTCCTGCGCACTGACCCGCGCCGCACCTGGCCTTCTACGCCGGTTGGCCCAACGCCATGACCGCGATCACCCAGCTGAAGAAGATCGCCGACGGGCACACCGCCTGACCACCGGCGCGAGCAGGGCGACGACACCCCGCACGGCCGGTGGGGCGTGCTGAACCAAAGGAAAGAACGAGATGGCGAGCAACGGATTCGACCAGATCTTCCCCCTCGGCGAGAAGAACGACGCTTTCGCGCGGTACTTCGTCGGCCAGAGCTACCTGGCTCCGCTCGCCTCGGGGAGCGTTTTCGTCAGTAACGTCTCCTTCGAGCCGGGCTGCCGGAACAACTGGCACATCCACCACGGCACCGCCGGGGGCGGGGATCAGATTCTGCTGTGCACGGCGGGCAGCGGCTGGTACCAGGCCGAGGGCGAGCATCCCGTCAGCATGGAACCGGGAATGGTGGTCCGCGTCCCGGCGGGCACGAAGCACTGGCACGGCGCGAAGGCCGACGCGTGGTTCTCCCACGTCGCCTTCATCACCCCGGGCGAAGACGTCAGCAACGAATGGCTCGAACCCGTCACCGACGAGGCGTACGGCGAGCTGCCGAAGAACGGAGCGAACTCATGAGCGTCCTGGACGAGACCTACACCCTGTCCAACGGGGTCGAGATTCCCCGGCTGGGGCTCGGCACCTGGTTCATCGACGACGACAAGGCGGCCGACGCGGTCCGCGCAGCCGTGGCGATCGGCTACCGCAACATCGACACCGCCCAGGCGTACGGCAACGAGCGCGGTGTCGGCGAGGGCGTGCGCACCTCTCCGGTGCCCCGCGACGAGCTGTTCGTCTCCAGCAAACTCGCCGCGGAGATCAAGGACCACGACCAGGCGGTCGCCGCGATCGACGGCTCTCTCGTGAAGCTGGGCCTGGACCACATCGACCTGATGCTGATCCACAGCCCGCAGCCCTGGGACGACTTCGGCGGCGACGGCTACGACCAGGGCAATCGCGAGGCATGGCGTGCCCTGGAGGAGGCCCACCGGGCCGGCAGGGTCCGATCCATCGGTGTCTCCAACTTCCAGCAGCACGATCTCGAGAACATCCTTCAGGGCGCGACCGTCGTCCCGCACGTCAACCAGCTCCTCGTGCACGCCGGCAACACCCCCTTCGAGCTGCTGGCCTACTGCGAGAGCAAGCAGATCCTCGTCGAGGCGTACTCCCCGATCGCCCACGGTTCGATCCTGCAGAACGCCGAGGTCCAGGCGGTGGCAGCGAAGTACGGGGTGTCCGTCCCCCAGCTGTGCATCCGCTACACCCTGCAGCTGGGCACCGTGTCGCTGCCCAAGACGGCCAACCCCGACCACATGCGGTCCAACGCCGAGGTCGACTTCGAGATCTCCGGCGATGACATGGACGTCCTGCGGGGCCTGCGCGACGTCGACTACGGCGAGCACAGCGTCTTCCCCGTCTACGGCGGCAAGTGACGCCGGACGAGCGCCGCACCCTGTGCCGGCCTGACGCCATCAGCGGCAGCTCGGCGGTGCACTGGCCGTGGCCGTCTTCGGCACACGGATCACCGGCGCGGCCGGCTTCCAACACGGCCTGCGCATCAGCCTCGTACTGGCGGCCGTCATCGGCCTGGCCGCCGCCGTGGCCGCCAGCCGGAGGGTCCTCAAGTCCACCGACGCTGATCCGCACCTTCGCCACCTGCGTGTGCGGCTCGGACCTTGGGGACTTGGGTTCCTTCCGGCGCCGGCACCGGCGGCTTCGCCCGTTTCGGTGATGTTCCCTGCCGGGTGATGTTCCATACTGGCCGGATGGGCGCCAAGACCGAGCTGTTCCATGCCGTTCCCGCCGACGTTCGGCCCTACCTGACAGAGCTCGTACGCCGCACGGGCGAGGTGTGCGGCCCCCGGCTGACCGGGGTGGTCGCGGTCGGTTCCCTCGCGCTCGGCGACTACCGGCACGGCCGCAGTGACATCGACGTCACGGTCGTCGTGGAGGGCCCGCCTCCGGCCGCGGCCCTGCGGGCACTGGCCGACGCACTCGATCACCGGCGGCTGCCCTGCCCGGCGGCGGGGCTGGAACTGGTCGTCTACGCAGCGGACTTCGCCCGTGTCCCGTCCGGGGCGGCCGGCTATCTGCTGGATCTCAACACCGGCGCCCAACTGCCGGGCCGGGCCGCCTTCGACACGGGCGGGGCCCCGTCGTTCTGGTACGTCATCGACCGCTCCGTGGCCCACCAGGACGGTATCGCGCTCTACGGCCCGCCCGCATCGGAGGTGATCGCGGCGCCCCGGCCGACGGACCTGTACACCGCGATCCGGGACTCGGTGCGCGAACACGGCGACGGTGAGGGGCATCTCGCCGACAACCGGGGGTCCTCAACGGCTGCCGCTCCGTGGTCTACTGCCGCACCGGGCGCTGGTTCGCCAAGCGCGACGCGGCCGGGCAGGTCGCCGCCGCGGAGGAGGAGTTCCGTCCGCTGATCGAGGCCGCGGTCCGCAGCTTCGAACGTCCACGCGCCGCCGCGCTGCCCCTGCCCGGTCCGCAGGTCCGGGCGTTCCTCGCCTGGGTGCGCGCCCGTGTCGAGGAGAACGCCGCGGCGGCCGGCGCCTGACAGGGCATGGTCGCGGTGGACGCCCTCCAGGTCGCCGTGCCGGCGGCGCAGCCGGTCCCGGACAGCGCCGGGCCGGTTCCTCGACGACGAGCGCGGCGCGTTCGCGGGAGCCGGCGCCCTGGTGACGGAAGCCCGGTCAGGTTCCCGTAGCGCCGCCTACACGTTGAACGTCTTCTTGGCCGGGTTCGTCGCCAGAGCGTTCTCGTTGAAGACCACCTGTACGCCGTCACCGTGCAGCGTGGACCGCGCCGTGTCGAGCTTCCACCCGTCGACACGGATCGCGAGGCTCTCGCGCAGGTCGTCGGTCATCCCCGGAACGGAGATCTTCACCCGCGCGGTCCCTCCGGGCACGATGTTGAGGTAGTTGTCGGTGCAGAACACGGGAAGGACCCGCGCCCCGGTCTTCTTGTCGAAGACCTGCAGGTGCGTCATCAGCGCGACCGAGGTACCCGCGTTCTTCGCCACGACGGTGACTTCCGTCTGTGCCTTGTCGACGTCCCTGGCCGACGCGGAGACGGAGATCACCGCCGGCTTCATCGTGTCGAGGTCGGTATAGGTGTTGTCGCCACCGGACCTGTCGTACCAGTAGAAGTTCTCGGCGATGACGGCCGAGTGCGGGTCGGTCAGGGTGAGGCGCACGAAACAGACAGCAGTGGACGCCGCGCTGATGCTCGACGACAGGTTCGCCACCGTCTTGACGGACGCCGGCTGCACGCCACTGGCCGCGACCACCGTGGAACTGCTCACGCTGCCGTCGAGATCGCGGATCTCGACGGTGACCTTGCCGCTGATCGGTTGAGCGGTGTGATTGGCGAGGACCAGGTCGCGGGTGGAGGCGTCCATGATGACGTTGACCCGGCGGCAGCCGTGCTGCACGGCGTAGAATGACGAGTGCGCTTCGAGGTCGTGGCTGTACATCTGCCAGACGAAGCTCGGCTGCGCCGGGTTCGTCATCCACATGATCACGCCGGTGGCGGGGTCGGGGACCGATGTCGAGCTCGGGCCGAGCATCATCGATGACGGTGCCTCGTAGATGGCCTTGGTGCACTCGTAGTTCATCAGCTGCGACTTGCGTGCGAAGTCGGGCAGGTTCCGCACTTCGCCGTAACGGCTCTCGGTGAGGGCGATGTAGCCGGCGCCGCCGCCGTTCCCGCCGTTCCCGTTGACGTCGCGGTCGGCCCAGTAGTCGTCCGGCGTCTCCCATGAGGACTCGGGAAGCATCGACTGGATGAACTCCAGCGTGGGGATCGAGTAGGAGCCGATCTCGTTGCGGAACGGGTTGGACTGGGTCGACCTGGTGCGGGCGAGGCTGAACTCGGAGCTGGGCGTCTCCCACTGGTAGGGCCCTCCCGAGGAGAAGCCCTTGATCGCGTTCGTTCCCGTGTCGCCCGCCGAGCTCGTCAGGCTGACCCGTTGCGGATCGAGCTCCTGGACCAACCGGTCGAGGGCGTCCACCATTTCCTGCGGCGGCGACTTCTCGTTCCCGCCGCACCACAGCAGGATCGAGGGGTGGTTGCGGTAGTTGACGATGCAGTCGCGGATGTTGTCGATGTCGCGCTGGATGTTGCTGGCGGCCGGACCTTCGGAGGAGAAGAAGAACTCCTCCCAGACCAGGATGCCGTACTCGTCGCAGGCCGCGAAGAAGTCCTCGGTCGTGCTCTGCCCGTTCCAGTTGCGGATGAGGTTGAGGTTGGCGTCCCGGTGCAGCCGTACCTGGTTGCGCAGCCGTTCCCGCGGGGTCCGCTTCAGCGCCTCGTCCAGCCCCCAGTTGCCCCCCATCACCAGGATGGGCAGGTTGTTGATCCTGATGCGCAGTTGCTGGTCGGCGTTGACGTACTCGATGCGCCGCACGCCGAACTTCAGCTCGCGCTGGTCCGACACTGCGCCGCCGGCCGCCAACTCCAGCTGGAGGGTGTAGAGATAGGGCTCGCCGTAGCCGTTGGGCCACCAGAGCTTGGGAGCGGCGAGTCTGAGCCCGGGGATGTCGGCGGAGGTCAGGCTCACCGACGTCGTCCCGGGCTCGACGGTGATCTCGTGCCGGAGCCGGATCTTGTCGATCGACCCGGTCACGGTGGCGGCCACCGCCTTGCCGGCCGCGTTGTCGCAGGTGAGGGTGAGCGCGATCTCGGCGCTGCCCAGGTCGTCGCTCAACGTGGTGTCGACCGATACGTCCTTCAGGCGTATCTCGCCGGTGGTGAACCAGGAGGCGGGCTGCCAGATCCCCATGTTGCGGTCCGGGATGGTCGGCAGCCAGTCCCATCCGGCGGTGCAGAAGAACGACGGGCCGTTCTTGAGGGTGGCACCGGTGGAGCCGCCGTTGCGACCGCCGCGCGTCACCCCGCTCGTGTAGCTCGGCAACGAAGGGGGGTCGGTGAAGTCGAGCTTGCCGATACGCACCGCCAGGTAGGCCGTGCGGCCTGCCGTGGAGTGACCCTGCTGGGCCCTGGCGATCAGCTCGGTCACGTCGAAGACGCCACGATGGAAGGCCCCCTCGATACTCCCCACCGAGGTGCCGTTCAGCCAGATCCGCGCGCTGTAGCTGATGCCGTCGAAGCGCAGCCAGAAACGCTGCCCCGGCACCAGTTCCGGCACGTCGAACTCGGTGCGGTACCAGTAGTCGGTGTCCTTGAGGGTGTCCGGCACCGCATCGGTGACGATCCTGCCGTAGAAGGGGTCGGGATACGTGCCGTTCTTGATCACGCTGGTGAGTGGGGTGCCCGGGACGACCGCGGGCGCCATCGTCTTCACTTCCGCGCCGCTCGCCAACTGCTCGCCGCTCGCGGCGGGGATCTCGTTGGTCGCCTGGAACGTCCAGGAACCTGCGATGAGTTCGCCGCTCACGAGTCCGCCCTTCTGCACGTGACCAGCCGGCCGGGCATCGGCCGACCCGGCGACAGCCGGCTGGGCGCTCGCCGTCGCGGGGTCGCCGGCGGCAGCCAGCACACCGCCGCCCACCACAGCCATGCCGCCGGTCAGAAAATTCCGTCGGTCGATGCCACTCATCGCGATCCCCTCTGACTGTTGCGCCGGAGCCGTCAAGAACGTGAATGCGGGAACATGAACGGATGAGCGCGTCGGGTTCAGGCCGGCGCCGACGGAGTGACCCGCGCGCCGCGTTCCCGCCGGAGCAACCCGGTCACGGTTCTGTGGTGAGCACGCTGGTACGTCGACAGTGGAGAAAAACGGGAAGGATGGGGGAGTTGACAACGTTGTCATCCGATCTTTGAAAGAATGTCACGCCATCCGGGGTGCGTCAAGCGTCTGGACTCAACTCCCTGCGCTGCCCGTGCGGTGGGCGCGCTCTTCCGGTCCCCGGGGTGGGCGGCGAGGCTTGTGACGCAAGGGTGGCCAGGGTCCCACCAGTCCTCGGAGGTCTTGCGGAGGGACCGGCGGGCAACGTCTCTCCATCCCCTCCAGGCGGATCGACAAAGGTTCGGACCTCGGACGGCGTGGGCTGGTTCCGGCGGCACGGCGGTGCGGACCCGAGCGGTGAGAAGGAACGCTCGCCGGCCGGCGCCACACGGAGTGCGCTACCTGGGTTCGACGAAGTCCCCTGGTCGATCCCGCTGCTGGATCGCCGAGGCGGCGCGGTGCAGCTCGGCAAGGACCGCGCGGACGGCCTTGCGGGCGACACGCTCGGGTCGGTGGAGAACGTCTATGCGGCGCCGGGCGGGCACTCCGTCCAGCGGCCTGAGGACGACTTCGGGGTGGACCCGGGCGGTCCAGCGGGGCATCAACGCCAGGCCGCCGCCGGCGGCCACGGCTTCCGCCGCCACCGCGAACTCGTTGATCCTGTGGACGATGTCGAGCCGGCGGTCGGCGGCACCGGCGATCGCCTCGATGGTCGCCATCAGCGGGTAGCCGTCGTGCACCGCGATCCACGGCTGGTCCGCCACGTCTCCGGGCGTGAGCGACGACTTCGCGGCCAGCGGGTGGCCGACGGGCAGCGCGACATCGAGGGGCTCGCGCAGCAGCGTGCCGGAGACGACCGTGACCGGCCAGGGCGGCCCGTGGTCGAGGCGGTGGGCGATCACCAGGTCGTAGCCGCGCGTCAGCGCGGGGAAGCGGTCCTGCGCGACGTCTTCGTCGGCGAGCGTCAGGCGTGGGCGGTCCTGGCCCGCGTGGCTGCGAAGCAGGAAGGGGAACCACGCGGAGGCGGCGCTGTGGAAGGCGGCAACCGAGACGGCACCGTCCTCCTGCGTGGTGTAGTCGTCGATCGTACGGCGCGCCCGGGCCAGGGCGCTTTCCACCTCGATCGCCGCGGCGGCCAGCGCCTGCCCGGCTTCGGTCAACACGACCCGGCGTCCGGCGCGCTCGGTGAGCGGGACGGGGGCCGAGCGCTGGAGCAGCCGCAGTTGCTGGGAGATCGCCGACGGTGTCACATACAGAGCCTCGGCGACCGCGCTGACACTGCCCAGTTCGCCCAGCTCGCGCAGGATTCGCAGTTGACGTTCATCCATCCGCAAGAGTGTAGGGCTCCTACAACTTCACTTGAGAAGGTGGTCCTACCCTTCAATGTCCGGATGAGGAAGCGTGGGAGCATGCCCGCTTCCCGCCGCGTCGACGCGGTACTTCTGCTGGTCGCGCTTGTCTGGGGCTCCAGCTATCTCGCGGCCAAGACGGCCACGGCCGCGCTCCCGGTCATCACGGTGCTGTTCGCCCGGTACGCGATCTCCGCGCTCGCGTGCGGCGCCGTTGTCGCCTCACGCCGCCGAACGCGCCGCCGAACGCGCCGCTGGACCGGCGAGGAGGTCCGTCTCGGCTCGCTGCTGGGAGTCACGCAGGCGCTGGTGCTCGTGGTGGAGACCTTCGGGGTGGCGCGTACCAGCGCCGCGAACGCCGGGCTGATCATCAGCCTGACCATTGTGCTGACGCCGATGCTGGATCGCACCGGCAAGCGGAGGCTGCCCTGGACGTTCTTCCTCAGCGCCGGCCTCTGCGTCCTGGCCGTCGGGCTGCTCACCTCGAGCACCGGATTCCACACCCCGCGGCTCGGAGACGCACTGATGCTCACCGCCGCGGTGGTCCGGGCCGGGCATGTCACCCTCGTCGGACGGCTGACGGAGGGTCGATCCGTGGACCCGCTGCACCTGACGACCATGCAGACCGTCCTGGGGTCGGCCCTGTTCCTGGTGCCCGCTGCCTTCCACGCCTCCGATCTGGCCCACAGCAGTTCCGCCACCTGGATCGAACTGGTCTACCTCGCCCTGTTCTGCAGCGTCCTCGCCTTCCTCGCCCAGACCTGGGCCGTGCAGGGAACCTCCGCCAGCCGCGCGAGTCTGCTGCTCGGCACCGAACCGATCTGGGCCGTGGCCATCGGAATCGGTTTCGGCGGTGAACGGCTGACCTTCTGGGCGGCCCTCGGAGCGACACTCATGATCATCGGCATCTACTGGGGACAGGCCGTCGAACGCACCCACCGCACCGCTCCCGCACAGATCCACGAAGAGCCTGCGGCGGTGACGGCCGGCGCGCAGCCCTGAGCCCCGAGCGTCCACGGCGTCATCGCCCCGGGATGCGATGAGGGGCTTCCCGTATCTGAGGAACTGCTCCCCGCAGGGGCAGCGCCGTTGGCGGGCCCGGCGATACACCGTTCCCTTCTGCGGGAAACCGGCCCAGCGATCCTGAGCTGGCGGACGCCCACGCTACGTTCATGGACAGCCTCCGCCGACTGATCGACGAACTCGACAGCATGCACGCCCCAGACAACGGCTCCAGCCCCCGGCCTACGTAGAGGTCCCCCCGGAGTGGAAGCGTTCTGACCCCGAGAGGTACCAGCAGACGTTGGCCGACCTGTCTGGGGCTCGTGACGCCTTCCTTGAGGCGCGCACCGAATTCATGAACTCGCCGAACCGCAGAGGCTTCTTGAGCTGAGCGAGACCCAGTCCAGTCCGGCTGGTGCGGACAGGGCACTTTTCCCGGCAACGGACCCACGGGCGTCTGTCGGACCTGGATGGCAGAGTGGCCGGTCATGGAAACGGAAGCCTTCTGGCACCTTATACAGGCCGCACGCTCGCGCACCACGGCGGAAGGCTCCTTCGACCGGACACTGGTCGAAACACTGACAGCACGCTCGAAGCGCGAGATCCTTGAGTATCAGGAGCGCTTCGACGCACTCCGTGGCGCACTGTATCGCTGGGACGTCTGGGCAGCGGCATACCTGATCGGCGGCGGCTGCTCTGACGACAGCTTCACCGACTTCCGCGCGGGCGTCATTGCCGAAGGACGGGCCTGGTATGAGCGCGTAGCCGCCAATCCCGACAGCCTGGCAGAGCACCCACTCGTCGCCGCAACAGCTGAGGCGGGCGAGGACCACATCCTCTTCGACGAGGAAGTGAACTACGCCGCATCCGATGCGTTCGGGCGACTGACCGGTGACAGGCACGACTTCTACGAGGCATGGGACCAGTACCGAAAGGCCCAACCTCATGAGCGGGCCGAGCAGGACATGGGCGAGGACTTCGACTTCGACGACGACGAGCAGATGCACCGCCGACTGCCCCGCCTCGCTGCGCTCTACCTCACGGACAACCCCGTATGAGGATAGGAGACGAACACCTGACGACCAGCCGGCTACCCGCTGGTCAGCGGGTTCTCCGTCGGTGCCCCTCGGTTCGGCAGGCCCGGAGGAACCCAGGGGTGCTCCGGTACCGTTCTAGAGGCACGATCCGTGAGTTCGGCTACGAGACCCCTCCAGAAAGCTTGAACCCACCGCCTTCCGCCTGGGCACGCAGTTCCTCGACGCGGCCCGGCCATCGCCGAAGGCTTCCTCCGGCGCCTGGCGTTCGCGCAGCCCTTCATCCTGCCGCTTGATCGCGGCGCGGACGGCCGGGGCGAGTCGGTCGCCCTGTTCCGCCGTGCCGGCCTGGAGCGCGGCGAGTGCCTGGAGGTAGCGATCTGAGGCGCCCTCGCGGGTGCGCACCGGCGGATCGGGGACGAGGCCGGCGGATCGGGGACGAGGCGGGCGCGGCACGGGACTTGGCGCCCGACCGGAGGTTTGGCGGGACCGCCGTGGAGGTAGATCAGTCGGCGACGCATCGAGAACCGGCCAACCCGCCCACCCGTCCCCTCGCACGCGCGCAACGACGGTTCGGTTGGACAACGTTGTCACGACGTCCTGCCGCGCCCCGCGGCAGGCAGAATGGAGGCGCTCTTCATGCGCTCACGCCGTCTGAAACTCTCCCTGACCGGCGCTGTCGTGGCGGCACTCGCCGCCGGAACCACCGCCGCGGCCTCTCCCGGCGCGGCCCGCCCCGCGGACTCGCACCGGGTGGCATCACCGGCCCACGCGAGCACGGCCGCCGCGAGCACGGCCCGCGTGAACGCGGCCCGCGCGACCGCGACCTACGCCGCACTGGAGAAGTACCTGGGCACGACGGACGGTTCCGGTCTCTTCCACGAGCAGTATCCGGTGGCGGCGGGCGACAACCCGTACTCGTACGAGTGGCCGCTGTCCCAGGTCCACGTCGCGGCCCTGGACATCTCGACGGTCGACCCCCGCTTCCGGACGAAGCTGGCCGCGGTGGACCAGGCCCAGGAGCACTACTGGAACGCCGCCGGCGGCACGACAGGGGTGGCCGGTTACGACTCCTACGTGATCGCCCCGTACGGAGCGGGCGGCGACCTGTTCTACGACGACAACGAGTGGGTGGGACTGGAGAAGGTCCAGGACTACCTCCGGCACCACGACCGTTCGGCGCTGTCGCGGGCCGAGCAGATCTTCTCGCTGGTCGAGTCCGGATGGGACACCGATCCGAGCCATCCCGCACCCGGTGGCGTGTTCTGGACCCAGGCCGCCTGGAGCACCGACCGCAACACCGTCTCCAACATGCCCGCCGCCGAACTCGGGCTGCGGCTCTACCAGATCACCGGCAAGCGCAGCTATCTGGACAACGCCAAGCGGTTCTACGACTGGACCGACGCCAACCTGCAGAGCCCGAACGGGCTGTACTGGGACAACGTCAAGCTGACGGGCGACATCGACCGGACGATCTGGTCCTACAACCAGGGGGTGCCGATCGGCGTCAACGTCCTCCTCTACCAGGTGACGCACGACCGCACGTACCTGGCGCGGGCCCAGCGGATCGCCGACGCGGCGTACGACTACTTCGTCACCGGCGACCGGCTGAAGGGCCAGCCGATCTACTTCAACTCGATCTTCTTCAAGAACCTCCTGCTGCTGGAGTCCGTCACCGGCGGCGACAGGTACCAGCAGGCGACGGCCGCGTACGCCGACTGGGTGTGGACCAGCGCCCGCGACCCGAAGACCGGCCTGGTGCACTTCGACAGCGGCGGCACCACGCAGTCGATCCAGCAGGCCGCCGCGGCGCAGATCTACGCGGTGCTCGCCTGGCCGCGGTCGAAGTGGCCGACCCTGTACTGAGCCGTCTGCCGTCTGCCGCCCGCAGCCCGGGACCCGGCCGCGCACCGAGCCAACTCCCTTGCGCGGCTGGGCACTCGGGCCACCGGGCCACCGGGCCACCGGACCGGCGTACGCGGTACCGGCAGCGCAGGGGAGAGGGCGGGATCGGCGCGGCGAGGCGAGGGCGTCGGCCGGTGACCGCCTTCCGCCGCGCCGATCCCGCCGGCGAGCGGGTTCATGTACCGCGGCTGAGCTTGTCCTTCGACCTCCGTCTCAGGTCGAGGGCCGTACGATCTCCACCCTCTGAAGGTCAGGAGTGGGTCCTGGCGGTCGACGTGACCAACTGGCGGATCTCGCCGATCGCTTGGCAGACGCTGAACCGCCGCGCGTTGCTCAGGCACCGACGTGGCCGCGGCGGCGGGCGGACGTGGGGCGAGGGCCGACCGGCTGAGGGGGTGGATCAGGCTTCGTTCAGCCAGGCGCTGCCGGCGGCCTTGATCTCGGTCTCCAAGGCGCTGCCGCGGGTGGGGAACTCGCGCACGACGGGGAAACCGGACTTCTCCAGCAGGTAGGCCAGTGCGGCGTACTCCCGCGGGAAGCTGCGCACCGCCTTCTCGTCGATCTCGTGGACCTTGGTCAGGAAGTTGAAGGAGCTCATGTCGTAGAAGCTCTGGCGCTTGGCGATGCGCCATGCGCCGTCACGCTTCTCCACCCGGTCCCAGAAGCGGTTGTGCGCGGTGGCGCCGAGCTCCAGGGCAGTGTTCTCGGCGAGGAGTATCGCGCTGGTCTGCGCCAGCGCGCGGTTGCCGTTGAAGGTGATCGACGGCCCGGCGATGACGTGCTTGGTGCGCAGATCGGATGCCCCCGTGCGCGCCGATCCCTCGATGAAGTCGGAGGCCGGGCCGTCGAACCAGGTGATCTCGACGGTGGCGCCCGGGTGGAACAGGTCGCGCAACTGATCCCACTCGCCCAGGTCGCGGTGAATCCAGCCGGTCATCAGATCGGCGATAGCCGCGCGGTCCTCAAGGCGTGCGTCCATGGGTTCACAGCTCGCGTGAATAGAGAACGATATGGTTTCTTAATGCCACGCTACGCCGCCCGGTCGATCGACGCGTGCGGAGGTCAGGAGCTATAACGGGAAGGGTGACCGCGTCTCCAGCACCCCCCCACTCCGCCGCCCGCCGCCAGAGCCCCGGGAACCCGCCGCCGCGGTGCGGAGCTGACCCAGGCGATCTACCGGGCGACGCTGGAGGAACTGGCCGCAAGCAGCTTCGAGGAGCTGAGCTTCGAGAAGATCGCGCCGAGGGCCGGCACCGGGAAGTCCGTGTTGTACCGCCGCTGGAGCACCACAGCGGAACTCGTCCTGGCCGCGCTGAACGACGAGGACGCGGGGCTGGGCCGGCTCACGGTGCCGGGCGCTGGCCGTCCGGCCCCCCGATCCCGCTCCCCGCACCAGGACGGCGGTTCGGGTGGGTGCCGCACCGCTCTGCCCGCACCGGTGCCGTGCACGGCGCGGCGCTGCGGCACCGTCGGGAGCGGTGACAGCACTCCTGGGCCGGGCGGCTTCCTGGGCCCCAAGGAAGCTGCGGATGCGACTACCCCCGTCGCCCGTGCAGGGTGGCCGCCGGCATACAGGTGCGGTGTTCGCCTCGGCGGTGATGGCCGTGAGGAGATGCCGCAGGTGGGCCTACGGCCTCCGTTCGAGCCGGACAGGAAGTGCAGAAACCGTCAGAGATCCCAGAAGAAGAGCAGGTTTTCCACCAGCAATGCCTCCCAAGGTGTCAAATGGACGTGCGCGGCTCGCACAGCCGCCTCGACCTGGTTCATGTCGAGCTCCTCGAAACACTGTTGATCGGCCAACTGTCGCGCGGTGAGTAGGAGCCGGTGCCACGCCAGCCGTTCGAGGTCCTCCTTCGGCCCGGTCACGCTCGGAAAGGACTCCGGGCAGCACGCGAGCCGGTCGTCGGTGAGCAGCACGTGCTCACGCTCAAGTGCCCGGCTCACGACCCGCACCTGAGATCTCCACGAGGCGACGCCGTCTCGCAGCCGGTCCCGGGTCGTCCGTAGTTCCGCAAGGTGCTCACGCAGCAGCTGCTGCGCCGCAGGGGCGGCAGCGAGTGGATGGGACGCGATGGCGTGGGAGATGCGGGTCTTCAGCGCGTACAGGACCGTTAAGGGGTCGTCCTCGGCAGTAGTCGGACTGAGGGCCTCGGCTACGTATGAGAGGTGTTTCCCCCGTGGCGACGGGCTCGTGACGTATTGCGGCAGGACATCGAGTAGCTGCCTCGGGCTGAAATACAGGAGACACTCGCGCAGCGCGGCTGCGCTGTCGTCCGAACTGTGCACCAGGGCCAGGATCTTGGAGTAACTGCGCAGTCCGCCACGAATGGAATCGGGAGCTGCGTCGGCCGGCTTCGAGGCGCCCTTCAACCGCAGAAGTCTCTCGCAGGCTGCGCCGTCGGGGTGTTGGAGGAGCAGCCCCAAAGAGGTGCCCATGCTCAGTCCCTTGCGGGTCAGGTGCCAATGCGTGCGCTGGTGATCCAGGATCTTGGCGCGCAGACCGTACTTGTACAGCTCCTCGATGTCGCTGTCTCGCAGGTTCCGGGTCCGGTGCGCGCGAATACGGAAGCCCGCGTCGTGCACGTGGGCGAGAATGTCGGCGTGCTTCCCTCTGTGCACGGCGTCAGGCGTGATGATCATGAAGGCCAGTTGGTCTGCCGCGAGGGTCAGACCCGCTCGACCCAGTTCCTCGACATCGGAAAGAGACAGCGGGTAGTCCTCGCGGGACTCGGCGGCGTCGAGCACCTGCTGGTACGGAGTGGACATGCCGGCTCTCCTCCGGGGTTCATGGACCGGTGTCGTCGCTGAAGGGCGCGGTCCTCCGGTGCCGGAGAAGAAGAACAGGCTCTCCAGCACGGTGCGTTCCAGCGGGCCCAGTCCGATGCCCAGGGCATCGAGCGAGGACTTCAGGCTTGTGAAGCCGTCAGCGTCGATGGCCGCCGGTTCGGCGAGCATCCGTAGGCAGGCGAACGCGGTTCGGGGTTCGGTGGTCCGCCCGCATTCGTCCGACCGCTGTGCGACGCTTCCGCCGGGCGGCGCAGCGTCCTGGAGCAGGTCGCGCTCCTGCTTCAGGTGCCGGGCGATGGCCTGAGTCTCCGGGCCGTGTCCGGGATCGGCGTCCACCACGTTCATCGCCGAGCGGTACAGGGTGTCAGCCGCCTCCAGCACTCGGGGCGGCAGCAGCCCCTCCATCGCCGTCTCGGCCAGCAGGCGCCGCTTCAACCGGTAGAGCACCCGGTAGGACTCGATCCGCGGCACGGTGGTCGCGGCCTCGTAGCCGGACACCACGGCGCGTTCCGCCGGGCCCCAGTGCGGTCCGGCCAACAGCCGTGAGAGTTCCCGCGGTTCGAAGAGCACGCTCGCCTCGTACAGCATGCTCAGTAGGTCGTCGGAGCTGTGCAGGAGGCCGAAGGTCTTGTTCGGGGTGCGGTAGTCCGCCCGGTAGGAGCCCGGTTGGGCGAGCTGCGGGTCGGAGGCGCCCTTCGCGGTCGTGACGGTCTGCTGGAAGGACGGGTCCGTGGGATGGCGCAGCAGGAGGACGAGGGCCTCACCGAGGTCGAACACCTTGCGCTTGATCCACCACGACCGGATGTGGCGCCCGGGCACCTCGGTCACCAGCCCGTCGTGGTAGACGCGTTCCGCGAGCCGGGGGGTCAGTGTCCGGAACCGGAAGGCCACCACGTGCTCGCCGTGCTCGCCGAGCAGCCGCTGATGCACCCCCTGCATGAGTCCGTCAGGCGGGACCACGGCCAACGCGGTACGGCGCAGTGCCGGCAAGCAGGCGTCGGGCAGTGCCTCGACGATCTCGCGGTGGAAGTCGGCGAGTTCCGGGTAGGTCCCGACCAGGGCCGCCAGCTCGGCCCGGACCCCGTCTGCTGCCTGCTGCGCGGCGCGAGCTTCGCGTGTCGGTAGTGGCTTCATCTAGCAACGCTCCAGAACTCGGTGCACCAGATCGTCCGCTGACACACAGTAGGCATCCAGCAACTCCGCGTGGCTGCCCGACGCGTAGCAGAAGCGGTCTTCGATGCCCAGCCGAAGCAGCGGCGGTGCTGCCCGGCGGCCGGCCAGCACCTCGGCCACCGCGGATCCCAGACCGCCGATGACGTTGTGCTCCTCGATGGTGAGCATCAGTCGGGCGGTGGCGGCGCACTCCACGATCAGGCCGCTGTCCAGCGGTTTCACCGTCGGCAGGTAGACGATGCCGACGCTCAGGCCCGCGGCGGTGAGGCGCTCGGCGGCCTCGCGGACCGTCCGCGTCATGCTGCCGGTGAACGCCAGGACCACGTCGTCGCCCGGTTGCAGCACCGCACCGGCTCCGATGGGCGGGGCGGTGCCGTCCGGGTCGTCAGGCTCCTGCTCCGGGGGCATCCGTACGTACACCGGTCCGGGAAGCGCCAGCGCCTGGGGGAAAACGGCTGTCAGATCGCGGAAGTCGCGGGGCGCCAGCACGGTCATGCCGGGGATCGCGCGCATGATTGCCAGGTCCTCCGTCGCGTGGTGCGTCGGCCCTGAACGGGACGCCGCGAGCCCTCCCTTGCTCGCACAGATCGTGACGTTGAGGCCCTGGTAGGCGATCGAGGTGCGGATCTGCTCACAGGCCCGCATCGTCGCGAAGGTCGCGAACGTGTGCACGAGCGGCCTCAGCCCCATCAGCGCCATGCCGGCCGCGAGGCCCATGGTGTTCTGCTCGGCGATGCCGGTGTTCACGAACCGATCGGGCCAGTTCGCGCTCACTGCCGCCGATCCGCTGCTGCGGGACAGGTCCGCGTCGAGGACCACGACCGCGGAGTCCGCCCGCATGACGTCGAGCAGAAGCCTCGAAAACCTTTTCACCGCGCTCCGTTCAATAGAGGGAGGACAGGGCGTGCGCCAGTTGCCGGGAGGAGAGGGAGCCGCTGTGCCAGGTGTTGTCGCCCTCCATCGCCGGTACGCCCTTGCCCTTGACGGTGCGGGCGACGATCACCCGGGGACGTCCGCAGCCGGGCGCGGACAGCGCGTGGTCGAGAGCGGCCAGGTCGTGCCCGTCGCAGTCGACGGCTTCGAGGCCCATCGCCTCGATCTTCGACGCGAGCGGTTCCACGTCGATGATGGTGGCGGTGGCACCGTCCGCCTGCGCGCCGTTGCAGTCGATGACCGTGTGGACGGTGTCGAGCTGGTGCCGGCCGATGAACATCAGTGCCTCCCAGACCTGTCCCGACTGCATCTCGCCGTCGCCCAGGACCGCGTGCACGTGGACCTCGCGCCCCGTTGCCCGTGCCGCGAGCGCCATGCCCGCCGCCATGGAGAGCCCCATGCCCAGCGACCCGGTGGACACGTCCACCGCTCCGGTCGTGGTCCGGCACGGATGGCCGAGCAGCGGGCCGCCCGCTTCCATGATCGTGTCCAGGTCCTCGGACGCTATCAGCCCCAGATCGGCGAGCACGGCGTACAGCGTGATGCACGCGTGTCCCTTGGACAGGACGAACCGGGTGTCGGGCAGCGTCGGCGCGTGACCGTAGAAGATCGACACGAGGATCTCCACGCAGGACAGCTGCCCGCCGAGGTGGTGCGGTCTGCCGTGAGACAGCCTGAGCGTCTGTTCGCGGATCTCCCGCGCCTTGTCCCGTTGCCGGGTCAGGTCCCAGGAGACGGCGGGGGAGGCGCCGGTCGACGTCACGCCGGCCGCCGGTAGACCAGCACATGCTTGAAGTCGGCGATCTCCCAGCCGGGTTCCACTCCGTCCAGGGCAAGGATCTGACGGTCGTCGAATCGCCTCACCGCAACCCTCTCCAGACCGCAGGCGGTGAGAACCGCGTCCCACTCCTCCAGCGAGTAGAGGAAGTGCACCTCACGCATCTCCGACTCCCAGTCGGGGTCGCGGTACTTCGTGAGGAACTCCAGCGCGTCGTCCTCCTGGAGGACGACCGTGTCCACGGTCTTCTGCGTCCACGGCACCGGGCGCACGGAGTAGTCCCGGATGAAGCGGCCGAACAGGTCCCGGACCTCGTCCGTGACGATGCGCAGGGCGACCCTGTCCCGGCTGGGGACCGCGTTCTCGTAGACCAGGACGTGCCTGCCGGGGCGCAGGGCGTCCCGTGCCGCGGTCACGGCGGCCTTCAGCCCGTCCTCGCCGGACAGGGAGTACACCTCGTGGAGCGACCGGTTGAACACCGCGCTTCCCAGGCTTTCGTCGGGGAAGGTCCGGTCTTCCAAGCCGGCTTTGACGAGCAGGACGTTGGGCCGGTGCCGGGCGGTGTTCCGGTCGAGTATGTCGGCGCTGTGGTCCACCCCCGCGAAGAACAGGTCCGGATGGCGTTCGGCCAGGTAGGACAGCGGAATGCCGTTGCCGCAGCCGAAGTCCGCCACCGGACCGCGGAAGTGTTCCGCCATGTAGTCGACGGCGGGTTTCTGGAGTTCGAAGCGACGGGCGAGCCCTTCTATGAGCACGTCGTTCTGCTCGGATGTCCGATTCATGCGTCCTCCGTGGAGCTGACGGGAAGGGTGGTGAACCACTCCGGACGCCGATCGGTGCTGAGCGAGCCGGATGCGATCTCTCTTTTCAGCGACGCGGCGAGGGTGTTCGGGCCGGCGGCCAGCGGGCGCCCGTCCAACTCGCCCACCTGTCGGACGAGGTGGGCGGTGTTGGTCAGGAACACCTCGTCCGCCGCGTACAGGTCCATCGGCAGCAGCCGTCCTTCGGCGACCCGGAACCGGCCGTCGTCGCGCAGAAGCTCCAGAACCGAGTCCCGGGTGACTCCAGGCAGCACGCCGCTGTCCAGAGGAGGGGTGACGACCGACATCGTGCGCCGATCGACGACGAAGACATTGGCCTCCGCGGCCTCCGTCACCTCTCCTTTGCCGTTGAGGAAGATCACGTTGTCGTAGCCGGTGGAAAGGGCTTCGGTGAGACCCAGACGCGCGTTGTAGTAGTTGGCGGTGGCCTTGGCCTGGGTCGGCATGCTGCTGTCGTCGATCCGGCGCCAGGAGGTGATCCGGCAGCGCAGTCGGGGACAGCCGTCGAAGAAGGACGGCGGCGTCCTGCGGAGGAACACCGCCACCCTCGGCGTGAGCGCGCCGAGGTCCACCAGCGAGGAGCCCGCGAGAACGGCGTCCCAGTAGACCATGACCTTGAGGTAGCAGGTGTCGTCCTCGGCGGAGTTCGCACGGACGATGTCCGCGACGGCGGTGAGCAGATCTCCGGCCGTGAGGGGGAGCTTGGCGCCTACCACCGACAGTGAGCGGGCCAGCCGCCGGAAGTGCGCGTTGAAGCGGAACACCGCGGTGCCCCGGCCGGGCACCGGATAGCAGCGCATGGCCTCGAAGAAGGCTGTCCCCAGCGCCGACGACACACTGTTCACATGCAGCGACACCGTTTCCTCGGCGACGATCCCGCCGTCCAGCCAGGCGTCCACTCAGCGTGTCCTTTCCACGTCCGGTTCCCGCGACGAGACGCCGTCCGGGTGGAGCAGTGCTCGCACCGGCCGGACGAACTGCCGGGTCAGCAGGGCGTCCAGGCTCTCGCCGCGCATGGCGGCGGCTGCGGGGAAGTAGCTGTGCTCGGTGAGTCCGACCGTGGCGCCGGCGTCGAAGACCGCCGGTTCGCCGTCGGCGGTGATGATGGCGTTGATGTAGAAGCATCCAGCCAGGTCGAACTCCTCGGCCATGGCACGCCCCAGCGAGCGCAGGCGGTCGAGTGTCGCCGGCCGGAGGTCCACCGGTGTGAAGGCGTACTGCCGTGACATCTTGACCGCGTGGTCGAAGAGGACGGCGTCCTTGGCCACGGACAGGGGCGGGTACAGGTCAAGACCGCGGGACGACGCCTCGTAGCCGACGCAGACCTCCAGGCCCGGCACGTAACGCTCCACCAGAACCGTCTGATCGATCTCGAACAGGCCGTCGAGGTGCTCCCTCAGGTCCGCCCGCCGAGGGTCCGCGCTGTCGAAGAACCGCACTCCGGCGCTGAGCATGTCCGCGGTGGCGGGTTTCAGGACGACGGGGCCTTCCAGCAGTCCGATGGCCGACCAGCTGGACGCAGGCGCGTGGTTGTCCAGCACCACATGGGGCGGTGTGCCGAACCCGTTCCGGGCGAGGAACGTCTTCAGCCGGACCTTGTCGTACACCTCGGCCTCGAGTGCTCCGGTTCCGACGAAGGCGAGACCGGCAGCGGCAGCCAGTGGCTCCGCTCTGCCGTAGACGCCGTAGGTGAGGTCCTGTAGCAGACGCAGCTTCCGGCGGGCGAGCGCGGCGGCGAACTCCTCGGTGCCGTACAGCAGTACGGTGGCTTCGATGCCGGACGACTCCAGGAGTTCGGCGACCCGGTCGGCCAGCGTTTCCGACGACTTCCGCAGGAGGTCCCGGCCACCGGCGAGCACTCCGACCGGGCGGTTGGCAGTCATCGCGCCGCTCCCGTTCAGCCGAGAGGAACGAGCCTGCGGCGCAGCGCCCGTTCCGTCGCTTCGATGTCGTCCCCGGCTTCGGCCGTCACCGCCGCCGGGTCGATCCGGCGCAGGGCCCACGCCTCGATGTGTTTGAGTGCGCTGAAGGCCGGGTCCCAGACGCCGTACTCCTTCTCCACGTTGCTGCCGCGGAACACGTCGACGTTGATGGCGTCGGGATTGGCCAGGCAGACACGGACGTAGGCCCGCCAGCGCAGTTCGGTGGCCCGGCCGCTGTCCATGGTGGAGTGCGTCCACTCGCTGCCGACGTCCTCCCAGTGGACGTTGGCGAGCGGGTCGCTGAGCACCGGCATGGCCCGGTCACGGATGTTGAAGACGTAGATCCCGTAGAAGCCGAAGATGTGCTCCGACATGAAGGAGGTGGTGGCCTCGATCGTCTCCTCCGTCTCGCCCGGATAGCCGATGATGAAGTTCGACCAGGGCGAGACGCGGTGTCTGCGCAGGTGGGCGAGGGCCGGGTAGGCATCCTTCAGGCGGGTGCCCTTCTTCATGAGGTCGAGCATCCGCTGGCTGCCGCTTTCGAAGCCGATCGACAGCCAGCGGTTGTTGGCCCGCTTCAACTGGATCACCGTCTCCTCGTTCCGCAGCGGCGTCACCCTGGAGTAGGCGCCCCAGGGGATGGTCAGGCCGGCCTCGTGGTACAGGTCGAGGAAGTCCCGCAGGCGCTTCGGCGGGATGGTGAAGGTCGAGTCCAGGGCGATGATCTCCTTGGCGCCGCTTCGCTCGATGGCCTGCCAGTCCGCCAGAAGTTTCTCCGCGCTCTTGAACCGCCACTTGGTCGAGACGAGCGGGTACGAGCAGAAGGCGCACTTGTACGGGCAGCCACGCATGGACTCGTACGGCACGGAGATCCCTGAGAGGTCACCGCCCGGTATCGTGACGGGGATGCTGTCGAGCGGGACCATGCGATCGAAGGTGTACGCCTTGCCACCGCCCTCGGTCGTGTACCAGAGGTTCGGCACTCCGCTCCAGTCGTCCATCCTGGGCAGGCACCGCAGGAGAGCAGGGATCGACTCCTCCGCATCGCCCACCACGACCGCGTCCGCGCCGCAGTCCAGGACCGTCTCCGGGTTGCGGGTCGCCAGGTAGCCGCCGGCCACGATGTAGCCCGCTGACATCTCCCGCAGTCGGTCGATGACCTTCCGCAGGTCCGGGAAGTTCGTCACATAGCTGGTGGACAGCAGGCACACCGCGTTCCGCGCCGCGGCCGGCAGACCACTGTCGGCGCTCCCGTCGCAGTGCAGCAGATCGGCCAGTTCGCAGTCGGTGACTTCCGTGTCCTCGGGTAACAAGGACTTGAGGGCCACCGAAACCAGGGTCGGTTCCGAGGCGGTGCTGGGGCGGAAGAGCGGCCGGTCGTCTTCCTCACCGCGCAGTGCGATGTCGTAGACCGAGGTGGCCCCGACCAGTTCGGTGATCCCTTCGCGCAGTTCGGGATTGTGGAAGATGTTGAGTCGGCCCACGGCCTTCTTCTCGTCCACCGTGTCGTAGGGCCAGAGGCCGGAGACAAGCAGGACCCGACCGTTGTCGAGGCTGCTGGGCTGTTGGGGGCGTGACATGTCACTCTCCAAGGTGGATGCGGGGCGGGGGATCGGGCCGTGCGGGCGGACCCACCGCCGGTCTCAGACCGAGCGGACGCGGGCCGCGGCGGCGAAGGGCGGTTCGGAGCCCGGTTCGAGCAGGAGAGGACGCCGGTCGCGGAGCCGTTCGCTGAAGCTGCCTCGCCAGACCAGGTAGCCGCCGTCCACGGCGCCCGCGCTGTGGAGCCAACCGTCGTCGCAGTAATCGCCGAGTGCCAGTTCGTCCGTGAGGGAGCTGCCGTACACGTCGTCCACGTGACGGCACACCCAGGCCACGGCCGGCTCCAGGAAGTGCTCCGTGATGATATTCCTGATCTCGTCACCACGGTCGCGACCCAAGCGCTCCCAGTAGCGCCACACGTCGGCGCACTGCCCGAGGCGTACGTCCTTCTCACGGATGGTCCGCTCGAACCACCCTTCGCGGAAGAGGTGCAGTACGACGAAGAGGAAGCCGTACGGCGTGTCGAGCGAGGGCAGTTCGGCTCGGTCGTCCTGCTCTGGCACGCCGTTCACGGTGACGACGCGCTCCAGCGCCGAGGCGGTGAGGATCTGCCAACTGCTCCCGTACCAGGTGAGGTTGTATGCCACGTCGACCATGAAGTACGGGATGCCGTCATCATCCGCGGGGACGCGGAAGAAGTGCGGCAGATGATCGGGGTAGAGCTGGTACATCAGTTGCAGCGACCGCGAGATGTCCAGCAGTTCGCCGGTTCGGTGGTCGAACTTCTTCGCTCCGGTGTAGCCCAACCGGTAGAGGACCTCTGCCGCCCTGTCGCGGTGTTCCGGCGGCACCATCAGGTCGATGTCGCCGAAGTGGCGGATGCCGCGGCCGTCATAGAGAGATGCCTGGCAGACGACCCCTTTGGTGCAGGCGGCGCGCACGCCCGCGTCGGCGAGGGCCGCCGTGACGCGGGCCGCCTCGATCGCGTACCGGCGGGTTTTGAAGCGGTTCCAGTGCAGGGTGCCGAGCAGGTGCCGCTGGGCGTGGTGCGGCATCGACGGCAGCAGCTCGGCCTGCACCAGGAAGTCCGCCAGGCTCGGGACCAACGCGTGCCGTGCCGCCTGGGCCAGTAGATCGTCCGGGTCGGGGAGTTCGGACGCCAGCGCCCGTGCCTCGTCGAACGCGGCGCTGCCGGGGTCGGCGATCGATATGCGCCGCAGCAGATCCCAACCCGGGTCCCCGATCCGGGATGCGTGCCCGTCCACTCTGTTCTCCTCAGGTCTCCCGTAGTGATCCCTCATACCGGGCTCCGGCTGTTCATCCGGAGCCGGACCGGGGCCGGCCACTGCTCGATGTCGAGCCCGTGCTGGCTGAGGAACGCGTAGGTGAGGCGTTCCAGCCCGAATCCGACGCAGGCCGTCTGGGCGGTCGCCCCGTCATCAAGGGTGATGTGGAAAGCCGAACCGAACTTGTCCCCGTGGAGGTTGAACGAGCCGGCGGCGACCGAGCGCCCCCCTTCGACCGGCAGGCGCAGCTCGTACTTGAGTTCCATCAGCTCCTGCGCCAGGACCCGTTCGGAGGTCGACTTTCCGGAGAAGAACGGATCATGGGCTACTTCGGCGTGCCCGGGCAGTGCGAGCGCGTCCATCAGACGCCAGGTCTGCTCCATGAAGCGCCTTCTCTGTTCGGCGACCCCCTCCCGGTCGCCGACGAAGACGATCTCCCGGATGGTGAAGTCCCAGAGCCGTTCCACTCCTCGCCGATAGCGGGACTCGAACCGGAAGGACTTCCCCCGAGCGGTGAACACCGCGCTGTCCGCGGTCAGTTGCCGATCCTGCAACTGCCGGTAGGTGTGGAAGCACATGGTGGGCGGCAGACAGTGGCCGAGGTGTTCGCTGAACATGTCGAGATGACGCCCGGTGTCCGAGGCGTCCCCCAGACGTGAAAGGAAGGCGTCGTAGACCTCGGCGTCGCAGTGCAGGCGACTGGCCGTCATCAGGAACTGGGGGAACGCGTCGAGGTAGCCGCCGCGGCGGAGGGCGTCCGTGGCGATCAGCGTGGGATAGCGGTAGGCGACCGCGCCGAAGGCGTCGACGGCGATGTCGCACACCATCTGGTCGAGCGCGGTCAGCAGTTCGGTGAACAAGCCTCCGGTGGCGTAGAGACCTTCACCCATCTCCACGACCGCCGAGGCGTCCCGCAGTTCGTCCCACACCTCCGGCTCCCCCTGGCGAGCCTCGTGCCGGGAACGCCAGACCACCGCGCTCGGCCGTCTGCGCTGCGGCAGCACGTCGTTCGCGATCAGGAGATCGAGTTTGCGGGCCAGCTCCGCCGGATCGGCATCCGGCTCGGTCGCCACGTCGACGGCGACGACCTCGCCGGCCTCTTCGACCAGGGCGTAGTCCACGATTACCGACGAGGCGTAGTAGAGGCGCTGTTCGAACTCGGCCTTCTTGTCGGCGGGCACCGCACTGCGCAGAGGTATCCGATGACTGGGCATTGCGCCTCCGTGATGTGGGTCAGATGAGGCTGACGGAGCGGTCGAGGAGGGTCAGCGCGCCGATTCCCGTCCACAGAGCGTCGTTCGCGTGATTCAGACTCGCCGAACGCAGGTCGCGGAAGTGCCGTTCCAGCGGTACCGGAGACCTCCGTCCGTACCCCAGGCGCAGGCCGCCCATCTCCACCATCCGGTCGACCGCGCGGAACGTGTGCTCGGACGCGATCACCTTCAGGGCACTGAGTTGAAGCTGGGCCCGGGGCTCCGCGAGCGAGCGGCCCTCGGCCCGGGCCTGTTCCACCTGCTCGAGCACCCGGTGCAGATAAGCGCTGACCAACTCCAGTTCGACCCGGATGCGGGCGAGCCGTTCGTAGAACAGCTCTCCCGGGGTGCTGGACCCGTTGGCGCGAAACCACGCCACCAAGTCGGCCAGGGCGCCGCGGGCCGCACCGAGCCAGCAGGCGGACCAGCCCAGGTGCGACAAGGGGATCATGCTCGTACGGGCGATCTCGGCGAATCCCCCGGGCGGGCCGACCACGTTCTCCGCCGGCACCCGACCGGACAGCTCCAACCCCCCACTCGCGGTGGCCCGCATGCCCATGACGTCCCAGCCGCCGTTTTCGTCGACGCGCAGATCGCGCCGGTCGGCGTAGACCAGCGACACCTGTTGCTCGGTGGCATCCTCGGCGGCGCGCATGGTGAGGAGGAACCCTTCGGCCTGGGCGCCGCCGGACACCACCGGAGCCGACCGCTCCACCAGCAGGTGGTCGCCGTCGACACGCAGCGGTTCCCTGGCGCTGAAGAGGTCCGAGGGCCGGCCGCGCTCGCTCGTCACCGAGGCGATGTACACCTCACCGGCCGCGACGCGCGGTAGGAGCGCATCCTTCAGCGCCGTGGACCCGTGCCGCGTGATGGCATCCACCTGGAAGCAGTGCATGGTCCACAGGTGCGCGGTGGACAGGCAGGCGCCCGCCATCCTCTCCGCCACGGACACGAAGGTGCGCAACGAGGCCCCCCGACCGCCGAACTGCGCGGGCACGATGAGCCCCAGCAGCCCTTCCTTCCGCAGCGCCTTCATCGAGGCGTGCGGGAAGCAGCTGCGGTCGTCCGCTTCGCCGGCCCCCTGTCGCAGCACCGGGAGCACGCGGGCCAGCGCTGCCTCCCACGAGCCGGCCTCCGCCCGGTCGTTCATGGGCGCGCCTGCGTCGGCGTGTCGGAGGAGCGCCGGCTCTCCTCCAGGACCCGCCAGAGCCCCGAGAGGCTGGTGAAGACTCGGAATTCGAGGTGCTCGTCGGCCACCTGGACGCCGTACGCGTGCTCCAGCGCCATGAGGAGTTGCACCATTCCCAGCGAACTCAGGCCGAGCGCCGTCAGATCGAGATCAGGAGTCAGTGATCTCTCGGGGCTCAGCCCTTTGACGTTGTCACGTATCACCGTTTCAAAACGCTCGTCCCAGATTTGTTCCAATGGTCGTGTCCTTAAGTCCGTGAGATGGACAAGACGATCCGGCCGGACTTCGCAGTTGCGGATCGGAGATGAGGAGTCGTGCGGATTGCACACCGAAAGGCGGAGCGCGCCTCAAAGCGGGGAATGTAATCGCGACCGGTGCGGCTGTCAAGGACAGCGATAGGTCAGCGACAAGGGGCGTCAACGCCGTTGCTTTAAGGCGTGGTTGACAGCACTACCGGGACGCGCGATGCTCCTGTACCGCTCACGCCGCCCGCGGACCGCCTTTTCCGCGGTCGTCGGCCAGGTGTGCTCGAATCTTGTTCCGACCGCCACGCACATAGGATTCGGCGCCGTATGCCGCACGCAACCGAGGCGACCCAGCAGAGCACGAACAAGCCGCTGGCGCTCCCCCGATTCCGACGCTATTTCGCTGCCCGCACCATATCCCTTACCGGCGATGCCATGCTTCCGGTGGCTCTGACCGTCGCCGTGCTCAACGACGGCTATGGCGCCACGGGGGTGGGACTGGTTCTCGCCGCGCCGCTCGTCCCCTGGGTCTCGCTGATGCTTTTCAGCGGTGTCCTCGCCGACCGGATCGGCCCGCTGCCGATGATGGTCAGTTCCGACCTGATGCGTTTCGTCGGCCAGGGAATTCTGGCGACGGCGATCCTGCTGGGGCACGCGCCCCTCGTGCTCCTGGTGGTGATGCAGGTGCTTTCGGGCATCGGCACCGCCTTCTTCCAGCCCGGTGTGGGCAGCATCGTCTCCGATCTGACAGAGGAGGTCCAGCAGGCGGTCGGGCTGCTGCGGACGTCTGAGGCCATGGTGACGATGCTGGCGCCCGCGGTCGCCGGGCTCGCGCTGACCGTGTGGAGTCCCGGTGCCGTGGTCGGTGTTGACGCGGCGTCGTTCGCCGCGAGCGGCGTGCTGCTTCTGTTCCTCCGGTTGCCCGGGCGGAAGGCGGCGCAGGCGCCGAGAGGCGGCTTCGTCAGGTCCGACCTCGTCGAAGGGTGGCACGAGTTCACGTCCCGGCGCTGGCTGTGGACGGTCATCGTGATCTTCGGCCTGTTCGGTCTGCTCGTCTTCGGCCCCTTCTACGTCCTCAGCGCCTCCACCATCACCGAGCACCATGGCAGCCAGACCTACGGCATGGTGGTCGCCCTCCAGGGCGTAGGAGCGATCTGCGGTGGCTTCCTGGGCACGAGAATCCGACCGCGGCGGCCTTTGAAGGTGGCGGCCGGCGTCCTGCTCCTCACGATCCCCCAGGTCCTGGCGCTGGCGGGCGGCGTCGGGATCCCGCTGCTGGCGGGGACTGTCTGCCTGGGGGCCGTCGGGCGCTCGGTGTGGAGCGTCCTGTGGGGGAGCACCGAGCAACTGCACGTGCCGAAGGCCGTGTTGAACCGAATCTACGCCTACGACGTGGTGGGCTCGGTCGCCCTGCTCCCGGTCGGCCGGGCCCTGGCCGGCCCGCTCGCGGAGGTCATGGGAGACACCCCGCTACTCCTGCTCTCGGCAGCCGCCGCGCTGGCAGGCTCCGCGGCCATGCTCGCCACACGCGAGATTCGCACCTTGCCCGCGGCCCCGGCCGCTGCCGCCTCCGAGCGCTCCCGTCCGTCCGCGTGCTGAACCCATCGCGGCGTAAGGACGTCGACCACCTGCCACGTCATGGAGGGTTCCGTTGACCGAGACATTCCCGCTCAGCTCCGAGCAGCGCAGCATGCTCCACATGGACCGCCTCCTCGGTCCCGGCATCCTGCACAACCTCGTCGCCTCGCTGGAGGTGCCCCGCGGCACCACGAACAGAACCGTCCGGCACGCCGTCGAGCGACTGGCCGAGCGGAACCCCGCCCTCACCGCGACACTGGCTGAGGGAGCCCACGGCACACGCCAGCAGACCGGGCGGCGGGACGTCGAGGTCCACTCCTTCGCCCCGTCGTCCGGCGGCGACATCGAAAGCCGCCTCGATCGCCTACGCCACCTCCGCCTCGACCGCTCCACCGGGGCCCGGGCGACCGTGCGTCGGCACACCGACGGAGCGGGCGACCGCCTGATCCTGGCGGTGGACCACCTGGTGTGCGACGCCGCCGCGCGTGAACTCGTTGTGCGCGACACCTCGTCCCTGCTGACCGGCGGCGGACCCGCCGCCGACGCCCACACCGCGCCCCAGGCGTACGCGGCCTACTGCCGGGAGCAGGAGGCCGCTCTGGCGGACGGACAGGTCAGGCGGCGGGAGATCGAGCGCTGGAAGTGCGCACTGCGGGGCTGCCGGCCCCTGACCGGCCTCGGCTCGAAGGCCGCGGCCGACGCCCCCCGTGAGGCCAGGTGCTGGGAGATCCACGAGCCGGGACCGGCGCTGCACGACGCGCTGCGCCATCTCGCGGCGGCCACGGCGACCAGTCCCTTCGTGGTCGGCGCCGCCCTGTACGCGACCGCCCTGTGGGCACGGACCGGGGTCCGGTCGAGCGCACTGGTCACTCCGGTGTCCACCCGCAGGGCGCCGGAGCACCAACGCCTGGTGACGAACCTGGTGAACGAACGCCCGGTGCCGTACCGCATCGTCCCCGACGAGGGTTTCACCGTGCTCGCGCAGCGCCTCGGAGGGAGCTTCCTCTCAGCGTTGCGCGGCGCGTCACTCGCGATTCCCGACCTGGTCGCGACGGTGGACGGGTACCGGGAGCTCCTCCATGCGCCGGACTGCGCCTACGTCCAATTGCAGGTGTCGCTCGGCAGCGCCGCACCGTCCGACCTTCCGGCAGGGGAGCGGAGTTGGCCCTGGGGGGCGCCGTACGCGGCGCCGACCGGCATCACCTGCACGGTGTTCCGGGTGAACGCCTCTCCGCGCGGCGCCCGGCTCAGCACGTTCCACGGCGGTCCCACCGGTCAGGGGACGGCGGTCGCGGCGATCTCGAAGGACGTCATCCGGCTGGCAGGACTGGCGGCCGGCGACCCGCGGACGCCCGTCGGCCGCCTGGCCGACGAAGCGTGCTGACGGCGCCTCGACCGGGGCCTCTCCGGATCGCCGGGTTGTCCCGCCGGCGGGACAACCCGGCGATCCGGAGGAACCCCGGTGCCGGAACGGCGGCAGGGTCCCGGCACGATGAGGAACCGGGTGTGATCACGCCGGCCGTGCGAGCCGTCCGCCGCGAGCCGTCCCGACCTCGTGAGCCGTCGATCGCATGACGTCACCCGGCGACGGCGTCATGTGGCGAGTCCACGTCCAACTCCGCGGCTGCCGCGGCATCGAGTTTGAGCACGACCCAGTCCTCGAGTCGGACGTGAGAGTGCTCGGCCGCCGAGCGCCATCGCGCGATGCGCTCCGGGGCGGCGGTGATGGCGGGCAGGAGGTTGCGCTCGGCCGAGGCCGTCCCGGGCCGACGAGCGTCTCGGATGCTCCTGCGCAACTGGTTGCGGGACCAGTCGCACTCTTCGGCACGCCCCAGCCACATGTCCTGCTCCTCCGGGCCGAGTGCGGCGACCTCCGCGTGGTGCTGGAAGCTGAGGCCGGCCCTGCGCCGGGAGACCTCGACCTGTCGCGCGACCCACGCGTAGTTCCGGATGGTCTGGTATTCCAGCCCGACGGCATCGACGGCCCTGCGGTAGCGGTCCTCGAAGCGGGAGCGGCCATAGTTGATCCAGTCGCCGAGGCACCAGGCGACCGAGTCCAGCGTCTGGGAGATCCGGTGCCCGACCTGCTCCCACACGTCATAGGTCAGCCGATCGGGAATTTGCAGACCCACCCGGGTGACCATCACCTGCCGCACCGGATGCCCGGCGCCGCCGTTCGTGCCGTCCTGCGGCCCGACGGCGGCGGACGTGCCATCGAGTTCACGCCCTTTCCGCTCCGCCTTCGTTCCCATAACCCCCGCCCCCTGTAATTTTTTCGGTTCCCCGGTCCGCGACCGCGAGCTTGGCTCCTACCTGATGGGGAAATCGAAATAGGTGTCCGGAAAGGGTTCGTTGTCGAGCGTGTAATGCCACCACTCGCGTTCGTACGCATGGAAACCGCAGGTCTCCATCACGGACCGAAGGTGCTGACGGTTCCGCGTTTCGACGGGCGTGATCCCTTTCGCGCCGTGGTGCGAGATGAGGTCCATCAGGTCGTGGTCGCCGCCCATGGGAACGAGTTTTCCCGTGGCCAGGTCATAGAGCGTGAGGTCGACGGTGCTGCCCCGGCTGTGGCCCGACTTGGCGGCCACGTATCCCTTCTCGAACATCTCGGCCCTGTCGATGTTGGGATAGTGCCGCGACTTCGTCCGGCCGTCCTCCGGCTGCTGCGACCAGCTCATGAAGCAGTCGACGGCACACTGCGGGCGGTAGCCGTCCCAGAGCAGCAGGCCGAACCCCAGTGACGCGGCCTGGCCCCGCGCCTTTCCCAGCGCCGTGCACAGAGCCGTCGTTCCGACGATCCGATTGGCCAGATAGCCGTCCACCGCCTTTCCGGTGAAGTTGTCCCGCGTGGCGTACTTGGCATCCCAGCGTATTCCGGGCACCAGGTCGTCCGCGAAGGCGAAGACGTCATCCCTCGACTCCGCAGTCTCCACCGCCGCAACCGCTTTCACCGGATCTTCCCCGTCAGCGCGAGGGAGACGGTTCGGTCGATCACTTCGGAGAGCGACAGACCCGCGGCCGCCATCATCCTCGGGTAACGGCTGTACGAAGTCATGCCGGGGAAGGTGTTGACCTCGTTGAGGACGACTTCTCCGTCCTCCGTGAGGAACATGTCCACCCGCGAGATGCCGCGGCACCCCACGGCGCGGTACACGGCCTTGGCCGCCTCCTGGACGAGCAGCCGGGACTCTTCGGGGATGTCGGCGGGAACGATCGCGATGGAGTTCTCGGAGCCGGTCTCGGGGGAGTCCTCCTGATGAATCCGGAAGAATCCGTGCGAGAGCGCGATCCGGTCCACCTCGCCCACGACGAGATCCGCGTCGTTGCCCAGGATGGCGCAGCCGATCTCCTGCCCATGGACCGCCTCTTCGATCAGCACCTTCGAGTCGTACTGTCGTGCCGTCTCCACCGCACTCGGGAGTTCCTCTGCCCGGAGCACCTTGGTGACGCCGAAGGACGATCCCGATCGGGCCGGCTTCACGAAGACCGGGTAGGTGAGCTGGGCGGGATCGACGGTCTCGTCGGCCGTGACGGTCCAGAAGTTCGGCGTGGCGATTCCCGCGCTCCTGGCGACGATGTAGGCGAGGGACTTGTCCATGCACAGAGCGGCACTCGGGACGTCGCAGCCGATGTAGGGGATACCCGAGAGTTCCAGCAGCCCCTGCATCGCGCCGCCTTCGCCGAGCCTGCCGTGCAGCACGGGCAGCACGACGTCCAGCCGGATCGTACGGATGCCCTCCGGCTCCAGGACGAGGAGTCCGTGCACGTCGCTGTCCGGCGAGAGCACCACCGGGTGGCAGTCGCCGTTCTCCCACTCCGCGTCAGGCCCGTCGCAGAGCTTCCAGGCACCGCTCTTCGTGATCCCGACGAAGAAGGGTTCGTACTTCTCGAGATCGAGGTTCCGGGCCATTTCCCGCGCGGACTTGACGGATACGGGGTGCTCCTCGGAACGGCCCCCGAAGATGACGCCGATCTTCAGCTTAGCCATGCTGGTTCCTGCTTTCGAAAGTCAGTGAGTTGGTGAGGGAGTTCGCCACGATGTCGCGCAGGGCGTGATCCGTGTAGTAGGCGGTGTGCGGAGTGACGAGCGCGTTCGGCAGCTCCTGAAGCCGCAGCAGTACCTTGCTTTCCATGGGCCTGTCCCGGCAGTCGGCATAGAAGACGCCTTCCTCGCCTTCGACGACATCCAGTGCCGCGCCGCCCAGCCTGCCGATCTCCAGTTCGTTCACCAGGGCCTCGGTGTCGATGAGCCCACCACGCCCGGTGTTGACGATCAGCGCGCCGTCCTTCATCCGCGTCAGGCGCCGTTGGTCCAACAGATGGTGTGTGGCCGCGGTGAGCGGCGTGTGCAGCGTGACCACATCACTCCGCCGCAGCAGTTCGTCGAGCGAGACGTACTCAGCGGTGGGACCGGCGCGGTCCGCGCGGCGGTCGTCATGGGCCAGAACGCGGCAGCCGAAACCCCGCAGCCGGTCCAGCACCGCCGCGCCGATACGTCCCGTCCCGATCACTCCGACGGTCATGTCGCGCAGTTCCCTCCCGCGCACGTCACTCAGCCGGTAGTCGTGCATGTCGGTGCGGCGGACGATGGATTTCGCATCGCGTACCGCCATCAACATGAGCATCAGGGTGTAGTCGGCGACGCTGTCCGGCGAGTAGGAGACGTTCTCGACGTGGATGCCGATGCTCTCCGCGTATTCCATGTCGATGTGGTTGTACCCGACGCTCCGCGTGGAGACATAGCGCACGCCGACTCCGCGGAGCGCACGCAGCGCGACACGGGTGAGGGGCGTCTTGTGGCTGACGCTGACGCACCGGCTGCCGGCGGCCAGTCCGCTGGTGGATTCGGACGCCGGGGCGTCGGTGACAATCGGCCGCACACCGAGGCCGGGCGCCAGCTCGCGGAACAGGGAAGCCTCGTCCGGACCGCACCCGTACACGGTGATGCGAGTCTTTTGGCTGTGGGTCATGCCTCCAGTGAAGGCGGCTTGCTGTTGCCGGGGCGTATGTGGTTTTCGATATGCCCGCGATACGCCCTACTGCCCTGGCGGGAGGCATGACCGACACCTGCTGGACAGCCGGCAAGCCGAGCCCGGCGGTCTCTTCGCCGCCTTCGCCGCCCACGTCGTGGCCCGGCTGCACGACGCACTGACCGTCGTCGGGGCGACCTCGCCGGCAGCGACGCGGCCGCCGACCGGCTGCGTGACCAACTCGCCGCCGGGTATGCGGTGATGGTCAACGCTTCCCGCGGGGCACACCTCGACGAGGCCGCCGCCGCACTCGCGTGGCCGGCCGCTCGGTGCCGCGATCGGCGGCAGTGCGGTTCAACGCCCGCGGCGCCTCATATAGAGGTCGAAGGCCCGGTAGATCATCGGCCGCAGCGGCAGGTCCCATTCGCCGACGTACCGTACCGCCTGGCCGCCGGTGCCGACTTTGAACCGGACGAGACCGACGTGCGGGTCGTCGGCGTCGAGGGTCGGGGTGATGCCGCGCAGGTCGTAGACATCGCAGTCGGCCGCGCGCGCGTCACGGATCATCGCCCACTGACAGGCGTTGGAGCCGCGCACCTCGCGTTTCGCGGTGGCGGAGGCGCCGTAGGAGTACACCGCGTGGGCCCCGACGCGCACCATGACCGTGGCCGCCGCCAAGTCGCCCTGGTGGTGGGCCAGGTAGAGCGTGATCCGCTCGGGCTCCTCGGCGCGCAGCGCCGCGAACATCGTCTCGAAGTAGGGCAGCGGCCGGGGTGTGAAGCGGTCACGTTCAGCGGTGTGGACGTAGAGGTCGTGAAACGCCTTCAGCTCCTCCGGACTCCCGTCGCTGACCGTGACCTCGACGCCCTCCTTGGCCGCCTTCTTGATGTTGCGGCGCCACTGCTGGTTCATGCCCCTGAGCAGATCGTCCTCGGTCTTGCCGGTCAGCGGGACCTGGTACTTGAACTGCGGATGCCCCACTCCGAACCCGTCCTGCGGATTCTGCGGCAGCCAACCCGCGTCCTTGAGTCTGTCGCTCACGCGGGCGCCGAGCGGGTCGACCCACCATCCTGCCAGGTCGGTCAGCCGCCGGACCGACGGGTCGGTGATGCCCTCCTTGACCTGGTCCGAGCTCCAGGCGTCCGTTACCAGCGGCGGGCCGATCCGGATCGCGAAAGCGCCATGCTCCTTGAGATACGCCGCCAGCGGATCGAGCCACATACTGATCTCGCTGCTCCAGTCGATGACCGGGCCCTCGGGCAGATACGCCAGCGTGTAACGGTCGAGCCGCGGTACAGGGCGGTACAGGACGAGCCCGGCGCCCACCAGGTGCTGACCGTTGAACCAGCCGAGGGACTCGCTGCGCCATTCGGTCTTGACCCGGCCCCACGCCGGGGTCTGGAGGAAACTGACCGACCGCTGGGCCCGGACAAACGCCAGGTGCTCGGCGGCGCTGATCGGTCTGACGATCGGAGATCCGACCGTGGTAGGGGATGGTTCGTTGGAAGACTTGGAGGACATGCTGCCAGTCAATGTAGTGGGGTGTTCCCGGGACGTATGTGAATTTCGATACACAGACGATATGCCACTTTCCGTCTGCTCGCGGCGCTCACCAGCTGATGCCGGCCGCCACCGGCCGATGGTCACTGCCCGTGGCCGGCAACAGCCACGCGCTTTCCGGCTCCACGCCGCGGACGAGGATCTGGTCGATCCGCACCATGGGAAACCTCGCCGGCCAGCTGAAACCGAACCCGTCTCCCGCCACGTCCTGGACCGAACGCAGCTGCGAGGTGAGGCCGTCGAACGCACGGTCGTCCAAGGTGCCGTTGAAGTCACCGAGTACCAGCACCCGCTCGCTGCGGTCGGCGGCGACGACCTTGGCGAGCTTCGTCGCGTCGGCGTCCCGCGAGTCCGTCCAGAAGCCGCCCCTGGGCATCACCCGGACAGAACCGAGATGCACCACGTACACCTCCAGCGGCCCCTTCTGAGTCGTCACCGTGGTGCGCAGCGCACGCAGCGGGACCATCGGGACGTCTTCGCGCCGCTGATCCTCGACCGGCGGCCCGGGCGTGTCTCGCCGGTCGTCGACCGGCCGGGTGTCGGACAGCGGCAGCTTGCTCCACAGCCCGACCGTGTCCAGCACCGCGTGGTACGGGTACGCCTTCGCCAGCTCCTTCTCGTACCTGCCCTCGGCCTGGTCGGTCAGTTCCTCGAGCGCCAGCAGATCCGCGCCGGAGGCGGCCAGGTCGCGGGCGGTGCCGGCCGGATCACGGTTCGCGGCGTCCACGTTGTGGCTGACCACCGTGAGGTCGCCGGCCCGGTGGGACTTGTCGCCGAGCAGCCCGCCGAAGAGGTTCAGCCACACGACGACCGGCAGCAGCAGCGCGACAACCGAGGAGGCGGAGCGGCGCCACAGCGCTCCGGCGAACAGCACGGGGACGAACAGACCGAACCACGGCAGGAAGGTTTCCACCAGACTGCCCAGGCCGGCCCGGTCCGTGAGCTGTCCATGCAGCAGCAGAAGCAGCCCCAGCAACAGCGCACACACCGTCAGCACCGGGCCGCGCTTCCACGGGTCCAGCCGGAAGAGGCCCGCGAGCCGGGTTCCACCGTCTTCGGCAGACAGGCCGCCCGGTCCGGCCTCCGCCGTGTCCACCGGTGTCATCGTCCGATCTCGCTCGCTCTTGCCCACCGCTGATCGCAGGTACTCACCGGTCATTGCCGCATTCCCGGGTCATCGGTGGGATTGCCATACTTGTGCGGGCGGCCATTGGCGGCCGCCCCGGTGCGCGGTTCGTGCTGCCGGGGTTCGTTCCCGTGGATGTGGCACAGCCCGGGCCGCGGACAACCGACCGGCGAACCCGACGTGTCGTTGTCCTTGCGGAGGTCAGGGTTCGAGACATACAGCCAGGGAAAACGACATGACGTTGCCAGCGCGTATGCGATTTTCGATACACGGACGATATGTGCCGCCCCGCCGCCTTGAAGCGGTGTGGGTTCGACAGGGATTCCGAATCGCGCTGGCCCCCTGGGACGCGGAGGCGGACCAGCCGAAGTTGCCGCGGTTGAGGCGTGCCTGACGAGGGACGCGCGGAAGAGGCTCTCTGCGCGGGATGGCCTGGCGCCGCCTCGATCATGCCCGCGTGCAGGGCTGTCGTCGGCGCCGGAACGCATCCCACAGGGCCTGCCGAGACTGAGTTCCGGTTTCCGTGGAAGATCACGCCGACGGGGGAGACTTTCGATTCAGACAGCGTGTTGACCGTCCCAAAGGGCGTTCCAGGCCGGTGAATTCCATCCACATGGGGGCACGTGGTAGCGACGAGGAGACCGAAGCGGACTCGGGCCAGGTCCGGTCCGGGTGATCCAGTTCCGGAATTCCTGTCGGATTCCGTCTCCGGGGCCCTGGCGCTCTGATCCGGCGCGTCCACGATTCCGCCGAGATCACCGAGAAGGACCGGTAGCCACCTCGCGCGTGGTGGCGCCAAGGGAATCATTCGGGGTCCGAGCGGCGACCCGGATCACCTCGCGTCGTCCACCGCGTGACTCGTCCACCACGAGACTCGACCACCAGCTGTTGCATGTGCCGAAGGCGAAAGGGCACGACGGCGACGCGGGGGAGGCCCCCGTTCGGCTCACGTCCGCGTCCAAGTGCCGGAATCACGCGCTTGGACACCACTCGTGGACATTGAGCCCGATCAGCACCATGGACCTCCTGACTCCGCTGACGTCGGAGAGGGGATGTCCGCATGGTCGTGATGCCGCCCACCGGAGACGCCGAGGCAAGGGGAAGGCCCCTTCTGCCGACCCGGACGATCAGGTCGCGCCGGCGACGCACTTCACCGCGGACCGTCCGGTGCTGTCATGCGAACCGGCCGTACCGAGCTGCCTGCGAGGCCCGGTATTTCACTCAATCGTGAGGAGTAGAAGTGACCGAGGAACAGCTCTTTCTCCGGTCCGACACCATCATCGAACCACTGGTCGACCGGTTCTACGCCCAGCTGTACACGACAGCTCCAGTGACCGGCACCATGAACCTGGCCTTCCGGCAGATCCCGATGCTGGAGTCCTACTTGCAGACTCCGGACTATCACTTCACGGGCAGCCGCGACCCGAGGTTCCGCGGCGGGTTCTTCGTCGGTATCGAGGAGGCGCGGAAGGCCGAGGTCGAGGCGCTGCTGGCGGCCATCCGGCGTGACCGCGCGGACATGATCCGGTTCGCCGAGGCGATCGCGGAGGCGGAGCGGACCGTACGGGAGGAGGCGACCGGCTACGACCTCGGGCCGCTCTACCCGAAGCTCCCCCCCGAGCTGGCGGGCCTGGTGGAGGTCACCTATGACACCGGCAACCAGGCCTCGCTGCACTTCCTGGAGCCCCTCGCCTACCAGAGCAAGGCCTACACGGAGGACCGCCAGTCGGTTCAGCTGTCGGCGGAAACCGGCATCGAGCGGCCGTTTGTGATGAGCACCCCGCGGCTGCCCTCGCCCGACGTGCTGGAGCTGAACATCCCCTTCCGGCACCCGGGTATCGAAGAACTGTTCCGCTCCAGGGTCCGGCCCACCACTTTGGCAGCGCTCCGCGAGGCGCTGGAGCTCAGCGACGGGGAAGCCGCCCAACTGTCCCGCTTGCTGGTCGCAGAGCCGGGGGTGACCGCCGGTCGCCACGTCACGACCGGAGCCAGGATTCGCTACTGGGGGCATGCCTGCCTCCTCTTGCAGACTCCCGAGGTGTCCATCCTCACGGACCCGTTCATCAGCGCCGACACCCGCGCGACCGGCCGGTACACCTATGACGACCTTCCCGACCACATCGACTACGTCCTCATCACGCATGGGCATTCCGACCATCTCGTGACCGAGACCCTGCTCCAACTGCGCGGCCGGGTAGGCACATTCGTCGTGCCGAGGAGCTCGCGCGGCAATCAGTGCGACCCATCGCTGGCGCTTTTCCTGAAGTGCCTCGGGCTCCCCGTCATCGAGGTGGACGACTTCGACGAGGTGGCCTTCCCCGACGGGAAGATCGTCGCCACTCCGTTCTTCGGAGAGCACGCCGATCTCGACATCCGCGCCAAGTCGACCTACTGGATCCGCCTCGGCGGGAAGTCCGTCTACGTGGGGGCGGACTCCTCCGGCCTCGATCCGGTCCTCTACCGCTACGTCCGCCAGCATCTCGGACGGGTGGACATCGCGTTCCTCGGCATGGAGTGCGACGGTGCGCCGCTGAATTGGCAGTACCAGCCTCTGTTCGCCGAACAGATCCCGAAGAAGATGAGCGATACCCGCAAAATGTCCGGCTCCAACGCGGAGCAGGCAAGCGCGATCGTCACCGAGCTGGGGGCCGAAGAGGCGTACATCTACGCGATGGGCGAGGAGAGTTGGCTCGGCCACGTCATGGCCACCAGCTACAACCCGGACTCCTACCAACTCCAGCAGATCGCCGAGTTCGAGGAATGGTGCTCGCACAAGGGAGTCAAATCCGGTCACTTGCTCAACCAGGCCGAGTGGAAATGGTCGTAGCCGGGCCGAACACGAGTCGGAGGCGAACGTCGAGGCACCTCGGCACGTCCCCCGCACGGGCGGTACAGCCTCGAGGAGCGGGATCAGCTGGGTGGCATCGTTGCGGTTGCCGCCGGTCAGGGTCGCGGCGAGCGGAATGCCCGTGGCGTCGGTGATCAGGTGATGCTCGCTGCCCGTCCTGCCCGTCTGCCCGTCCTGCCCCGGTCGACAAGGTCACCGGGAACCGCGCGATCTGCCCTCACCGCGTCCAAGTGTCGAAAACGGTCAGTTGGTCGGCGACGTGAGAGGGCGACGTCGTCGCAGTCCGCACGCCACCGCGTGGCGAGAGGACTGCGACGGTACGCGGCCGTCCCGGCCGTCAGGCCGGGGCGGAGCGCCAGGTGTCTAGCCTCGGGCTTTCGTGAGGGGCTTGTCCGGTCCTTGATCAAATAAGTGGAGAGTGCTGCTGACCTGCAACGATGGGACTTTTCTAGGGTCCAGTCGGTCGCGGGAAAGAAGCACTCTCCAGGTGAGTAAGCGTATCGGGTCGTATCCGCGTGTCCGCGTGCGGGACGACGGGGGCGGAGTGGTCTCGCAGGCCGGTGGGGTGCTGCTGGCGGAAACGGTCCGCAAGACGGGGCTGGACGCGGCGATATCGGCGGCGCTGGCACCATGGCGCAAGCCCCGCGCGGTGCACGACCCGGGCAAGATCCTGCTGGACCTCGCCATGGCGGTCGCGCTGGGCGGGGACTGCCTGTCCGATGTGGCGATGCTGCGTGCCCAACCCGCCCTGTTCGGGCCGGTGGCCTCCGATCCCACCGTCTCCAGGCTGGTGGACACCCTGGCCGGGGCGGGTCCACGTGTGGTGACTGCGATCCGCCGGGCCAGGGCCGAAGTGCGCGAACGAGTCTGGACGTTGGCCGGCGCCGATGCCCCCGACGCGGACGGGCAGGTGATCGTGGATATCGACGGGGTGCTGGTCCTGGCGCACTCCGACAAGCAGGACGCGACCGCGACGTGGAAGAAGACCTTCGGGCATCATCCGCTGGTCGCGTTCATCGACCACGGCCCGGCCGGTTCCGGGGAACCGGTCGCAGCCCTGCTGCGGCCGGGCAATGCGGGCAGCAATACCGCCGCCGACCACATCACCACCACTCAACTGGCACTGGCCCAACTGCCCAAACGGCACCGGCGGGGCCGTTCAACCCTGATCCGGACCGACTCCGCGGGCGGCACCCACGAGTTCCTGAACTGGCTCACCGCACGGGGCCGGTGGCTGTCCTATTCCGTCGGGATGACCATCACCGACGCCGTTCACCACGCCGTCCTCCAGATCCCGGGCTCGGCTTGGAGCCCGGCGGTCGAACCCGGCGGCCAGGTCCGCGACGGCGCCTGGGTCGCCGAGCTGGCCGGTGACGTCCTGAAGGGCTGGCCTGCCGGGATGCGGCTGATCGTCCGCAAAGAACGCCCCGTGCGCCGTGAGGCGCTGTTGATTCGAACGGAGGTGGGAGACCTTCGTCGCTGATCCTGTCGCAGCAGGACGGTGGAGCTGAGGGCAGTCTGATCCGGGTGGTGCCGGTGAGGGCGGGAAGCAGCCCTGACAAAGCCGGGACGTGTCAGCACTGCCAGATGGTGCGGGTCCGGCGAGCGGGACGGAAAGGAGTACGAGAGGAACCGGCGTTTACGTCCCTTCATCTTGCACCGGCTCGAATCTGGTGGATATGGGCCGGGGGCGGTGCGCAACCCGTCGGATATCGGCGGGTAACTCCTGGGCCGGATAGGACGGCTGGCCGGGAGACCACGGTGAAGTGCTGCGGGGTAGCCGTGGTGATGCCGCAGGGACAGAGTCGGGCTCCTCCTCCGTCGAGCGAATCACAGTGAACACGGGAACCATCCGGGTCCTGCCACCCGGCCGGGCCGCCAACCCGACCGGGCGGCTGAGCGCACCGACCGCAGATCGGGCCGGGATGGGGCGGAGCCGTCGTAGTACTCCGAGCCGGGGAAAGCCCGGCACATGGGGAAGGACGGCAACGGTTTCGAGAAGGGAAGGAGGCTGCAATGTCGAAAGACGCGTCGGTGAACATCGGCGCCGCGAATGCGATGGACCCGGTGGGGCCGCGCGCCCGGGTATCGAGGATGCAGGCCAAGCTTCACCGTTGGGCGGCGGCCGACTCCGGCCGCAGGTTCGACGACCTGTTCAACTTCGTGCACGACCCGGCGACGCTGCTGGCGGCGTTCGATCGGGTCGCGGGCAACACCGGCGCGAAAACTCCTGGAGTCGACGGCCTGACCGCCGCCGATATCGAGGAGGGCGTCGGTGTGTCCGGATTCCTGGACGACCTGCAAACCCAGCTGAAAGACGGATCGTTTCGTCCGCTTCCGGTGCGGGAGCGTAAGATCCCCAAGCCGGGCGGCAGCGGCAAAGTCCGGAAGCTGGGGATTCCGACCATTGCGGATCGGGTCGTTCAGGCGGCGCTGAAGCTCGTGCTGGAGCCGATCTTCGAGGCCGGCTTTCTGCCGGTCTCGTACGGATTCCGGCCGAAGCGAAGGGCACACGACGCGGTCGCGGAGATTCAGTATTTCGGCACCAAAGGCTACCGCTGGGTGCTGGATGCGGATATCGAGGCGTGCTTTGACTCGATCGACCACACGGCCCTCATGGACCGAGTGCGGACCCGGGTGAAGGACAAGCGCGTGCTGCTGCTGGTCAAGGCGTTCCTCAAGGCCGGGGTGATGACTGAAACCGGTCACTTCGAGGACAACCCGACCGGCACGCCGCAGGGAGGCATCCTGTCCCCCCTGCTAGCCAACATCGCCCTGAGCGTGCTCGATGAGCATGCCCATGGCCCATGGCGGCCGGGCGGGACGATGGCCAGCCCCGTAAGTCGCGCCCTCCGTCGCCGGAGGGGATTGCCGAACTGGCGGATCATCCGCTATGCGGATGATTTCGTCGTGCTCGTGTTCGGCAGCCGTGACGATGCGGAAGTCCTGCGCGAGGAAATTGCTGATGTGCTCGCGCCGCTGGGACTTCGTTTCTCCGAAGCCAAGACCCGCGTCGTGCACATGAGCGAAGGGTTCGACTTCCTTGGGTTCCGCCTCCAGTGGAAACGCAAGCGAGGTACGGACAAGTGGTACGTCTATACCTTCATAGCTGACCGGCCCATCCGGTCCTTGAAGGACAAGATTCGTGCCCTGACACACAGGTTGTCGCAACAGCCACCCAGGGACGTGCTGAGACGGCTCAACCGGATCATGCGCGGCTGGTCCAACTACTTCAGATATGCAGTCGCGAAGAGCACCTTGCAGACTCTCGCCATTTTCGTCTGGCGGCGGATTGCCCGGTGGTGGATGCGGCTGCACCGCTGGAGCTGGACCGACCTGCGAAGGCATCTCACCGACCACACCGGCCGGTGGCTGATGCCCTCATCGGACGGGATCGAATTGTTCAACCTCGGCCGGGTGCCAACCGAAAGGTACCGGTACCGCGGCAATAAGATCCCGAACCCCTGGATCCTGGCCAACCACGCCTGACGGCAGAGACCGTGGAGAGCCCGGTGCGTGGAAACGCGCACGCCGGGTTCGGCGAGCGGTCCGCAGAAACGGACCGGTGGCAACACCGGCACCGCGCTGCGGGCCGACTCACCCACCCCGGGGCCCAGTTGCGGTTCACCGACGCCGACGGCATGCGCTTGACGTGTTTCGCCACCAACACCGCCGGCACTGCGATCGCTGCCCTGGAACTGCGGCACCGCCAGCGCGCCCGAGCCGAGGACCGCATCCGGGCCGCCCGTGCCACCGGCCTGCGCAACCTCCCCCTGCACCACGCGGCAAGCAACCAGCTGTGGCTGGAGATCGTCCAGCTCGCCCTGGACCTCCTCGCCTGGATGCCGATGCTCGCCCTGACCGGCGCCGCCCGCCGCTGGGAACCCAAAAAGCTTCGCCTCAGGCTGTTCTCGGCGGCCGCCCGCCTGGTCACCACCGGCCGTCGACGCATCCTCCGCCTCGACCGCCACTGGCCCTGGACCAACACGATCACCAGCGCCTTCACCCGGCTGCAAGCGCTACCGAACCCTGGCTGACCAGCAAGATCAACCCATCCCGACGAGCACCCGAATCCCTCCGGAACCGTGGAACCCGGCGCCCACCCGACACGACAGTCGGACCATCGGCCTGCCCGCCACCACCCCGACAAGCCGAAACGGCCCACCGGGCAGACCGACGGGCCGTCACGAAAGATCGAGGCTAGGGTCGGTGAGGGTCGGGCCGGGGCGCAGCCATCGACGCTTTCCACCCGAACGGGCGGTTCAGGTGACCGGGCGGCCTGCCGTGAAGATGTGCCGGACCTTGCGGAGGCTGCCCAACTCGGCCAGCGGGTCGCCGTCGATGACGATGAGGTCGGCGCGCATCGCGTCCCGCCGCATTTGTACGGCGTGGTAGCCGAGTTCGCCAGAGAGCACGCCCGGCTGTGGACCGGGTTTGCCGATCGCCTGGACGACTGGGTGGCGACTTTGGCCGCAGAGTGATCGGGTGCGGCGGTGTTCCACCGTGGGCGACACGGCCCGGTACACGGCCGGTGCGCGCGTGCAGGCGTCTGGCTGGTCCTCGCTGGAAGCCACGACGAACACCGTGACTCCCGACATAATCAGCTCGGTGGCCACTGTGACGGCTCCGGCTCCCCGATATCCGGTTTTCGATACGCCGACGATATGGCACCGGCTCGTAGTATGCAGCCATGCGCGTGTTGGTCGTTGAGGACGAGCCCTTCATGGCAGAGGCCATCCGCGATGGGCTGCGCCTGGAAGCCATCGCGGCAGACATCGCCGGGGACGGTGATACCGCCCTGGAGATGCTGAGTACCAACGCCTACGCCATCGTCGTCCTCGACCGGGACATCCCCGGACCTTCGGGTGACGAGATCGCCAAGCGCATCGTCGCCTCCGGAAGCGGCATGCCGATCCTCATGCTGACCGCTGCGGACCGGCTCGACGACAAGGCCACCGGGTTCGAGCTCGGCGCCGACGACTACCTCACCAAGCCCTTCGCGCTGCGAGAACTCGTGCTCAGGCTCAGAGCGCTCGACCGCAGGCGCGCCCACAACAGACCACCAGTGCGGGAGATCGCGGGCCTCCGGGTGGACCCCTTCCGCCGCGAGGTCTACCGCGAGGGCCACTACATCGCGCTCACCAGGAAGCAGTTCGCCGTGCTCGAAGTCCTCGTTGCTGCCGAAGGCGGCGTCATCAGTGCGGAGGAGTTGCTGGAGCGGGCGTGGGACGAGAACGCGGACCCGTTCACCAACGCCGTGCGCATCACGGTCTCGGCCCTGCGCAAGCGCCTCGGCGAGCCCTGGCTGATCACCACCGTGTCCGGGGTCGGCTACCGCATCGACACGGAAGCGGACGCCGACGGACGGACAGCGCGTGGATAGGCGCCAGGGATTGAGCGTCCGCCTCAAACTCACGCTCAGCTACGCCGGGTTCCTCGTGGTCGCGGGCACCTTGCTGCTTTCCGCCGTATGGGTATTCCTTCTGCGGGGAAGGTCGAACAGCATTCAGGTCCCCCATAGGTCCGACTTCCTGCTCGTCTTCGACCCGAACAATTTCGGCCCGGTCGTCTTCGTCCCGGCGGGGATACTGGTGCTGGTGTTCCTGCTGGTGTTCGGTCTGGTGGGCGGGTGGATCCTGGCCGGCCGGATGCTCACCCCCCTGATCCGGATCACCGACGCCACCCGCGCGGTGGCGAACGGGCCGCTTTCCTACCGGCTGCACCTGCCGGGCCGCCGCGACGAGTTCCGCGAGCTCGCGGACTCCTTCGACATAATGCTCGCGCAGTTCGAAGACCACGTCGCCGAGCAGCAGCGATTCGCGGCCAACGCCTCTCATGAACTGCGCACGCCGCTCGCGGTCACGCAGGCGCTTCTCGACGTGGCCCACAACGATCCGGAACGTGACTTCCGCGAGCTTGTCGAGCGCTTGCGCGTGGTCAACACCCGGGCCATCGACCTCACTGAAGCACTGCTCCTGCTCAGTCGCGCCAACCAGCGGTCCTTCACCAGGGAGCACGTCGACTTGTCCCTGATGGCGGAAGAAGCCACAGAAACGCTCCTGCTCCTGGCGGAAAAGCACGGTGTCACCATCGAAACCTCCGGCGAGATGGGCAACACCATCGGCTCGCAGGCGCTCCTGCTGCAGATGACCACGAACCTTCTGCACAACGCGATCGGCCACAACCTGCCCGAGCAGGGCATCGTGTGGGTGCGTACCAGCGTCCGCCCCCACACCGTCGTGCTCACTGTCGAGAACACCGGCGAGAAGCTCACCTCGCAATTGGTCTCGACACTCACCGAGCCGTTCCGGCGCGGCACCGACCGCCTGCGCACCGGTCACGCAGGTGTCGGCCTCGGCCTGGCAATCGTCAAAAGCATCACCCAGGCACACGACGGCACCCTCACCCTCACTCCCCGCCCCGCAGGCGGGCTGCGGGTCACGGTGGAACTTCCCGCCGCGCCGGCGCACGCGCGAACGGACGGCGGTCGGGCCTGACGAACGTCCGGATCTCCCAGGGCAACCCTCGCCTGCGAGAGACCCGTCCGGACGTCAGGCGGGCGGCGCCGTGTTCGACCGGTGCCCAGCGGACCCGTACGCCAACAGCCGCAGCCACTCCTACCCGTCGTTCTTCGGTCCCTGTACCAGCACTTCGGCTGGGGCGGACACCAGCGCGGCGGCGACCTCGTCGAGGTGAGCCCCGCGGGAAGCCTTGACGAGCACGACATCGCCGGACATGAGCCGGCCGCGCAGCCACTCGACGGCCGCGGCATTGTCGGCCAGCGCCACCGCCCGCTCCCCGGCGGCTTCGGCGAGCGGGCGGGCGCCGACCGCGACGACCACGTCGGCCCGGCGGGCGGCGTACTCCCCGATGGCGCGGTGCGCGTCCTGGCTGCCCTCGCCGAGTTCGAGCATCTCGCCGAGGACGGCGATGCGGCGCCTGCCCTCGACCGCCGCCAGTGCGTCCAGAGCGGCACGGGTCGAGTCGGGGTCGGCGTTGAAGGAGTCGTCCAGCAGCTTTACGCCGCCGGCGAGATCACGCAGTTCCAGGCGCCACTTCGACAGCGAGACCTTGGGCAGGGCCGCAGCGGCCGCATCGAGGGAGACGCCGGCCACCAGCCCCGCCGCCGTGGCAGCAGCCGCGTTGAGCGCCTGGTGCGTGCCCACGAGCGGCAGGGTGACCCCTGCCCGGCCGGTGGCGGTCCGCAGGTTGAAGGACGGCCGGGCGAGCCGGTCCAGCACCACGTCGAGTACGCGCACGTCGGAGTGTTCCGCGTGGCCGAAGGTCACAACCGGGCGATCGGTGAGCGAGCGCATCGCGACCACCCGGGGATCGTCGGCGCCCAGGACCGCGGTGCCGCCGGGCGCCAGACCCTGCACCAGCTCACCCTTGGCCCGGGCGATGGCCTCTCGCGACCCGAGATAGCTGAGATGGGCGTGGCCCACGTTGAGGACCACAGCGACGTCGGGCGCGACCAGGCCGGTGAGTTTGGCGATGTCGCCGATGCGGCGCACTCCCATCTCGAGGACGAGGAAGCGGGTGGCCTCGCTGGTACGCAGCATGGTGAGCGGTACGCCGAGCTCGTTGTTGAGCGAGCCGCCCGTGGCGATCGTCGGGGCGGTGCTCGACAGCACGGCCGCCAACAGGTCCTTGGTGCTGGTCTTGCCGCGGGACCCGGTCACCCCGACCACGGTCAGTCCGTCGCGCAGCCGTGCCACGACGTGGGCGGCCAGCGTCTGCAACGCGGCTTCGGTGTCCTCGACGACGACGGTCGGCAGCGCCGTGGGCCGGGAGCCGAGCACAGCCACCGCGCCGACCCGGCCGGCCTGGTAGGCGTGGTCGTGGCCGTCGGAGCGTGCGCCGGCCAAGGCGACGAAGAGGCCGCCCGGCTCCGCCCGCCGGCCGTCGATCACGGCCGGGGCGGTCACCGTCACGGTCTTGTCGCCCTGGACCTTCCCGCCGACCACCGCGGCGATCTCGCCCAGGCTGAGCGGGATCACGCCCGGACCGCGCAGGGATCGGTGAGGCACACCTGGCCCCGGCCGCCCGCCGGGACGGCGAGCGGAGGCGGGCTGGCGAGCGGAGGCGGGCCGGCGAGGTGGAAGGGAACTGAGGTTGGTTCGCAGGTAGTCATACCGCCCAGACAAGAGAGCGTGATGTTGCCGGGGCGTATGCGGTTTCCGATACGCCGACGATATGTTGCCGGCCCCCTCCCCACGAGAGCAGGCGTGTGGCTGCTCTCGTGGGGATCGGCCGAACGCTCCGGCAGTCGAGGCATCGGGACCGGCAGCCGCGTCGCCGGCCCGCCCCGGCCGTACCTCGGGGCCGCTTTGAGCGGTGGGGTGGAACGGCAGCGTGCAGGGGGTTGAGTCCTCCGGCCGCCGAGGGGCGGGGGAGGCGGGGGAGGTCCTTGAAGATCGATACGAGGATCGTCACGCGGGCAGCGGTCGACATATCGTCGGCGTAACAAAAAACGCATACGCTCTGGCAACTCCACGCTCTCTTGTCTTGAAAATATGATTTCGAGTGGACCAACCCGAGCGGCGGTGCGCCGCACCCGAGCGCCGGCGTCGTCCTCCGGTGCTGTCTCGAAGACGGGAACCACGGTCGGCCACACGTCGATCGGCGAGGTGCGTCGGCAAAGCGACATCGTCACGATCCACACCCGCTCACCGCGGGAACCCGCCATCTCGTCGATCGCCGGCGTACCGGGCAGGCGCGACCCAGCGCGTTCACCGTCGATACCGGAGGCGGACTGCTCAGGAGAACGGCTCGTGTCCATGGCACTGCACCAGAAGAAGCGATGAACGACGACTTCGTGTACCTGGACGAACTGGTGCCCGGAATCCGGTGGGATGCCAAGTACGCCACCTCGGACAACTTCACCGGAAAGCCGGTGGACGGGTATCTGGCTCATCGGATTGCCGGCTCCAAGGCTTTGTGCACAACCCTGGGGCACGCGCAAGAAGAGGCCGCATCCCTCGGCTTCGGCCTGCTTGTCTGGGACGGATACCGTCCGCAACGCGCCGTCGACTGCTTCCGCAAATGGTCGCAACAGCCGGAGGACGGCCGGACGAAGCGGCGCCACTACCCCGGAATCGACCGGGTCGAGCTCTTCGACAAGGGATATGTCGCGGCCAAGTCAGGCCACAGTCGCGGCAGTTCCGTCGACCTCACACTCTACAGTCTCACGACCGGAGAAATGGTCAGTATGGGTGGCGGCTACGACCTCATGGACCCGATCTCGCATCACGGAGCAAATGGAATAACGCCTGTCGAAGCGAAGAACCGCGAGCTCCTTTGCTTCATCATGGAGACATGCGGATTTGCTCGCTACGCCTGCGAATGGTGGCACTACACGCTGGAAAGCGAGCCCTATCCAGATGTCTATTTCGACTTTCCCATCGTATGATGGAACCCTCCCGTTTGTCTCGCAATGGGGAAGCCTGGACCGGAACGACGAGGTCGTCATACGGCGTGCCGCCTCGTCGAGGCTGGACGTCTTCCTGGGACGTACCGATCCCTCGCACCCTCTCGACTGGGCCTCCGACGGATACCATTCGTACGAGGAGTACCTCTTCTGGTCCCGCAAAATCTGCGGCCTGGCATGCCTCCAGTCCCTGCTTCACGGCTGGACCGACGTCCGATTGCCGATGCGTGCACTCCTTTCGCTGGCCCTCGACCGGGGCTGCTATGTGGTGGAACCCCAGGGAGGGGTCCAGGGGATGATCTACCGGCCGTTCATGGACTGGGTCGGCTCACAATTCGGTTTCACATGCCATCTGGTCGAGAACACGCCGATCCAGGAATCCGCCCGAGCGGTACGACCCGGGCAGGCCCTGATCGCTTCCGTGTCTCCTGAGATCCGGGACCCCGACACCCACGAACCGCGACGGGGAGGGCATCTCGTGCTGATTCATGAGGTCCACGGCGAGACGGTACGGTTCCATAATCCGTCGGGCTACTCCCACAACGCGGACTCCGCGTCGCTTCCCATGCACGTATTCGAGGGCTTCCACGCAGGACGAGGAATCCTGGTCAGCGCCACACCGTGAGCCCGGGCGGATCGGCACCGCGCGCCACCGACAGCGCGAGCTCGAAGGTCCGCCGAGTCGGCGACAGCCCGCGTCCGGGCAGGCGCGGGAGGAGTGTCGTCACCCACGGCCCGGCGCCGGTCAAGGCGCGGTCGGCGGCCGGCACCGGGCCACCCTGGCGCTCGCCGATGTGGATGATCCGGTGGGCGCGGACGACGTCCAGGCCGGGGAACAGGACACCGATGTCGTCGATGGCGTACTGTCTCCCGGCGAGCTGAACCTCGGTCCGCCCTCGGCGGGTTGGCCGCGAGGTTCGGCACCGGTGACCGTTGTCCGGTCCGCCTCCACCGCGGCCCTGCCCCTGACGGCCGCACGCGCAGGCGAACGGCAGATGGCCGTCCGGGTCGGTGACGACCTGGACGTCCACGCCGTGTCGGCGGTGCTTGGCCGAGTAGCCGGCCCGTCTGTCGCCGACCCGGTCGCACTCCGCGAGGGTGCCGTCGAGCAGGACGAACTCGGTGTCCGCCTCGCGCAGTTCCTTCACGGCGGCAAGCGGACGAGTCCCGGGCCGCCAGGGTGATCGCGCTGACACCTGGCGCCGCGGCGCAGGTGGCACCGACACCGAGCAGAGGCGTCCAAGTGCCCGAAGTCCTCAGTTGGACTCACTCGTGGACATCGACGCGATTCAGCACGATGGAGATCGCTGACTGTGTGAGCCGTGCGAGAGGGGACCCGCGTGGAGATAGTGATGCGCTTCCAGGGGGTGAGAAAGGGCGATGACGATCCCGATCCCTGGCAGACCACGATCCACCCGGGAACGGTGCGCAGAGTGCTCACCTATTTTCGCCCGCATATCCGCATGGTGGCGCTCTTCGTGGTCGTCGCCACGATGGAGGCGCTGGCCGTCGCTGCAAGTCCGTTGCTGCTGCGGGAACTCGTCGACAACGGCATCGCCGAGAACGACCGAGGGGTCGTGATCTGGATGGCGTGCCTGACCGCCGCGCTGGCCCTGCTGGGCGCGGCGTTGTCACTGGTGTCCGCCTACATCTCCGGGCGGATCGGGCAGGAGGTCACCTACGACCTTCGCATCCAGGCGCTCGACCACGTCCGGCGTCTGCCGCTCGCGTTCTTCACCCGCACGCAGACGGGGGTACTGGTCGGGCGGTTGCACACCGAACTGGTCATGGCACAGCAGCAGTTCAGCGGCATGCTGATGGCGGCCACCAGCGCGGTCGTGGTCGTGATGGTTCTCGCTGAGCTGTTCTACCTATCATGGCTTGTCGCCGTCATCTCGCTGGCGCTGATTCCGATATTCATCGTGCCCTGGGTCCGCGTGGGGCGGGAGATACAGCGCCGCACCCGTCAGCAGATGGACCAGAACTCCGGCCTCGGCGGACCCCTCTCTGGCAACGTAGGTCGAGTCAGGCATACTGGATGATTCATTGAGCCGAGGGTGGAGAAGGAGAAGTGCTTGGTGGCCAGTACCAACGACCACGGGACCTCGGATCCGCAGGTGACACCCCGCTCGGCGGGTCATCGCCGGTACTCGGCGGCGTACAAGGCAAAGATCTTGGCCGAGTATGAGGGGCTCGACAAGCAGGCCAAGGGTGCCTTGCTGCGGCGCGAGGGCCTGTACTCGTCACTGATCACAACCTGGCGCCAGCAGCGGGACAAGGGTGCAAAGGAGGCGTTGGCCGCGCCGGCGGGTCGGCCGAAGGCCGATCCGCGGGACAAGGAGATCGCCCGGCTCGAGACCGAAAATGCCAAGCTGCAAGCCGAGTTGGGCAAGGCCCGCACCGTCATCGAGGTGCAGTCAAAACTCTCCGCGCTGCTCGACCAGTTCGCCACGGACAGCGCCACGACGAACAACGGCGAGAACACGTGACCCCGGTGGAAGCGGCGGCCGCTGAGGTGGCCGGCGACCTGGGCGGGTCGGCCTTCGAGGCGGCCCGCGCGGCTGCCCTGGACAAGCTGTCCCATCTGGTCGGCCGGGTGAAGGCGTGCGCCGCGCTCGGCATGAGCCGGGCGACCTGGTATCGCCACCACCGCACGTCCCCACCGCCGGTGAAGCCGACCCGGGAGCGTAAGCGCGATCCGCGGGCCCTGAGCGAGGCCGAGGAAGCGGAGGTGTTGGCGGTGTTGCGGTCGGGGGAGTTCGTCGACATGGCACCGGCCGAGATCTACGCGGTGTTGCTGGACCGGGGCACCTACCTGTGTGCGGAGGCGACGATGTACCGGATCCTGCGCCGGCACGGCGAGGTCCGTGAGCGTCGGCGCCAGGCCGTCCATCCGCCGCGCAAGAAGCCCGAGTTGATCGCGACCGCGCCGAACCGGGTGTGGTCGTGGGACATCACCAAGCTGAAGGGCCCGTATCCGGGCAGCTATTTCTGCCTCTACACGATCATTGATATCTACAGCCGCTACACCGTCGGCTGGATGATCGCCGCATCCGAGAACAAGGAGCTCGCCGAGCAGTTTCTGTCCTCCACTATCTCCAAGTACCCCGTTGAACGGGGGAAGTTGACGATCCACTCCGACCGGGGATCGCCGATGATCGCCCACAACGTCGCGCAGATGCTCAGCAATATGGGTGTCACCAAGTCTCACTCGAGACCGAAGACGTCGAATGACAACCCGTACTCGGAAAGTCAGTACAAAACCCTAAAATATCGGCACGATTTCCCTGACCGGTTCGGCTGCATCGAGGACGCCCGCACCTGGTGCACCGGCTTCTTCGACTGGTACAACCTCACCCACCGACACTCGGGGATAGCGATGCACGCTCCCTACGACGTGCACTTCGGTCTCGCCGACCAGCTCCGCGAGATGCGCGCCGACGTCCTCGCGAGCGCCTATCAACAACACCCCGAGCGGTTCGTCCGCAGACCACCCGAGCCCCCAAAACTTCCCGAGGCTGCCTGGATCAACAAACCGGCCGACCTCCGACACCACGATCAAACGATCCCGGCCCAGCAATAGATCGAACTACCTGCCTTGATCACGTTGACAGGTTCCGCAGCCACCTTCAACCTCAGGACACATGCCGAACTGGTGCCCTTCTTCGACGGCTTCGACCTGGTGGACCCCGGGCTGGTCCAGGCGCCGCTGTGGCGGCCCGACGGCCCGGTGCCGGGTCGGCGGGAGCTCGCCCGCATCGGTGGATACGGCGGTGTCGGCGTGAAGAACTGACCCAGTGCCCGCCGCACGCCACGCGCACCGCCCAGCAAGAGAGCACACCGGAGGAACACGGCCATGGCCGACCAGGGATTCACCGCCGACGAGATCGACACCAGCCGGCCGCACCCGGCCCGCATGTACAACTACTACCTCGGCGGCAGAGACAACTACGAGGTAGATCGCGACGCCGCACAGCGGGTGATCGACCTGGCCCCCGAACTCGTGCCCATGGCCCAGGAGAACCGGGCGTTCATGCACCGGGCGGTGCGGTTCGTGGTGGAGAGCGGTGTCCGGCAGATCGTCGACATCGGCACGGGCATCCCCACGTCGCCGAACACGCACCAGGTGGCGCAGGAGGCGGCGCCGGACGTGCGGGTGGCATACGTGGACAACGACCCGATCGTGGCCACGCACGCCGGCGCCCATCTGGTGGGGGCGGGCCGCACCGGGTTCTTCCTGGGCGACCTGCGGGACCCGCAGAGCATCCTGAGCCACCCGACCATCGGCGAGCTGATCGACTTCGACCAGCCGGTGGCCCTGATGCTCCTGGCGATCCTGCACTTCGTCGAGGACGACGAGGACCCGGCCGCGCTGGTCGACGCCTACCTGGACGCGCTGCCGGCCGGCAGCCACCTGATCCTCACCCACTCCACCGCCGACTTCCACCCCGCGGACGCGAACTGGGCCGAGGCCCGGGACATCTACCGGACCAAGGGCGCGACCGCCCCGCTGACCCTGCGCCCGCACGAGCAGGTGCTGCGGTTCTTCGACGGCCTCGAACTGCTCGAACCCGGGCTGGTCCAGGCCCCGTTGTGGCGCCCCGACGGCCCGCTGCCGGACCCGGAGCAGCTTGCGCACATAGGCTTCTACGGCGGCGTCGCCCGTAAGGGCTGAGCCGTGCCGGTCCCGGCTCCGTCCACGCGGTTGCCGGGACCGGGCGCTGCTCCTACGGTGGGCGGTGTGACCGACGAAACCACCCGCGCGGCCCGGCTGTTGGACGCCCGGGCCAAGGTGGAGACGCTGTTCGCCGAGATCGAGGCGCGGCAGCTGGTCGTACCCGGCCAAGGCAGACCCTAAGCGACCGTCGCCGGCCGCACGGGCAAAAGCACGAACGGGTAGGCCCGAGCCGCAGTGCCCTTGCGCTTTTACGGCTGGCCCCTGTGCGCCCCCGGGAAGGGATGGACGGACAACGGCGCTGTCCCCGCAACGAGGCGGGCGGTTACATCGGTCCCAGCGCCTACGGACTGACGTGGGCGAGAGCACGAGAGGCAGCCCTGGACCTCGACGAGCATGCCGTCCTTCGGGCGAAGCGCCCCTACGATCTGCGCTCGGCCGGGATCTCGTTCTGGCTGGCTTCTCAGGGTGTGGACCCTGCTGAATGCGCCCGTCGGGCAGGACAGGGAATCGAGGTCATGTTCCGCTACTACGCCGAGTTCATCACCGGAGCGCAAGACCATGCCAACGGTCTGATCGAAGATTCCATGGGTCGGTGGGGCGCGCGGAGGGAAGCCGAGGTGCCTCACTCCCAGCCGTCTTGGACCGGGAACGGTCCGGAACGGCTGGTCGGAGGTGGGATACCGGTGGGAGATTTCGGGAGGACAGGCACTATCCCGCCCTGGCGGCGATGATCTTCTGCATGGCCGCCTGACCTGGGATATGCCCAGGTCGGGCGGCCTTCGCGTGGGGGTTAGAAGAAGCCCTGCGCCTTCGGCGAATACGACACCAGAAGATTCTTCGTCTGCTGGTAGTGCTCCAGCATCATCTTGTGGTTCTCCCGGCCGATCCCGGAGTTCTTGTAGCCGCCGAACGCCGCGTGCGCCGGATACGCGTGGTAGCAGTTGGTCCACACCCGGCCGGCCTTGATCTCCCGGCCCATCCGGTAGGCGGTGTTGCCGTCGCGGGTCCACACCCCGGCGCCGAGGCCGTAGAGCGTGTCGTTCGCGAGCTTCAGCGCCTCGTCGACGGAGTCGAAGGTGGTCACCGACACCACCGGGCCGAAGATCTCCTCCTGGAAGATCCGCATGTCGTTGGTGCCGCGGAAGATCGTCGGCTCGATGTAGTAGCCGCTCTCCAGCCCCTCGACGGTGCGCTTGGTGCCGCCGGTCAGTACCTCCGCGCCTTCCTGCCGGCCGATGTCGATGTAGGAGAGGATCTTCTCGTACTGGTCGTTGCTGGCCTGCGCGCCGAGCATGGTGGCCGGGTCGAGCGGGTCGCCGCCCTTGATCGCCCGGGTGCGCTCCAGGCAGCGGGCCATGAACTCGTCGTAGATCCCGGCGTGGATCAGCGCGCGCGACGGGCAGGTGCACACCTCGCCCTGGTTCAGCGCGAACATCACGAAGCCCTCGACCGCCTTGTCCAGGTAGTCGTCGTCGGCGGCCGTCACGTCCGGCAGGAAGATGTTGGGGCTCTTGCCGCCCAGTTCCAGGGTCACCGGGATGATGTTCTCGCTGGCGTACTGCATGATCAGCCGCCCGGTGGTGGTCTCGCCGGTGAACGCCACCTTCGCCACCCGCGGGCTGGACGCCAGCGGCTTGCCGGCCTCCACGCCGAAGCCGTTGACGACGTTGATCACGCCCGGCGGGAGCAGGTCCGCGATCAGCTCCATCACCAGCAGCAGGCTCGCAGGGGTCTGCTCGGCCGGCTTGATCACCACGCAGTTGCCCGCGGCCAGCGCCGGTGCCAGCTTCCAGGTCGCCATCAGGATGGGGAAGTTCCACGGGATGATCTGCCCGACCACGCCCAGCGGCTCGTGGTAGTGGTACGCCACCGTGTCCGCGTCGATCTCGCCGATCGAGCCCTCCTGGGCCCGGATGGCGCCGGCGAAGTAGCGGAAGTGGTCCACCGCCAGCGGCAGGTCCGCGGCGAGCGTCTCCCGGACCGGCTTGCCGTTCTCCCAGGTCTCGGCGACCGCCAGCTTCTCCAGGTTCTCCTCGATACGGTCGGCGATCTTGTTGAGGATCACCGCGCGCTCGGTCGTGGACGTACGGCCCCACGGGCCGGCCGCCGCGTGCGCCGCGTCCAGCGCGGCCTCGATGTCCGGCGCGGTGGAGCGGGCGACCTGGCAGAAGGTCTCCCCCGTCACCGGTGACGGGTTGTCGAAGTACTGGCCCTCGACGGGCGCGACCCAGTCGCCCCCGATGAAGTTGTCATAACGTGCGGCGTAGTTGACGATGCTGCCTTCGGTGCCGGGTTGCGCGTAGACCATGGCGGGGCTCCTGAGAGTACGCAGAGGTACGACGTGACCACTGTGGCCGCCCGAGGTTGGCGAAAGGTTGGCACGGCCGGCCCCGCCGTACGGCCGCCCCCCGCTCCGTCGACTCGGGAGAGGCCAGGGCCCGGCTTCCGTGGGCTCCCACCGCTTTCGTCCCCGCGTTCGAAGAAAAGGCGGCGTGGAGAGGCAGTGAAGGGATAGGCTGGACTCAACCGGTCGTTGCAACACCGGTCTGTTGGAGCAACCGTACCTGCTCGTTGAACGCCTCGGCTGGTGTCCTCCAACCAAGTGTCTTGCGGGGTCTGGTGTTCAGCGCGTGAGCAACGGCTTCGATTTCTTCGGCGGACCAGCGCGAGAGGTCGGTGCCCTTCGGAAAGTACTGGCGCAGGAGCCCGTTGGTATTCTCGTTCGTGCCTCGCTGCCATGGGCTGCGCGGATCGGCGAAGAACACGGGGATACCGGTCTCGACCCTGAACTGCGTGTGTGCCGACATTTCCTTGCCGCGGTCCCATGTCAGCGACCGCGTCAGCTGCTCGGGAAGCGTCGACATCGTGTTGGCGAGTGCCTTCTTCATGGAGATCGCTCCGTAGCCGGCAAGTGCGGGGCCATTCTTCGTTCGAGGGATCGTGCCGTATCCCTCTTCGCGGGGCAGATGAACCAGCATGGTGAACCGGGTCGACCGCTCGACAACGGTGCCGATCGCGGAACGCCCCAGCCCGATGATCAAATCCCCTTCCCAGTGGCCGGGGACAGCGCGGTCCTCGGCCTCGGCGGGCCTCTGGCTGATCAACGCCTCTGGCGTGACGTGCGCCCAGGTCTTCCGCCGTGAACGTGCCCGCGGCGCACGCAGAGCGCGACCGGTCCGAAGACACAAGATGAGCTCGCGTTTCAGCGCTCCGCGGCCCTGAATGTAGAGGGCCTGGTAGATCGCCTCGTGACTGATGCGCATGGATTCATCATCCGGGAAATCAAGCTTGATCCGGTTCGCGATCTGCTCTGGACTCCATGCCTGAACCCACGCACGATCCTTGCGATGCGGCTTGTTCCGCCCCGTCCACGAATCCGTCACAGGTCCCGCGATCGGCATGCCGCCAGATGTGGTGACCTGGCCGGACAGCCTCTCCTGGACGTAGGCGTGCAGCTTCGGATTGGCGGCCAACTTCGCTGTCTTCGGACGCCGGGCCGCCATAGCTGCTTTCCACTGCGCCACCGACGCCCGGTAGTCGAGCTTCCCACTTCTTGTGGCGGCGTTGCGCCGCAACTCCCGGGAGATCGTGCCCGGATGACGATCGACGTCTCGAGCGATCTCGCGCACTCCCTTGCCCTGGGCCCTGAGCAACGCGATCTCCTCCCGCTCGGAAAACGACAGGTACCTGCCCGAGGGCGGCTTCGAATCGAACGGTCGCATGCCGCCACACTGGCGGTACCAGCGCGTCGCGACCGCCGGCGCCACGCCGATGACGGCGGCGGCCTCCTCAGACAGCAGGCCCTTGGCGATCTCCGTCCAGAACGCCGCCTCGACATGACGCTGATACCTCGGATGCCCCGGAGACCTCAGCTTTGGACGCAGAGCCCGGTCCGCTGCCTGCTGACGACGCACCATCCAACACCTCCATGCGTACAAGGTGTTGCGACGACCAGTTGAATCCGCCTAGTGTGCGCCGGTGTCTTTGAGATGGCGCAAGTCGCTTTCCATAGGCGGGCGTTCGCTCGTCTTCGACGTGTTGTTCCTGGCCTACTCGCGGTGGCGCTGGCACGAGTCGTGGTCCAGGCTCGGCATCTGGGTCGCGATCCTGATGGTGCTGACCGCCGCGACGACCGCGTACACGTGGTGGTGGTTCAGCGACCCGCGCCGCGAGGACCGGGTCCGGCGGCTGCGTCGGGAGCGGGACGAACGGGCCCGGCTCAAGTAGGACCGGCCGTTCACACGGCGCGGCGCTCGTCGGCGGGCGGCCTGCGTGGACCGGGGCGGTGTCGCCCACCCGCGGGCGGCCGGTACTCCGTCAGTGGCGGGACGCGCCGATCCGGCTCACCGCGATACCGCGGCGCACGTCGCCCGGTCCGAGCAGCCGCAGCGCGTGCTCGTGCACCTCCGTGTCGTACGGTGCCCGCTCGCCGTAGCGCAGCGCGTACTCCGGGCGGGCCGCGGCCAGCACCGCCTCGCGTACCACCACCTCCAGGTGCTCGCGCCAGGCCACCACGCCCGGCGCCTCCGACAGCGGCAGCAGCGGGCCGCGGTAGCGCTCCACCGCGGTCCCGGTGTCACCGCGGTCCAGCGCCGCCAGCACCTCGACGGCGTCGCACACCACCGGCGCGGTCAGCGCGTACGTCCGCGTGGCGACCGCGCCGTCCAGGGCGCGTCGCAGATGCGAGACCTCGGCCTTGAAGGTGGACGCGGTCACCGGCCGGTCGCCGTACAGCGACGCGCGCAGCCGCTCCGGGGTGAAGCCTCCCGGCTCCAGCGCCAGCAGCGCCAGGATCTCCACCTGCCGTGGCGGCAGGTGCAGCCGCGCGCCCGCCCGGGACACCCGCGCCGGGCCCAGGCAGCGCAGCTCCACGCCCGGCGGCGCCTGCCCGGCCTCCGCCCTGTCCCGCAGCCGCGCCTCGATCGCGGTGGCCAGGGTGCGTACGGTCGGCAGCGCCAGCGGGTGCGAACGGTCCCAGGTGGTGGACAGGTCGAGCACGCCGAGCACCCGGCCGTCCGGGCCGTGGATCGGCGCGCAGTAGCAGACCCAGCCGTGCAGGGCCGCGACCAGGTGCTCGGCGGAGAACACGGTGCTGGGGTGGCCGTTGCGCAGCGCCAGCGACAGCGCGTTCGTGCCCATCGCGCCTTCGTCCCACCGGCCGCCGGGCGCGAAGTTGACCCGTTCCGCGCGGCGCCGCATCACCCGGCCGCCGCAGGTCCACAGGATGGTGCCCGCCTCGTCGGTGACCGCGGCGACGAAACCGGCGTCCTCGGCGATGCTCACCAGCTCGTCGGTCAGGTCCGTGACCGGCCGGTACAGCGGGGAGCGCGGCCACCCGGCGGTGCCCCCGCCCGCGGCGGGCGGCGCGCTCTCCAGGCCCGGGTCCACGGTCGGCAGCGAGCGCGCCCACGACTCCGTGACCTCCGCCCGCACCGGCGGCCCGCCCGCCGAGCCGCGCCCGGCGGACCGCAACTGCGGCACCACCCGGGCCCATTCGTGCTCCAGCAGCGTCCGGCGCCGCTTGAGCGCACCCATCTCCGCCATCGTCATCCCGACTTCGTCGTCGTTCGACCGTCGTCCTGCCGGGCCGGGTCGGGCCCGCCTCTCATTCAAGGGGTGCGCCGCCGCTCCGTCGAGCCCCGCGGACGAAAACCGACGGTTCGAGGGCTTCGCGGGATTCTCGCGGGCTTCCCGGGGGGCCTCTCGGGCTTCTCCGGTCAGGACCGGGACCACCGGTCTGGCCGCGCGCAAGGAGTGGCCGACGCCACTCCGGGAACGGGAATGGATCAAGGGACCCGGCCGCTCAACCAAGCGGAGGGCCCGCCGAACCGCGAGACCCCGTACGGACAAGGAAGTTGGACCCCATGTACAAGAACATCCTCGCCGCTGTCGACGGCTCGTCCCACGGCACCGCCGTGGTCGAGGCCGTGGCATCCCTCGCCAAGCTCACCGGTGCGGCGGTCCAGGTGATACACGTCCGTCCCTCGCAGGTCATCGGCGGCGCGATCGCCAGCACCGTGGTGCCGGTCGAGGAGCAGGAGGAGAGCCGCCGCGTCGTGGACGAGGCGGTCGCGCGGCTGCGCGGCGACGGGATCACCGCGGACGGCGAGGTCGACGAGGGCCTGCGCGAGGAGCTGGCCGCGATCCTCACCGAGCGCGCCGAGGAGCTCGGCAGCGACCTCATCGCGGTAGGCCCCGGCCACTACAGCGGCATCTCCGCCCTGCTCCACCCGAGCGTGAGCCGTGGCGTCGCGAAGACCGCGCACGTATCCGTCCTGCTGGTCCGCAGCGACGAGGCGTAACCCTCCGCCGGCGCCCGCCCGTACTACGGCCCCTCCCGGACGTCCGGGAGGGGCCGCGCCGTCCCTGCCGCGGTCCCCGGAACCGGCCGCTACCGTGGCCGTATGACCCCCGACTTCGTGCCGCCCGCAGACCTCGCGACGATGCCGAAGGCCGAGTTCGGCTTTCCCGGGCCGCTGCGCGACCAGCTCGTCGCGGCGATCCTCGACGGCTCCAAGACCTCGACGACCGGGCTGGTCGTCGACTACGCGCACGAGGGGGAGGCGCTGCCGGAGGTCGGGGACCGTGCGGTGGTCGTCGACTCGGACGACCGGCCGGTCGCGGTCATCGAGGTGACCGGCGTACGGGTCGTCCCGCTCGGGCGGACCGACCTCGCGCACGCCATGGACGAGGGGGAGGGGTACACCAGCGTCGCCCAATGGCGGGCCGGCCACGAACGGTTCTGGCACAGCGCGGAGATGCGGGCGGCCCTGGACGACCCCGGCTTCACGGTGGACGACGCGACGCCGGCGGTGCTGGAGCGCTTCCGCGTGGTGGGCGAGCTGCGGGCCGAGCCGAACGCGTCCTGAGCCGGGGCGGTCGGGTGATCGGTCGGTTGGTCGGGCAGTCGGTTGGTCGGGCGGGTGCGCGTTACTTGGACGGGGCGAAGAGGCGTTGGGCGGCGACCGCCGCGCCGCCGCGGGCCCACTCCTCGAAGGGGAGCGGGCGGACCAGGAGGTCGCAGTCGGCGGCGGCGCCGAACGCGTGGGCGGCGAAGGTCTGCCGGATCTGCTCCTCGTACAGGTCGTAGGAGGAGACGCCCTCGCCCGAGATGATGATCCGCTCGGGGCCGACGAGGTTGGCGACCGAGGCGAGGGCGAGCCCCATCGCGTGCCCGGCCCGGGCGAAGACCGCGCGTACCTCGCGGTGGCCGCCGTGGGCGAGCCGCACCGCGCCGGCCAGGCCGAGGTCCGGGTCGCCGGCCGCCTCCCGGGCCTGCTCGGTGATCGCGTGGCTGGAGGCGACCGCCTCCACGCAGCCGGTGTTGCCGCAGGTGCACACCCGGTCGGTGCCACCGACCGGAAGGTGGCCGACCTCGCCCGACACCCCGTGCGCCCCGGACACCACCCGCCCGCCGATCGACAGGCCGCAGCCGATACCCGCGCCGACGGTGACCAGCGCGAACGAGGAGAGCCCGACACCCGCGCCGAACCACTGCTCGGCGACGGTGAGGGCGCGGACGTCGTTCTCGATCACGGTCGGCGTGCCCGTCGCGGTCTCCACCAGCTGGGCGAGCGGCACCCGGCGCCAGTCGAGGAAGGGGGAGTACTGCACGGTGCCGGTCCGGCCGTCGACGTCCCCGGCGATGGTGACGCCGATGCTGTGCACGTCACCGTCCCGCGCGGCGCCCGCGTCGGTGCGCAGCCGGGCGACGAGGCGGGCGATCGCGAGGACCACGGTGCCCACGTCGCGGGAGCGCAGCGCGGCGCGGCCGCTGGCCAGCGGCCGCGCGGTCAGGTCGGCGAGCACGCCGATCAACTCGTCCCCGGTGACCTTCACCCCGACGAAGCGGGCCCGGCCCGCGCGGACCGCGATCGGCACGGCGGGGCGGCCGGAACCACGCTCAGCGGCTGCCGCCGGGCTGCCGAGTTCCGTGATCCAGCCGTCGGCCAGCAGGGGGGTGGCGACCTTCGTGACCGCGCCCGGCGACAGGCCGGTCCTGCGGCCGACTTCGGCGCGGGTCAGCGGGCCGTGGATCAGGAGGGTCTGGAAGACCAGGGACGCCGCGGGCGGCTGGTCGGCGAGCGTCATACCGAGACGATACATTTCCGAAGGAAACGAAGGAAGGTCCCTGCGGGGCTTGAGCGGGTCCGGGGTTCCCCCGGTGGGCCTGCGGAGGCGGTGGGTCCCCGCGTCCCTTCGGCTACGCGCTGTTGTGGTTGGGGCGGATTCCCGACTCTCCGGCCGGTGGCCTGTTGCGCGCTCCGTCCTCCCCCAGAACTCGGCCTGGGAGCTACCCCCACGCGCCCCTGAGTACGTGCGGCTCCTTCCGTGGAAGAGGGGCAACCCTCAAGGGGCGCGGGGAACTGCGCGCGCAACCCATCGCCGGCGGATGGTCCCTGAACCGGCAGGGGGGGCAGCCCGGGGGGAGGGCGCCCCGCAGGCGGGGTGCCGAATATGTTGACGGCGGAAGGAAACCATCGCTAGATTCGCCGCACTCCGCGCCCCGGGCGGTGGGACCTGCTCCGGGCGCGGGCCAACCCTTCTCCGCTTTGAGGCGGCCGACCGCGCCCGCGCGCGGCGAGGCCGGGATGGAGTACACCGATGACCCGTCCGGCAAGACCCCCACGGCGCTCGGGCACCCGCGGCACCCGCACCCGCGCTCGCGTTCTTCCGCTGCTCGCCGTCACCGCGGCCACCGCCCTCGCGGCAGCCGTCGCCGTACCCGCCAGCGCGTCAGCGTCCCCGTCCGCGCCCGCTTCCCGGCCCGCGCCCGCGCCCGCACCCGTGCTCGCCGCCAAGCCCTACATGGGATGGAGCAGTTGGAGCCTGGAGTCGACCAGCGCGCCGGGCTACGGCGGCGAGGCGTGGCTGACCGAGGCCCATGTCCTGCAGCAGGCCGACGTGGTGGCGTCGAAGCTGAAGCCGCACGGCTACGACTTCGTCAACCTGGACGCCGGCTGGAACGTCGACGCGGACGGCCACAACACCTCGGACGCGTACGGCCGTCCGGTCGGCGACGCCACGAAGTTCCCGCACGGCATGAAGTACGTCGGCGACCAACTCCACAAGAAGGGGCTGAAGTTCGGCGTCTACCTGGCGGTCGGCCTGTACATCGACGCGTACAACGACGGGAAGACGCCGGTCTACGGCGCCCCCGGCTGCACCACCAAGGACCTGGTCTATCCGGACCTGCGCAAGACCAGCGGCTGGGACAACGTGTCCTACCAGATGGACTTCGCCACCCCCTGCGCGGAGAAGTACATCGACTCCGTCGCCGACGAACTCGCCTCCTGGGGCGTGGACTTCCTCAAGATCGACGGCGTCGGCCCGGGCTCCGGGCAGGGCGACGCCGCCCACGACAACATCCCCGACGTCCAGGCGTGGCACGCCGCGCTCCAGCGCACCGGCCGCCCCATCCAGCTCACCCTCTCCTGGTCGCTGAGCCACCCCCATGTCGCGACCTGGACGCAGAACGCCAACGGCTGGCGGGTGGACACCGACGTCGAGTGCTACTGCGACACCCTCGCCACCTGGAACAACTCGGTCAAGCAGCGCTGGAACGACGTCGTGCAGTGGATACCCGACGCCGGGCCCGGGCACTGGAACAACCTCGACTCCCTCGACGTCGGCGACGGCGCGCTCGACGGCCTCACCGACGCCGAACGGCAGAGCTACGCCACGCTGTGGGCGATCGAGTCCGCGCCGCTCTACACCGGTGACGACCTGACCAAGCTCGACTCGTACGGCCTGTCGCTGCTCACCAACGACGAGGTCATCGCCGTCGACCAGGCCGGCCGCCCGGCCAAGCCGGTCAGCCAGGCCACCGACCAGCAGACCTGGTACGTCCGCAACGCCGACGGCAGTGTCACGGTCGCGCTGTTCAACCTCGGCTCGGCCGCGGCCGACGTGACCGCCGACTTCTCCGACCTGGGCATCGGCGGCACGGCGTCCGTCCGCGACCTGTGGAGCCACCGCGACCTCGGCTCCGCCGCCGGCCGGCTCACCGAGCACCTGCCCGCGCACGGCTCGCGGCTGTTCACGATCACCCCGAAGAACGCCGGCAACGGCCCGGGCACCCCGCTCGCCGTGCACGGCACCGCCTCCACGGCGACCAGCGTCTCGCTCTCCTGGGACGCGGTGAACGCGGGCCGCTCCGCCGCGACCGGCTACACCGTCTACGCCGACGGCCGGAAGGCCGCCACCACCAGCGGCGCCGGCGCCACCACCGCGACCGTCCGCGGTCTCGCGGCCGGCAGCGGCCACTCCTTCACCGTCGTCGCCCACGACGCGCACGGCCGAACCTCCGCGCCCAGCAAGGCGGTCGCGGTCACCACGCCGTCCGCCGCCGGACCGGTGGCCTACGAGGCCGAGGCGCCCGGCAACACCCTCGCGGGCGGCGCGAGCGTCGCGGACTGCGCGGGCTGCTCCGGCGGCAAGAAGGTCGGCAACCTCGGCGGCACCGGCAACACGCTGACCTTCAACGGCGTGACCGCGCCCGCCGACGGCACCTACCTGATGCGGGTCGACTACGTCGACGGCTCCTCGGGCCGCACGGCCGTGATCACCGTCAACGGCGCCTCCTTCCAGCTCCCGCTGGCCGGCACCAACGACAACGACTGGGGCGCCGCGCAGTCCGTGACGGTCCCGGTGCACCTCAAGGCGGGCACGAACACCATCGGCTTCGGCAACCCCACCGACTACTCCTCCGACATCGACAAGATCACGCTCTGAGCCACGGACGGACCGGCTGAGCCGTGCCGTACCCGGTCCGTACAGCGGCGTCTGATACGAACGAGCGATGGCCCGGCCGCCCGGCCGGGCCATCGCGGCGGTTCGGCTCCCGGAACCCCGGCTCCCGGAACCCCGGCTCCCGGAACCCCGGCTCCCGGAGTTCCGGGTGCCCGAACCTCCGACCCCCGACCCTTGAACCCCGGTTTCCGGAAGGACCTTTGTATGCCCAGCACTTCGGCGCGGATCGTCGCCCTGCGCGCTGCCGGTACGAGTTTTGTCGTGGAGCTGACGGAGCCGGTGCCCCGAGTTCTGCACTGGGGGGCCGACCTCGGTGAGCTGAGCGGCGCGGACTGGGCGGCGTTGAGCCTGACGGCCGAGCCCGCGATCCTGAACAACGCGCTGGATGTGGAGCGGCGCTTCACGGTGTGGCCGACCGAGGCGGACGGGTGGTCGGGTACGCCGGCGCACCACGGCCACCTGGCCGGGGGCGCGGGTGCGCCGCGGCTGGCCCTGTCCGGTGTCGAGCACCGCGAGGACCCGGACGGCGGGGGCGAGGTGCGGATCGCGCTGGCGGACGCGGGGGCCGGCCTCGACGTGGCGGTGACGTATCGCCTGGAGCCGTCGGGGGTGCTGGGGGTCCATGCGGAGCTGACCCGCCGTGCCGGCGCGTCCGACGGTGGCGCCGAGGCGGCGCCGTACGACCTCGCGCAGGCGGTGACGCTGCTGCCGGTGCCCCGGCGGGCGGCCGAGATCCTCGACTTCACCGGTAAGTGGAGCCGTGAACGGAGCCCGCAGCGGCGCCCGTTGGGGCATGGCACGTATGCGCGGGAGGTGCGGCGGGGCAAGCCGGGGCTGGACTCGCCGTATCTGCTGACGGTGGGGACGCCCGGGTTCGGGTTCCGGTCCGGCGAGGTGTGGGGGGTGCACGTGGGGTGGAGCGGTGACCAGCGGTTCCTGGTGGAGCAGTTGCCGGAGGGCGCGGGCGTGCACGCGGCCGCGCTGGGCGGCGGCGAGCTGCTGCGGGCGGGCGAGGTCCGGCTCGCGCCGGGGGAGGCGTATCGCACGCCGGTGAGCTGGTACGCCTGGTCCGCCGACGGTCTTGACGGTCTGGCCGACCGGTTCCACACCCTGCTGCGGGCGCGCCCGCAGCATCCGGTCGCGCCGCGTCCGCTGGTGCTCAACAGCTGGGAGGCGGTGTACTTCGACCACGATCTGGAGCGGCTGCTGCGGCTGGTCGACAAGGCCGCCGAGGTCGGGGTCGAGCGGTTCGTGCTGGACGACGGCTGGTTCGCCGGCCGCCGCTCGGACAACGCCGGCCTGGGGGACTGGTGGGTCGACCCGGTGGTGTGGCCGCGGGGGCTGACCCCGCTGATCGACCATGTCCGCGCGCGCGGGCTGGAGTTCGGGCTGTGGGTCGAGCCGGAGATGGTCAATCCCGACTCCGATCTGGCCCGGGAGCACCCGGACTGGGTGCTCGGCCCCAAGGCCGGGCTGGGCCCGTCGGCCCGCAACCAGTACGTCCTGGACATCACCAACCCCGACGCGTGGGCGTATCTGCTGGGCAAGTTGGACGCGCTGCTGTCGCAGAACGCCATCGCGTACCTGAAGTGGGACCACAACCGCGAGCTGCACGAGGCGGTGCACGGACGGGATGACCGCCCGGTCGCGCACGCCCAAGTCACGGCGCTCTACCGGCTGTTGGACGAGCTGAAGGAGCGTCATCCCGGGGTGGAGATCGAGAGCTGCGCCAGTGGCGGCGGCCGGGTGGATCTGGGCATCCTCGCGCGGACGGACCGGGTGTGGGCGTCGGACTGCAACGACCCGGTGGAGCGGCAGGCGATCCAGCGGTGGACGGGGCAGTTGCTGCCGCCGGAGCTGGTCGGCGCGCACCTGGGTCCCTCGCCCGCGCACACCACGCACCGGGCGACGGCGGACTCGTTCCGGCTGGCGACGGCGCTGTTCGGGCATGCCGGCATCGAGCAGGACCTGACGGCGTGCACGGACGAGGAGTTGGCGCGGATCACCGCGTGGACGGCGATGTACCGGGAGTTGCGGCCGCTGCTGCACGGCGGTCGCAGCGTCCGCGCGGACCTGACCGCGCCGGACGACCCGGACCGCGAGGCGCGGCTGCTGCACGGCGTCGTCGCGCTCGACGGCTCGGCGGCGCTGTACTGCTGGGCGCGTACCGCCACGTCCGCCGAAGGCCAGTACGGCCGGGTGCCGTTGCCCGGGCTGGCCGCCGACGGGAGTTACCAGGTTCGGGTGCGGACCGAGCTCGGCCTGCCGTCGCTGCACCAGACGTCCGGGCCCGCCTGGCTGACCGAGGCGCTGACGGACTGGGTGCGGATGCCGGGTGCGGTGCTCGTGCGGGCCGGAGTGCCGATGCCGACGCTCAACCCCGGCCAGGCGCTGCTGATCGAGGTGCGTCGGGCCGCGTGAAACGCGCGGCGGTCGGGGTCGTCCGGGTCGTCCGAGTTCCTGGGACGCCTGAGCCGCCGGGGTGCCGGGGCGCGTGAGTGTAACCGGAGATCCGGAGCCGACCGGACGCGAGCGAGCGGTTGATGCGCGGCAGTTGTACGACCCCCGTACGGTCGTGCAACTGCCGCGCACGCGCGGGCCGATGGCGATCGGGACATTGCGGCCCCCTGAGCTGCAACGTCTCGAAAACGGCAGTAATCCATACCCCGAGGGGGAGCCGCTCACGCATGTGTCGACACCGCGTCGGACCGACAGTACCGTGACTTGAGTGACACCGTTGCAATTGCATCGGAAATTGCAACAGCACGTGCACCCAGGGTGTTTCGGCAACTGCCGTGGCCCCTGGTGCGCCAGCGTAGCCAAGTGCCGCCCGGCCGACGAAGGAGCGATGCCAAGTGCAGCAATTCGAGAACGGTGTGCAGGCCAGTTCGATTTCCGGGGTCCGCTGGACCAAGAGCGCGCGCAGCAACCAGAGCGGCAATTGCGTCGAGGTGGCCGCGCTACCGGACGGCAGCGTGGCGATGCGCAACTCGCGCCATCCGGACGGGCCCGCGCTCGTCTACACCCGCGCGGAGATCACCGCGTTCGTCGAGGGCGCCAAGGACGGCGACTTCGACGGGTACATCGGCTGAGGCCGGCGGCCCGCGACGGTGACCTACGGAACTGCGCGCCGGTAGCCGCCGGCGGGCAGCCCCGAATGCCCATCCGGTGCAATACTGGTCCGTCCAGTAACTGTGTTGGGAGCCTGTATGCCTGCCGCGCCGCAGCTCGTCTCGCCCATACAGCTTCTCGAACGCCGCCCCGACATGGGTGCCAAGGCGATGGCCCGCGTGCTCGGCAACTACCTGCGGGCGCTGCGGGAGAGCCAATCCATCAGCCCTGTCGTCGCCGGCCGCCACATCCGCGCGCACGCCTCCAAGATCAGCCGGATGGAGACCGCCCACGTCAACCTCAAGTCCCGTGACGTGGAAGAGCTGTTGGCCCTGTACGGCGCCGACCCGGTCGAGCAGCGGCAGATCATCGCGATGGTGGAGCGCTCCGCCCGCCCGGACTGGTGGCAGCCCTACGGCGAGGTGGTGCCGGACTGGCTGCAGCAGCTCATCGGCCTGGAGCGCGACGCGCATGTGATCCGCACCTACGAGAACCAGTTCGTGCCCGGGCTGCTCCAGACCCCCGCCTACGCGCAGGCCGTCGTGCTCAGCGGCCATCGGCTGGCGCCGGCCGACGAGGTCGAGCAGCGGGTCCAGTTGCGGCTGGAGCGGCAGCGCCGGATGCACGCGCCGGGCGCGCCGGTGCTGTGGGCGCTGATCGACGAGGGCGTGCTCCACCGCCCGGTCGGCGGGCGGCAGGTGATGCGCGACCAACTCGTCTACCTGCTCGAAGTGTTGCGGCAGCCGGGGGTGCGGCTCCAGGTCGCCTCCTACGAGGCGAGCGCCGCCGCGACCCCGGGCGCGGCCGTGACCTACCTGCGCTTCGCCCAGGGCTTCCTGCCGGACGTGGTCTACCTGGAGCACATGACCAGCGCGGTCTACCTCGACCGGCTGGAGGACCTGGACCGCTACCGGGCCGCACTCGACGAACTCAGCGCGGTGGCGGCGACCCCGGCGGAGAGCCGGCTGCTGCTGGAGGAGGCACTGACCCGCTACGAGTAGCGGTCAGCGCACCCGGCCGACGCCGCCGAACTCGATCCACTCGTAGCTGGGTTGGACCAGCGCGAGTTCGTTGTCGGCGCGCCAGGTGGAGACCTCCACCAGCCCGGGCGGCAGGATCTCGGTGCCGTCCAGGTAGCGCAGCAGGTCGCTCTCCTCGCGCACCTCGCCCCAGTTGCCGCCGGTCGACTCGTCCATGAACTCGCTGACGCCGCACCGTACGTCGGGGTCGTCGCTGACCAGCTGGCACACCACCAGGCAGCTGCCGGCAGGCAGCCGGTCGCGCACCCGGTGCACCATGCCGGCCGGGTCCTCGACGGCCTTCACGCAGTGCAGCACCGACACGAACAGCGCCGCGACCGGCTCGGCCAGGTCGATCAGCCGATGCACCTCCGGGCTGTCCCAGATGCTGTCGGTGTCGCGGAAGTCGGCCTGGAGGACCGCGGTGTTCTCGTTCTGCTCCAGCAGCACCCGGCCGTGCGCCAGCACGATCGGGTCGTTGTCCGCGTAGACCACGCGGGCGTCGGGGTGGACGCGCTGGGCGATCTCGTGCACGTTGTCCTGGGTGGGCAGCCCGGAGCCGTGGTCGACGAACTGCCTTATGCCGTAGTCCTCGGCGAGCACCCGCACCACGCGGCGCAGGAACTGACGGTTGTTCAGCGCGAGCACCTTCATGCTCGGCACCTGCTCCAGCAGCTCCTCGGTGGCGCCGCGGTCAGCAGGGTAGTTGTCCTTGCCGTCCAGGAGGTAGTCGTACATGCGGGCGACACTCGGCACCGTCACATCGATCGGGGGACTGGGCGACACGTCTCCGGATGGCATGGGCCCCTCACGACATTGCTGATCCCTGCGCAACTACCGCCGCCGAGCGACATCGGGGGCAGCCGCCATCCTAGGCAGCGGCGATCGGCCGGTCGAGTGACGTGTCAAGGTCGTTACGCGGCGCACCCTTTCGAGGCACCCGAGGACACGCTCGCCGGCAGGGCCAGCATCAACCCGAGGCCGTGGGAGTCCGTACGCGCCCCGGTCAGGGCGACGCCCGGCGGAAGTTCGGGGGCCTTGACGGTGCGCGGGGCGAGCTTCGCGGCGAGCGCGGAGCCGCCCTGACCACCCGTCATCTGCGAGACGGGGAGGGTACGGCCGAGCACGTCGACGTCGGTGGGCGTGACGGTGATCGCGTCCTTGCTGGTGCTGATGGAGGTGTGCACGGTCACCGGCAGCGGGATGCCCACGAGGGTGCCGGTGAGCACCAGCCCGCCGTGGCCGTCGGACTCCGGCCGCAGCCCGGCCCCCTTGCGGTTCAGCCGCTTGCCCAACTCGTCGTAGGAGATGGTGGCCGTGGCGGTGCCGCCGCTCATGGTGCCCTTGGTGGTCACCTCGTGCAGGTCGGCGGCGACGGACAGGTCCAGGCCGTCACGCCGTACGTCCTCGGCGCGGATGTGCACGGTGCCGACGTCGCCGGTCAGCAGCCGCAGCCCGGCCAGGCTCCCGGACAGGTCCGCCGACACCGGGCCGGTCGGCTTGAGCTTGCAGCCGGCCGCGCGGGCGATCCGCTCCCGCGCGGTGTGCGCGAGGACCAGGTCGGCGGCGCTGGCGAGCAACGCCAGCCCTGCCACCACCGCGGTGGCCACGATCAGCGGTTTGCGGCGCGGCCCGAACCGGCGGCGCGGCAGGGCGGGGGCCGGCTCGCACAGCTTCGTCGCGTCGGGGTCGGGGTCGGGGTCGGGGTTGCGGTCTGCGGGGTTGCGGTCGGCGTCGCCCGCATCCGTATCGGCACCCGTATCCGGTGCCGTGGACGCGGCGGGCGCGCTGCCGGGTTCGATGGCCGCCTCGGGTGCGCCAGGCGCACCGGGCGCACCGGATATGCCGTCTTCCGCACCCGCGGGCGCGTCCTCGGCGTCCGCGCGCCGTACTTGGGGCTCGTCGCTGGGCGTCATGCGTCGGCGGTTCCGATCCGGGGGAGGTGGGCGAGCAGGGCCAGGGCCTCGGGCAGCAGCCTGGCTGTGGTGGGTTCCGCGGTGCCGGCCGCACGCCGGCCGCGCTGGGTACGCAGCACCGCGCGGGCGGCGGACAGCGCGGCGCCGGCCAGAACGGCCGCGCGCAGATCGCGATCAGGCAGGCCGGCCGGCAGCCGCCGCTCGACGAGCGCGGCGAGCCGGTCCTCGAAGTGGACGAACTCCTGCACCAGCCGCGCCATCACCAGGGACTCGGTGCCCTCCAGCGGGTGGGTGAGCGCGCTCAGGCCGCTGGCGCCGAAGGCGTCGGCCGCCGCCAGCAGCGCCCCGCACACCGCGTCGAGCGGCGGCTCCTCGACCGGCCGGTCCGCCAGCTCCGCCTCCACCCGGGCGAGCAGTTCCACCCCGTCGGGCAGCAGGAGCGCCTCCTTGCTGTCGAAGTAGCGGAAGAAGGTGCGCTCGGAGACGTTGGCGGCCGCGGCGATGTCGGCGATCGTGGTGCCCGCGAATCCGTGCACGGCGAAGAGCCGGGCCGCGCTCCGGCGCAGCTCGTGGCGGGTCTGCTCCTTCTTGCGCTCCCGCAGTCCGGGTTCGGACGCGGCTTCGGTGGGTGCGGCGGACACGGCGCCCAGCCTAGCGAACGTGTCGGCCGTGTCAATTGGCAGTCCTGCCAGTTTCTGCCCGGTGGCGGAGGCTCCAGCCGCCGGGGCCGCCCGGGTGCGCTCCCGGACGGCCCCAGCAGGTGTGCGCTCCGTTCAGGGTGCCGCCGTCAGTTCTGCAGCCCCGTGTTGAGGGTGTTGAGCAGCGAACCGTCGGGGGTGTCGCCGGACATCTCCCAGATCATCGCGCCCAGGAGGTGTTTGGACTTGATGTACGCGGCCTTCTTGCCGATCGACCAGGCGTCGTCGAAGGACCACCACTGGCCGCCCTCGCCGGTGTAGCCGTAGGTCGCCACGGTCTGGTCGTTGTGGTGGACGGTCAGCCCCGGCACGCTGGTGACCAGGTTGTTGTAGCCGCGGGTGCCGGCCTCCTCGGCGAACTGGCCGGGCGCGGCGCCGTTGGCGCTCTGCCACTCGCCGTTCGCGCCGCCGCCGGTCACCTGTTGCCAGCCTCTGCCGTAGAAGGGGAGGCCGATGGTGAGCTTGCGCGGGCTGACGCCGGCGTCGAGGTACGTCTGCACCGCGCTGTCGACGCTGAAGTCGTTCGGGTAGGGCGAGTTGGGGTCGGGGTAGAGGTTGGCCTGGTCACCGGTGCGGTTCGGCTCCCACGAGTTGTCGCTGCCCGAGCCGTGGAAGTCGTAGCCCTGGATGTTCTCGATGTCCAGGTTCTTCGACACCTGCGGCAGGTCCCAGCCGGCGTCGATCTTCTTGGGGTCGGCCGGGGTGAAGGCGGTGAGCAGTTTGTGGTCGCCGCCGAGCGCGTCGAGTTCGGTGCGGAACTCGGCGATCAGCGCGGTGAAGTTGGCCTTGTCGGCGGTGCTCCAGTGGTTGCCGGGGTGGCCGTCCGGGGAACCGGGCCACTCCCAGTCGAGGTCGAAGCCGTCGAAGATGCCCGCGGCGACGCCCGGGCCGCCGGCGCCCTCGGTCTCCGGCAGGTTGCCCTTGATGTACATGTCGATGCAGGACTGGACGAACTTCTTGCGGGAGGCGTCGGTGGCGGCCACGTCGGAGAAGTACTTGGAGTACGTCCAGCCGCCGAGCGACATCACCACCTTCAGGTTCGGGTACTTGGCCTTGAGCTCCTTGAGCTGGTTGAAGTTGCCGCGCAGCTTGCCCCAGCCGTCGTCCGCCTGGCCGTTGACGGACTGCGAGGCGGGGAACGCCCGGCCGTAGTCGGCGTCCGCGTCCCCGGCGCCGTCACCCTGGTTCGGGTCCTCCGGGTCGGCAGTGGTGCCCTTGGTCACGCCGTTGAGGCAGGTGAGGTTGGTCGGGTCGATGTTGCCGAACGCGTAGTTGATGACGTCGAGCTTGCCGGCGGCGCCCGAGGTGTCGAGGTTCTTCACGAAGTACTGGCGGCCGTAGATGCCCCACTGCACGAAGTAACCGACCTTGGCGTAACCGCCGTTGCCCACGGCCTCCAGGGTGGTGACGGTGACCGCGTTGCCGGCCGGCGAGACGTTGTCGGCCAGGTCACGGGCCTTCACGGTGAAGGTGTAGGCGGTGGCGGGCGCGAGCCCGACCAGGGTGGTGGTGCGGGTGTCGGCGGGCACGGTCGCGGCGAGCGTCGAGCCCTGGTAGACGTCGTAGGCGGCGACGCGGATGTTGTCGGTCGCCGCGTCCCAGGACAGCTGGACGGTGCTGGAGGTGACGGTGCCGGCCCGCAGGTTGCCCGGAGCGGTCGGCGGGACGGTGTCGGTGGACGGGTCGAAGGTGGTCGCGGTGACCGGGTCGCTGGCCGGCCCGGTGTTGCCGCGGGAGTCCTTCGCCCGCACCGTGAACTGGTACGACGTCGCCGGGGACAGGTTCGGCACGGTCGCCGTGGTGGTGGCGCTGGAGGCCACGACGGTGTTGCCTCGCAGCACGTCGTAGGACGCCACGGGGAAGTCTCCGGTGGCCGCCGCGGTCCACTTCAGGCTCACCGTGTGCGCGGTGGCGTCGGCGACCGCGACCCCGGTCGGCGCCTTCGGGGGCACCGCCGGGCTGCCGTCGCACTTGTCGCCGTTGATCAGGCACCCCGTCGGCGTGCCGAGCGGGCCCGAGGCCTGGAACGTGTAGCTGTACGGATACGTGGACCCGTTCGCCGGGATCGTCGCGTTGTAGTAGGCGGGCGTGACGACGACATGGGAACCGGTGACCGAACTGGTGCCGTTGGTCTCGCCGGTGATCGTGACACCGGCCGGGAGGTCGAACTCCAGGCTCCAGCCGTTGACCGCGGCCGAGGAGCCGTTCTTGACGACATAGCTGCCGGACCACGACGAGCCGCTGCCGGTGCTGCTGAACTCCGCGGTGAGCGCGCCGGCGGCGTGCGCGGCGGGGGTGTTGAGCCCGACGAGCCCGGCCATCGAGAGGGCCAGGGCGGTGAGTCCGGTGACCAGCCGGGCGCGTAACCGCGCCGCCCGGCGGACAGGTCTGGGCGTTCTGAGTCCTGTGAACACGGCTCTCCTTGGGGGTGGGGGGATGCCCAGGGCGGCGTGGAACGGCGTGACTCCCGTTCCGCACCGCACTGTCGGGGTATCGCACAGCCAGGACAGCCGAGGCCGCTGTCGAGCGGCAATGGGTCGGACGAACAATTGGACTGTACCAATCGGCGCGCGGCGGGCAGGGCCGCGCGCGTTGCCGCAGATGAAAAGGGACTAGACCAATTGCCGTGATTTTACCTTCACTTGACCGTCCGGGGATGCCGGGCGCCGGGCCGCCCGTGCAGGACGCCGCTCCGCGTGACAAGGCGGCCGAGCCGAAGGAGGGGCACCGGAGCGGGTGCCGCGCCGGATGCCGAGGCGGTGGTGGCGGTACGCGGGCGGTCCGGCCCCGCCGTCCACCAGGCGTACGGGATCGCCGGTGGCCGCTGGATGGCCGCGGAAAACGCAGCCCTTCCGCGCGTCAGTGCTTCATACGGCCGACTCGCCTTCCACGGCGGCCTGTTGACGTACGCGCTCCGGGTCGGGGCGTGAACGTTGCGACCGCCTGGCCGCGTTGCGCGCGTGCCGAGGGCGGTTGGGCTCATCTCGCGTCCAGCGGGTGGGCGAGGAGTTCGGGCACCGTGGCCAGCGCCGCCTCCCGCAGCGCGGGCACTTGCTCCGCCGGCACCCAGCGGTGCGGCCGATTCGCCATCCGCGACGGCGCGTTGACGTACGCGCTCCGGGTCGGGGCGTGAACGTCGTGACCGCCTGGCCGCGTTGCGCGCGTGCCGAGGGCGGTTGGGCTCATCTCGCGTCCAGCGGGTGGGCGAGGAGTTCGGGCACCGTGGCCAGCGCCGCCTCCCGCAGCGCGGGCACTTGCTCCGCCGGCACCCAGCGGTGCGGCCACCGCACCCGGGTGCCGGTGCGGGACCAACCGCCCACTGCGCACAGCGTCTTGTCCAGCGCCGGATCGCTGTAGCCGTCGGCCGCGAGCGGCGCCACATGGCGGTCGAGGAAGCCGCGCAGCCGCGCCTCCACGTCCGCCGCGCCCCGCGGGTCCGCGGCCATCTGCGCATACCAGCGCACCGCACCGGCCGGACTCATGCAGGCGACGTTCGAGTACGACCCGGCGGCGCCGCCGCGGCGGCCGGACGCCAGCGTGTGGCCCGCCACGAACACCGCGAAGCGGTCGGTCAGGCCCTGAGCGACCTCCACCGCTGGCACCTTCAACCCGACCACCTGCGGTACCTCTTCGCCGATCCGCGCCAGCAGCGCCGGCGTGACCTGCGTCTTCGCGTACGGCGGGTTGTACAGCACCAGCGGCACCCCGTCCGCGGCGGCGGCGAACCCGCGCAGCGCGGCGACCACTTCACCGGGCCGGAGCGGCAGCCAGTCCGGCAGCACCACCTGGATCGCGCCCGGCCGCAGCGCCGCCGCCCGGCGAACCCGGTCCAGCGACAGCCGCCCGCCGGGGTGGCTCGCGCCGAGCTGGTACGGCACCCCGGCCGCGGCGCAGCGCGCGGCCACCAGCGCGTGCAGGCGGTCGTACTCGCCCTCGTCCAGGGTGTGGAACTCGCCCGCGGTGCCGTTGGTGTAGACGCCGTGCACGCCCGAGCCGAGCACCGCCTCCAGCGATTCCTCCAGGCGGCCGAAGTCGATCGCGTCGTCCGCGTCGAGCGGCAGCAGCGTCGGCGACCAGATGCCGCGCAGCGTCCGCGAGGTGAGTGCGTCCACCGATCCCTCCCCGGGGTCCGGGCCGGCGTGCGCGCGACACCGCCGCCACGTGATCGCCGAACATCGGACATCCTACGTGGGATGAGTGCCGCCGTCGATCGCCTGCCGGAGAACCCTTCGCATCATGGGAAGTTCGGATCGTCGGAACAGCGGCTTGTCGAAATGCCGGCGCTTCAGAACATCCGATCGTCGCAACGACGGCTCGTCGGAACGGCAGACCGTCGGAACGTCAGATCGTCGGTACGGGCGGAGCGCCGTCACGTCCGGCCGCCCGAACCGCGGGCGCGGCCTTCGCCGTACAACCGTGAGGGGGCCGTGGCCCACCCGGGCAACGGCCCCCTCACCCCCATGGGCCACGTGTCAACGCGCCGGGCACCTCACCAGGTTCACCGGCGCGGGTGCCGGTGCCCGGGTGGGCCACGGCACCGTTGATCACGTGGTCGATCACATCGGCCCGTCCGGCGGGCCGCCGGTCAGCCGGTACCCGTGAGCGAGCGCCCACCCTCGCCGTTCCACGCCACGCCGGACGTCCGGAAACGCGCCACGAACAGGCCGGTGGCCCGCACGTCGTCGCCGTTGACCACCACGTCGGCCGCCGCGCCGCCGGTGACCCGGTCCTCGCCGGCGCCGGGTCCGGCGCGCCACACCCGGACGTGGTCGAGCAGCACATGGTCGCTGTTCACGACGAGCGCGGTGGCCGCCCGGCCGGCGTCGCCGATCCGGAAGCACACGTCCTGCACGGACGCCGGGTCGCGCGGGTCGCTGCGTCCGCCCCGCCGGGCGCCGATCTCCAGCAGCACGATCGCGTCGGCCGCGTCCGCGTCGGCCGCGTCCGCGTCGGCCGCGTCCGCGTCGAACCGTAGCCCCGCGATCCGCACCCTGCGCGCGTCCGCGACCGTCATCGACACCACGCCCTGGCGCGGGGTGAGCGTCACATGGCCGAGCCCCAGCACCACCGTGCCGGCCCACTTGACCTTGAGGGTGTCGCCCAGTTCGTAGCAGCCGGGCGTCAGCAGCAGGTGACGTCCTTGCGACAGCTCCTTGTTGAGGGTGCGCACCGAGTCGGAGGGCCGGGCCACGAAGAACCGGTCGATCGGCACCGACGAGCCCGGGGTGCTGCCGCCGGCCCAGCTCGCGCCGACCGCGCCGTGCCGCAGCGCCGGCAGGAACACCCGGTACCGGCCACCCTCGTCGACGTAGAGGAACGGCTTCTCGCGACTGAGCGGGCCGCCCGGCGGCGTGACCTGCGGAGTCGTGCCCAGCGTGTGCGGCGGGCCGGGGGAGGTCGGCGCGGGCGCTCCCTCGACGCCGGCGAAGACCTGCCGCCCGGCCGGGTCCGTCCAGCCGCCGACCCGGCTGTCCCGGGTGAGCGAGCACTGCCGCGCGGTGTCGAGCACCTCCCCGTCCACCACCGAGTCGGCGATGAACCCGTCATCGGAGGCGCCGCCCGGCCCCGGGCAGAGCAGGAGCCGGCCGCGGACGTGCACCCGGCGCAGCGGCGCGGCGGGGGAGACCTCCCACCGCTGGGTGCCGCCGGCGGGCAGGATCGCGAGGTTCTCCGCGGCGCGCCACGAGTCGGTGGCCGCGCGGTCGCCGCAGCCCGGCCCGCGCTGGTCCGCGGCCCGCACCGTGCCGTCGATCGTCACGTCGTCCGGGTGCGCGCCGAGGCCGGCCACGGACGTGCGGGGCCCGAGCCGTACGTCCACGGCGTAGCGGCCCGGCCTGAACAGCAAGGCGCTCCGGCCGCCGCCGACCGCGGCCGCGTCCAGGGCGGCCTGGACCTGCCCGACCGGCGTGTCCGGGCCGAAGACCTTCACGTGCGGGCCGAAGTCCGGCTCCGCGGGCGGCGACTGGCGGGCGTACGGGGGCCGCTGCCCGCTGCGGTCGCGCGCGGACCCCGGCGGGGGCGCCGGTGTGGAAGCGGGCGCGGACGCGGAAGTGGCGGCGCCGGTCACCGGTACGGCGCCGGGCAGGGCCGCGGTGGTCATGAACGTACGGCGGCCGAGCGTGTCCCCGACCAGGGTGTCCGTCCCGCCCCCGGGTCTGTGCGCGGCTGCCGGGGCTTCACTTCCTGCGGCCCTGCTTGATGACATACGTACGACCTACCTCTGTCCGGACGGCCCGGCGGCACCGCGACGCCCGGGCGGTGTGCGCGGGCGGGCGGGGGCGCTTGTGCGCGAGCGGTGAGCCCCGCTGTGAGAGCGCTCTCTGGGACGTACCTTGGAGGGCCGGGGGCGCCGTGTCAAGGCGTTGAGAGAGCGCTCTCCCCGATCCGCGGCAACCGGCGGCCTCTGGTGCGGGTGGGGTGGGTGAGGTCACGGGCCGGTGACGGTCCGGTCAAGGGCCGGGGGTGGGGCGGGGCGTTGCCGGGTGGGGGTGTTGCGGCGGGCGACGGTGCGGTGGCCGGGCAGGGCCGGGCCGTTGCCGGGGCCGGAGTGCCGAGGGGGCGGGGCCCGTCGGGGATCGGCGGCCGGGGGTCAGGGGGTCTGGTCGGGGCTGTGGTGGGGCGCCCGGCGCGGGGCGCGCGCGTCCCAGGTCATCTGCTTCAGCTCCATCCGCGCGGCGGGCGCCGTGCCGGGGAGGGTGGCCCAGTAGGGGTGGGCGCTGATGCGGACGGAGAGCCGGACCAGGCGCCGGCGCAGCACCGTGGTGCGCGAGCCCGCGCCCGCGCTCGCCGCCAACTCGCGGTAAGTGGTGTACCAGTCGCGCTGGGCCTGGACGAGTTCGTCGGGAAAGGAGTGGGGCATGGCTGGATTCTGGCACATGTTCGAACGACTGTGCGATTAGGGTGGTGGACCGGGTGTCGGGCGACCGCTGCGGCCTCCGGGCGTCAGGGCGCGTACGGCTGGGTCGTACGGTCGCGGCGCGGCCGGTCGGTACGCTCGCCCACGGCGACGCGCGGCCGGTCCGACCACGCTTGCTCGGGCGCCTGGGCCATGGGGTCCGGCGCCGACGATCACTTGCCGGGAGGGCTCGATGGACGTGGTGCTGCGTGCGGTGGAGGACGGTGATCTGCCCGTCTTCTTCGCGCAGATGACGGACCCCGAGGGGGTGTGGATGGCGGCGTTCACCTCCGAGGACCCGGCGGACCGCGGCCGGTTCGAGGCCCACTGGGAGCGAATCCGCCGGGACCCGGCGGTCGTCACCCGGACGGTGGTCGGTGCGGGTGGCGAAGTCGTCGGGCACGCGGGCGCGTTCGGGCCGCCGGAGGAGCGCGAGGTGACCTACTGGATCGGCCGGGAGCACTGGGGTCGCGGGGTGGCCACCGCCGCGCTGCGCGCACTGCTCGCCGAGGTGCCGGAACGCCCCCTGCACGCACGCGCGGCCGCGGACAACGCCGGCTCGATCCGGGTGCTGGAGAAGTGCGGGTTCGTGGTCACCGGCACCGAACGGGGTTACGCGAACGCGCGGAGCGCCGAGATCGACGAGGTCGTCCTCGCCCTGCGGGCCTCCTCCGAAGGAGCCTGACCCGGCGGCGCCGTCAGCGCGACGCGTCACGACCGCCGAGCCCGATCGGCACCGGTCAACGCCCTTGACGGCGTGGTCGACCAGCGTGTGCGCCTCGGCATCCTCGCCGTCGACCACCAGGCGCGCCGGGTCGGGTTCGGCTTCCTGCGCAAGGCGCTCGCCCTCACCCCTGCCGGTGGCCGCGCCCTCCGGGCGAAGTCACCCGACCCGCCCGGCTCGTCCACCGGATCGAACACGGCGATTCGGCCCCGGGGCCCTGGCGGGGGCGCCGGGGGCCGCGCCGTCGGGCGGGCTGGTGGACGAGCCGGGCGGTCCCCTCGAACCGGCGTGGTTCAGGGCTGAATGGTCTCCAGGTCCTCGAGGAGGCCGGAGTGGGTCGGCTGCCAGCCGAGCGCCTCGCGGGTGTGGGCGCTGGACGCCGGCTGGTCCATGGCGAAGATCGGGCCGAACGGGCCGAAGTTCTCCTGCGGAACCTCCTCGACCGGCAGGCCCAGTCGCCGCCCGATGACTGCGGCGATGTCCCGCACCGCGTCTCCCTCGTCGCCGACGGCGTGCCAGGACGTCCCGGCCGGCGCGGACTCGAGGGCCAGGCGGAACAGGACCGCCGCGTCGAGCGCGTGCACGGCCGGCCAGCGCTGGGTGCCGTCGCCCGGGTAGCCGGCCACCCCGGTGCGGCGCGCCTGATCGGCCAGCAGGCCGGCGAATCCGCCCTTGCCCTCGTTGTGGACCGTGCGGGGCATGCGGACGGCCGTGCCGCGCACACCGCGCGAGGCGAGGTCCAGCAGTGCGTTGACCGAACGGCCTCGACCGCCCACCGGGCCGTCGGTCGGCAGCGGATCGGCCTCGACGGAGGCGCGTCCCGGCACCCAGGGCGTGCCGGAGACCGTGACGATCGGGCGGTCGCTCCCGACGAGTTCCTGCCCCAGCGTGGCGAGAGCGGCGCTCTCCTCGGCGATGGCCCGGGTGAGCGCGTCCGGACTGCCGTAGTCACGTCCGAACGCCAGGCTGATCACGCCGTCGCATTGCGCCGCGCCGGACCGCAGGGTGTCGAGGTCGGCCAGGTCGCCGCGCAGCGCCTTGGCGCCGGCGCGCTCAAGGGCCTGCGCGGAACTGTCCGAGCGGGCCAGTGCGAGGACGGTGTGGCCGTTGCCGAGCAGTTCGGCGACGACGGCGGAGCCGATGGTGCCGGTACCGCCGGTGACGAAGACATGCATGAGCTCTCCCTGGAAGTGATGGGACAATTGTCCCATCACTGACCCTACATGGTGATAGGACAGGTGTCTCATCACCTATCCTGGTCTCATGGCCAGATGGCAACCGGGAGCGGACCAACGACTCGTCGTCGCGGCGGTCGACCTGTTCACCGAGCAGGGGTACGACGCCACCACGGTGGCGCAGATCGCCGAGCGCGCCGGCGTCACCAAGAGCACCTTCTTCCGGTACTTCTCCGACAAACGCGAGCTGCTGGTCGCCGGCCAGGAGACGCTCGGCAGGCTGCTCGCCGACGGCATCACCGAGGCCCCCGTGAGCGCCGGCCCGCTCCAGGCGGTGGCGGCCGGTCTCGAGCGCGCATCGGGCGCCATGGGTCCGGCGAACCGCGAACTCGGCCCCCGCCTCAAAGCGGCCGTGGCGGCCAGCACCGAACTGCAGGAGCGCGACGCCCTCAAGAGCGTCGGTCTCGCGGCCGCCATGACGGCCGCGCTCGTCGCCCGCGGCGTCCCCGAGCCGACCGCGCACCTCGCGGCCGAGCTGGGAGTCCTCGCGTTCAAGCGGGGATACGCCCAGTGGTCCGAAGGTGAGCGTGACGACACGGAAGGGCTCGCGCCGCATGCGCTGGCGGCCTTGGAGGACCTGCGTGCGGCAGCCACGTCGCTGGGCTGATCGATGCCGCTCGGCTGCCGTGACGTGCGCGCCGTTCGCGGGCGTCCTTGCGTGCGCCCCGCAGGCGTCCGTCCGTTGAGCACCCTTCGGCCGCCGGGGTCGCCGGGTGGGGCGGTCAGTCGAGTTTGCGGACCGTGGTGTCGTCGGGGGTGAGGCGCCGTCCGTCCGCGGCGTGGACCTCCAGGGCGCGCAAGGGGCGGCCCTGCCGGCGGTCGAGAAGCTCGGAGTGGGGCTCGCCCGGGGCGAAGAGGTTCTGCTCGCCCCACTGCCGCAGGGCGACGACGACGGGGAAGAGGCCCCGGCCCTTCGGGGTCAGTACGTACTCGTGGTAGGCGCTGCCGTCCGACGCGGGGGCGGTGTCGAGGACGCCGGCGGCGACCAGGGCGCGCAGGCGCGCGGTGAGGATGTTCTTCGCCACGCCGAGGCTGCGCTGGAACTCCCCGAAGCGGCGGCTGCCGTCGAAGGCGTCCCGCACGATCAGCAGCGACCACCAGTCGCCGATGGCGTCCACCGACCGCGCGACGGGGCAGTCGCTGTCGTCGAAGCGGGTCCGCTCCACCATGGCGAGCCCTCCTCCTCATGTCCGGTTGCAACATGCTACCAGCTACGGCTACCGTCCGTCTGGTAGCAAGATGAAACCGGATGTGAGGGGCTGCGCGTGGGACGCGATCACAGGGCCATGGCGGGCGAGGCCGAAACCGCGATCGATACCGAGATCGAAGCCGAGGTCTCGGCTGGGGGTACAGGCGCAGGCACGGAAACGCGCGCGGCACCGAGCACGGAGACGTCCGGGTTCAGGCTCTCCAGAGGGCTCACCCTGCTCTTCGCCGTGGCCTGCGGCACCGCGGTGGCCAACGTCTACTTCGCCCAGCCGCTCCTGGTGACGCTCGGCCGCGAATTCTCGATCGGCACGGCGACGGTCGGCGCGATCGTGACGCTGACCCAAGTCGGCTACGGGCTCGGGCTGTTCTTCCTGGTGCCGCTGGGTGACCTGCTCGACCGCAGACGCCTCGTCGTGGCCCAACTCCTGCTGCTGGCAGCGGCGTTGACCGCTGTCGGCACCGCCGGGAACGCGGCGCTGCTGCTGGTGGGCCTCACCTCCGTGGGGCTGCTCGCGGTGGTCACCCAGACGCTGGTGGCCTTCGCCACGTCGCTGGCCGCGCCTGAGGAGCGCGGCAAGGTCGTCGGCCTGGTGACCAGCGGCGTGGTCACCGGCATCCTGTTCGCCCGCTCCGTCTCCGGCCTGCTGGCCGACCTCGCCGGCTGGCGCTCGGTGTACCTCTGCTCGGCGGCCCTCACCGGCCTGCTCGCCCTGACCCTCCACCGCCTGCTGCCGTCCCGGAACAAGGTTGTGTCGAGTGCCGTCGGGTACGGTCAACTGCTGCGCTCCACCGTTCAGTTGTTCGCGCGCGAGCGCCTTCTACGGGTACGGGCCCTGCTCGCCCTGCTGATCTTCGCCGCCTTCAGCACGCTGTGGAGCAGCGTCGCGCTGCCACTCAGCGCACCCCCGCTCTCCTTGTCCCACACCGCGATCGGGGCGTTCGGGCTGGCCGGGGCCGCGGGCGCCCTCGCCGCCACCGGCGCCGGCCGGCTCAACGACCGCGGCCACTCCCGGCGCACCACCGGCATCGGGCTGGCCCTGCTCACCGTCTCCTGGCTGCCCCTGGCCTTCACCCGGCACTCGCTGTGGGCGCTGGCCGTCGGCGTGATCGTCCTCGACCTCGCCGTCCAGGCGGTGCACGTCACCAACCAGACGCTGATCTACGCGCTGCACCCGGAGGCGGGGAGCCGGCTGATCGGCGGCTACATGGTCTTCTACTCGATCGGCAGCGCCTCGGGCGCCGTCGCCGCGACCACGCTCTACGCGGCGGCGGGCTGGACGGCCGTGTGCGCGCTGGGCGCGGGGATCAGCCTGCTCGCGTTCCTGCTGTGGGCGGCGCTGCCTGAGCGGCCGGGCGCAGCGCCATGAGCACGATGTCGTCGCTGTTGTGGGGACCGGAGACCTCGCGGGTGAGGCGGGAGAGGAGTTCCGGGAGCGGCAGCCCGCGGTGGGCGAGCAGCGCGGCCGCCGCACGGGCGATGCCGTCGTCGATGCTCGCCCGGCGCTGCTCGACCAGACCGTCGGTGTACAGCAGCAGGGTCGAGCCGGGGTCGAGGCGTACGTGCTGGTCGGCGCGGTCGGGCGGGGTGAGGGCGTGGTGGAAGAGCGCGTCGTGGACGGTCAGCTCCTCGACCCGGCCGTCCGCGTGCAGCAGCAGCGGCGGCGGGTGGCCCGCGTTGGTCCAGCTGACATGCCAGGACGGGCCCTGCCGGCGCAGGTGCGCGTGGACCAGGGTGCCGCCGGCCTCCAGCGGCAGGTGCGCCACCGCCCGTTCCAGGGCCGCCACGACCGCGGCGGGGCCCTGCCCGGGGTGGTCGAGCGCGGCCTGGCGCAGCATGCTGCGGACCTGGCCCATGATGGCGGCGGCGTGGATGTCGTGGCCGGTGATGTCGCCGACGGTGATCGCGAGGGTGCCGCCGGCGGCCACCGCGAGGGCCGCCGCGTCCGGACCGGGCCCGGACGCGGCGGAGGAAAGGGGCTCGGACAGGGACGCGAGCGCCTGCGGGGGCACGTTCAGGGGGATCGCGTCGTACCAGTCGCCGCCGACCATCTCCCCGGAGACCGCCGGCAGGTAGACCGCCGCCATGTCCAGGCCGTCCACCTCGGGCAGGGTGGTGAGCATGGCCTGCTGGAGCTGGTGGGCGACATCGATCCGCTCGTCCAGGAACACCGCGCGTTCCACCGCCTGGGCGGTGTAGCCGGCCACCGCGCTCAGCGCCGCGTACTCGGTCAGGTCGGTGCGGTGCGGCTCGGCCCAGCCCGTCACCAGCACGCCCAGTGGCCCGCGTACGGCGGGCAGCGGCACGCACACCGCGGACTGGAGCCCCAGCGAGTCGTAGGCGGCGACGGCCTCGGCGCTGTACCGCTCGACGAGGTGGGCGCGGTCGGGCACGGTCACGGTGCGCCGCTCCCGCAACGCCCGCGCGGTGGGGAACGCGTCCTGCGGGCCGTACCGTTCGAACAGGGCCTCCACGGCGTGCGCGGTGTCGGGGTCGGGGACCCGGCGCAGCTCCCCCTCGTCGAGGAGCACCAGGCCCACGTAGCTGGGCTTGAGCAGCCCGGAGACCAGTTCGCGCACCTTGCGGCGCACGTCGAGCAGGCTGACGGTGCCGGTCAGCTCCTCGGCCGCGCGCAGTTGCAGTTCCGCGCCGGCCAGCACCTGCTCGGCCGCCCGGCGGGCCTCGTCCGCGGCCGCGCGGGCCTCCTCGCCCTGGCGGTTGGCGATCCGCAGCCGCAGCTCCGCCGAGCACGCCTCGGCCAGGTCGGAGAGGTCCTGGACCTCCCGCCCGGTCCACTCGCGGACCACGGAGTCGATCGCGCACAGCGACCCCAGGACGGTGCCCCTGGCGTCGGTGAGCGGCATGCCGGCGTAGGCGACCACGCCCATGTCGGGGATGGCCAGGCTGTCGCGGGTCAGGTCGTCCGCCCGCACGTCGGCCAGCACCAGTGGCTCCCGCGACGCCACCACGTACTGGCACAGCGAGTGCGTCAGCGGTGTCTCCCGGCGGCTCGCCCACGGATCGCCGAGCCCCACCATGCCGGGGAAGACCTGCCGCTCGGGCTCCAGCAGGGACACCAGGGCGACGGGCACGTCCAGCAGGCGCGCGACCATCCGCGCGAAGCGGTCCATGTCCGGGTCCGACCGGGCGGTCAGTCCCGCCTCGGCCAGCCCGCGCAGCCGGGCCTGCTCGCGCTCCGGCGCCTCGCGCCCACCACCCGGACCAGCAGCCAAAACCGGCCCTCCCACGTCATCCGAGTCCTGCCCGAAGCGGCCGTCGGGCCGACGGCGCAACGTATCAGCATCCTAAGCAGCCCGCGCGCTCCCCGCCTGCCAGCCCGCCGTACCCGGGGCCCGCGGAGGCGATACGGTGCGGGGGTGGCAGGCGGGGAGCGCGCGGGGTACCGAGCGGCGGGCGGTCGGGGTCAGGCTTCGGGCGCCAGGACCGGTACGGGTACGGGTACGGATACGGACAGGGCTACGGGGTGGTCGCGGTGAGCGGGGTCGACACGGCGCGGTTCTGGTCGCTGCTGCGGCAACTGCCCGCACCCGACGACGCGGAGTTCCTCTACGGCGCGGACGAGGCGGGCCGGCTGCGGACGGACAACCTGCGCCGCTACCTGGAGTTGATCGCCCGGAGCCGGCCCGGCGTCATGCTGATCGGCGAGGCGCCCGGCTACCGCGGCCACACGATCAGCGGCATCTCGTTCACGAGCGTCCGCCAGCTCACCGCCCGGCCCGGGCCGATCACGGGGGACCCGGACGGCGACGGCTTCCGGGTGCCGCGGGACCCGGCGTTCGGCTGGGAGGCGTCCTCGGCGGTGGTGTGGGGCGCGATGGCCTCGTGGCGCGGAGCGCTGCCGCTGTTCTGGCCGATCTACCCGCACCACCCGCACGAGCCGGGGCGCCCGGAGAGCAACCGCACCCCGCGCGCGGCCGAGGTCGCCGCGGGCGCTCCGGTCGCGCTCGCCCTCGCCGAGGCGTTCGCGATCACCACGTTCGTCGCCGTCGGCCGCAAGGCCGAGGCCGCGCTCGCCCGCAACGGCGTGCCCGCCGTCGCCGTACGCCACCCCGCCCAGGGCGGCGCCCGCATCTTCGCCCGCCAACTCGCCGAGCTGAACGCCTCGTTGACCGGTCGGACGCGGTAAGCAGTGAGCTGCGCAGCTATTGCGGAAGTGAGGTCGGTGTCCTGGTGGAGACCGCAGCGAAGTACCCCGACATGGCGCGCGGTGCGCGGCTGACCGCGTACAGCGCCGTTTCCACGGCCCTGGCCCTGCGCAGTGATCGCGCCCTGCTCGACCTCGTGGACGCGGCCGTGCCGATCGGTTCCGGCATCGGCGGGACATCGGCCCTGATGGAGGTGGCCGGAACCCCGGTGTTCGTGAAGCGGGTGCCCCTCACCGACCTGGAGTTGCGACCCGAGCACGTCCGGTCCACGGCGAACATGTTCGAGCTGCCCGACTTCTGCCACTACGGCGTCGGCCTCATCGGCAGCCCGGGCTTCGGGGCCTGGCGGGAACTCGCCGTGCACACCATGACGACCAACTGGGTGCTCGCGGCGGAGTACGAGGGCTTCCCGCTGATGTACCACTGGCGGGTGCTGCCCGACTCCGCGCCCCCGCCCGAGGACCTGGCCGACGCCGAACGGGCCGTCGCCTACTGGGGCGGCGGACCGCAGGTGCGCCACCGGATCGAGGCCCGGCAGCGGCACCCGGCGAGCGTCGCGCTGTTCCTGGAGTACATCCCGCAGAACCTGCACCAGTGGATGGGCGGCCAGGTCGAAGCGGGAGAGCAGGCCACCGACCGGGCCTGCGCCATGGTGGAGCGCGAACTGGCCGCCGGCATCTCGTTCATGAACAGCCGCGGACTCCTGCACTTCGACGTGCACTTCGAGAACATCCTCACCGACGGCCATCGCCTCTACTTCGCGGACTACGGCCTCGCCCTCTCCTCCGGCTTCGAACTGTCCCCGGACGAGGCCGACTTCTTCGACCGACACCAGAGCTACGACCGCGACTACGCCGCCACCTACATGGAGAACTGGCTGGTCACCGCCCTGTACGGATTCCAGCGGGGTGACCGGACGGGCCGCTACGCACTCGTGCGCTCCTACGCGGAGGGCAAGCGCCCCACCGCCGTCCCGCCGAGGGCCGCCGCGCTCCTGACCCGGCACGCCCCGATCGCCGCGGTGCTGTCCGACTTCTACATCCGCTTCCAGGAGGACAGCAGGCAGACCCCCTACCCGCTGGACGCCGTCCGCCGCCTCGGCGGGACGGGACCGCTCGCCTGGGCGGGACACCCGTAGGTTCAGGCCCGTGCCAACGCGCAGGCCGGGGCGGCCTGTTCGCGTGGCGCCCCGAACGCGCCCGGACGACATGAGGACGCGCCCGGACCGCGACGCCGACGTGGGCGGTTCGCCGTCCGGGCGCGGGGCCCCGAACTACCCGGTCAGGGCGTGTTGTTGGCCAGTGCCAGCAGCCGCGAGCTGTCGGCGCTGAACCGGTCGCGGTCCACCGCGCCCGAGATGCCGCTGATCGAACCGGAGTCGCTGTACTGCCAGAACGTCCAGAACGGGAAGCCGCTCGGGATGGTGGGGCTCGACCCGGTCGTCCAGTACGCCACGTTCAGCGGGCTCCTGGCGGACATGCCGGTCCAGCCGCCGGTGCAGCTGTTCCACCAGCTCGCGCTGGTGTAGATGACGACGTCGCGGCTCGTCTTCGCCTTGTAGGTGTTGTAGAAGTCGAGAATCCACGACTGCATCGAGGCCGCCGACAGGCCGTAGCAGCCGCCCTCCAGGTCCAGCATCCCGGGCAGCGTCAGGTTGTCCGCCGACCAGGCGCCGCCGTGGGTGGCGAAGTAGGTGGCCTGCGCCGCGCCGCTGGAGAGGTCCGGGTGCGCGAAGTGGTAGGCACCCCGGATCACCTTGGCGTTGTAGGCGTTGAGGTAGTTGGCGCTGAAGTTGGGGTCGGTGTACGTGGTGCCCTCGGTGGCCTTGATGTAGGCGAACTGGATGCCCGCGGCCTTCACCGAGGACCAGTTGATCGACCCCTGGTAGTGCGAGACGTCGATCCCCTCGGGGTACGCCGCGGCCGGGGACATGATGCCCTGGGCGTTGAGCTGGAGGTGCTGCGGGTCCGGCTTGAAGTCCTTGCTGTCCTGGACGTAGCCGACGCCCATGTAGCCGTGGCCGAGCGGGATGGTGCTGCCCGACGGCGCGGGCGCGGCGGCGGCCGGGCCCGTCGTCGACATCGTCGCGGCCAGCGCCAGGCCGGCGGTGAGGACGGCGGCTGTCATCAGTCTCCGCGGCACAGCCCGGGCGTTGCGGTTTCGGGAGAACAAGGCTTTCCTCCAGGCACGTTGGGGTGGGGGGAGCGTGCGGGTGCGTGGTGAGCTCGTGCTCGTCCGAGGAGCGGGTCTACTCGCGTAGCCCTGGCCTCACAGGTGACCGCGGGAGATCGCCGGTCGGGGTGGTGTGGTGCGGGTGAGGTGCTCGTGGTGAACGCGCCACGAGTGACGCATGAACGACCCTGTCGCGTAAAGGGGTTGGGGAAATCCTCTGTGGTCCAGTCCAGTTGGCCGGTCGCGGAGCTGCGGTGATGGGGCGCGGGCGTCGGCAACTTTCAGCGGCGTGAAAGTCCGCTCGTACAGGCGTTTGCCGCGCGCTCATGTGACGGCAACTCCGCGGGCGCCGAACGGACGTGCGCCCGGCGCCGCCGCCCGGATCGCCCGGCGCCGCCGATCAGGCGAGCATGCGCAGAGCGTCCGCGGTGGCCGGGGAGAGCCGCGGACCCGACGGCGCGGCCAGCTCGGACAGCGGTATCCAGCGGGCCGCGCTGGTGGAGCCGTCCTGCTCGATGACGGTGAGCGGGCCCGGCGCCAGGCGGACGAGGTGGAAGAGCCCGACCAGGTGCCAGCTCACGCCGAGCCGGTGCGCGGCGTACGTCCGGGCCTCCAGCAGGCGGGCGTCGAGCAGTTCGAGGCCGGTCTCCTCCCGCAGCTCCCGGGCGAGCGCCTCGGCCGGCTGCTCGCCGGGGTCGATGCCGCCGCCGGGCAGATGCCACGACCCGGGCTCGAACACCGGTGAGGCGTCGGAGAGCCGGGTGAGCAGCAGTTGCTCGTCGGCGCGGGCGATCGCGTAGGCCGACACGCGGGTGCGTACGGGCTGCTCCGGCACGGCTTCCCTCCAGGGTGGCTCGGGACGACGGGACCCCCATTCGATCATGCGGCCGGCGTGCGCGCCGCGCGGGGGAGCCGGTACGGTCACGCCCGTGACGGAGCCGCTGCCCGACTTCCCCTACCACCCCGACCCCGTGGCGACCGGCTCGGTCGCCGCCGCGGAGCGGACCTGCGTCTGCTGCGGGCGGGCCCGCGGGTACCTCTACCGCGGTCCGGTCCACGCCGAGGCCGACCTGGCCGGCCGGATCTGCCCCTGGTGCGTGGCGGACGGCAGCGCCGCGCGCCGGTACGACGCCCACTTCATCGGCGACCCGATCGGCGACGAGGTGCCGCTGGAGGTCCTGCTGAGGGTGGACCGCCACACGCCCGGGTACAGCGCGTGGCAGGACCCCCGCTGGTACTTCCACTGCGGCGACGGTGCCGCGTTCCTCGGCGCAGTCGGCGCGGCCGAACTCGCCGCGTACCCGGACGCGTTGGCCTTCCTGCGCGGTGAGATCGCGAGCTGGGGCTGGGCCGTCGCGGACATCGCGAGATACCTCGCCGCGCTGCACCGCGACGGACAGCCGACCGCGTACCTCTTCCGCTGCCGCGTGTGCGGCGCCCACCTCGCCCACTCCGATTTCACGTAGCGCGGGCGCCGGCGTCTTCGTCAGGTGAAGGAGGGCCAACGGTCGGTGGACCAGGCGTGCCAGGTGGGCCAAGGGGTGGGGGGAGCGTCGAGGTCGTGTCCGGTGAGTTCGGCGGGAGTGGGTTCTTGGAAGGCGGCTCGCCAGCGGAGGATGTCCGCTTCGGTCATGGGGAAGGTTTCGTCCGGGGTGGTCGCCTGGCGGTGGGCGATCCGGGCGCGTTGGGTGTCGAGGTCCACCGGCGCGTACACGAGGTGGCAGGTGGCGCCCGCGGACCTCGCCAGCCAGCGGATCGCGGACCGCTCGTCGCGCGACCAGCAGCCGAAGTCCAGGATCACGTGGGCGCCCAGCCGCAGCGCCTGCAGGGCGAGGGAGAGCAGCCGTCCCTCCAGCACGTCGCGCTTGCCGCCCGCGTCGGAATCGCCGAAGAGCGGGATCATCCACTCGTCGGGCGTCAGCCGCAGCGCGCCGTGCTGTGCGGCCAGCTCCCGGGCCCGCGTGGTCTTGCCGGCTCCGGGCAGGCCGACGGTCAGGAACAACAGGGTCACACCGGGATCGTTCAGGGAGACCGGGGCGGAGGACAACCGCTTTCTCCGGGCGGGTACGGACTCGGGTGCGGGTTCAGGTGCGCCGGTGCGCCTCGGACGGGCTCTGGGCCGAGGCCGGGCGCGGCACGGCGGGGAGGAAACGGGAGAGCGGGGGCTCGGTGGCCAGGACGGCGCCCGCGGTGATGGTGAAGGTCAGGGTGACGCAGATCGCGATCAGCCAGGACAGGAGGGTGAAGACCGAGCCGAGCGGGCCGTAGGTGGCGAGGCTGCGGTTGAGCGCGATCGGCATGTAGACGCGGGCCGTGACCGAGAGCGCGGTCATCGCGGCGGCGGTGAGGACCGCGCCCGGCAGCAGGGGCAGCCAGGGCAGGCGGGCGCCGAGCAGGAGGTGCTGGGTCCACCACCAGACCGCGAGGTCGGCGAGGAAGATCAGCGGCACCCCGAGCCACGGCCCGGCGCCGAGCCCGTCGCGCAGCGGCCCCTGCAGGACGAGCACCGCCACCCAGGCCACGATCCAGGCGAACCAGCGCCACACCACCACCCGCGCCGCCGAGCGCGGCAGCAGCCAGGCGCGCTCGCAGACCCGGGCCATCGCCCGGCTGCTGGCGGTCGCGGCCAGCAGCGCGACCAGCGCACCGATCGCCCCGGTGGTCTGCCGCTCGGTGTCGGTGTCGGTGCTGCCCGGGCGGTAGAGCTGTTCGAGCTGCCGCTGGGCGCTTCCGTTCAGTCCGAAGAGGTCCTGCGCGGAGTCGAGGATGTGGGTGCGGACGGACTGCGGGGTGAAGGCGGCCGCCACGAACATGAACGGCACGGCAGTGAGGAAGAGCTGCGCCGCCAGGCGGGTGGCCGCGTCCAGCAGGTTCACCGACAGCAGGCGCGCGGTCAGCTCGGTCAGTACGGGGAAGCGCTGCTCGGCCGCCCGGCGCGCGGCCAGCGTCCGCACCCGCAACGCCGCCCAGTGCCCGCGCCGGCGCCCGCCCTCGCGCGCCCGCGCCCGCCGGGACCCGCCGCCCTTGCGGTCCGGCTCGCCCGGAGGCGGGGCCGTGGTGGCCATGGCTACCTCCGGCACGTGGGGGGACGCACTGAGGGAATTATGCGATGAATGCGGCATCCACGCCGTTCGGGGCAGGCCGGGGCAGCGCGAGGAATTCACTAAGGTATCCTTAGTGCGCTGGGCGGATCGGCCCGGCGTACCGCTGGAACCGCGGAAACACCGAAACGCAGCACGCAGAAGGAGACGCGATGTCGAAGCTCGGGATCATTGTGGCGAGCACCAGGCCGGGACGGCTGGGTCTGCCGATCGCCCAGTGGTTCGAGGGGGAGGCGCGTACGCACGGCGGCTTCGACGAGATCGACCTGATCGACCTCGCCGAGATCGCGCTGCCCTTCATGAACGAGCCGAACCACCCGCGGCTCGGCCAGTACACCCACCAGCACACCCGCGACTGGAGCGCCCGGGTCGCCGGCGTGGACGCGCTGGTCTTCGTGATGCCGGAGTACAACTACGGCTACAACGCCGAGCTGAAGAACGCCATCGACTACCTGCACAACGAGTGGCTCTACAAGCCGGTCGGCTTCGTCAGCTACGGCGGGGTCTCCGCGGGCACCCGCGCGGTCCAGATGATCAAGCAGGTCGTGACCACCCTGAAGATGACGCCGGTCTTCGAGGGCGTCAGCATCCCCTTCGTCCGCCAGTTCATCGACGAGGAGGAGCAGGTGCAGCCGAACGAGACCATGCTCGCGTCGTCCAAGGCGATGCTGGACGAGCTGGTCAGGGTCGAGGCGGCGCTGCGCCCGCTGCGGCCCGCTCTGGCAGAATCCCGGCAGGGCGCGTAACACCGCACCGACAGCGCCGCGCGCGGGCCGCCCGCCCGCCCGCGGCGCGCACTACGGAGACGGGGGTCCCCGATGGCGTCCCAGGACCATGCGGCAGCGATCGAGATCCATCGGGTGTGCGAGCGGTTCCACGCCGCCATCGAGCTGATCGGGGGCCGGTGGACCGGCGCCATCCTGCGCGCCGTGTTCACCGGCCAGCACCGCTTCGCACACATCCGGGCGGCCGTGCCGGGGCTGAGCGACACCATGCTCGCCCAGCGGCTGCGCACCCTGGAGGAGCACGGCGTGCTCGAACGCCGGGCCGGGGCGAGCGGCCCGGCCCCGGTCGAGTACCACCTCACCGACAAGGGGCGGGAGTTGGAGCCGGTGCTGGAGGCGGTCATCGCCTGGTCGCACCGCTGGATTCCGCTCCCGCCGGCTACCGCGCCCGACTCGCCGCCCGCGCCGGCCCCTTCGTCCGGGCCCGACTCGCCTTCCGCGCAGGCCCCTTCGCCCGCGGGGTGACCCCGCCGCTCGCCCCGGCCTCGCCCGGCTACGACGTGATCAGGTCGAACTCCTCCCACGGCCCGATCGCCGTGCGGTTCGCGATCAGCGGCGCCGCGCCCGCGTCCTCCGCGGTCACGTAGTCGCCGTCGGCCTGCGCCAGCAGGCTGACGCTGCCGTCGCCGTTGTGCACCAGCTGGAAGGTCTCCCATCCGCCGACCGCCGTACGGTTGGCGATCAGCGGGTCGGCGCCCGCGTCGTCCGCGGTCACGATCAGCCCGTTCGCGTGCGCGCGCAGCGCGATGTCGCCGCCGCCCAGGTCGAGTTCGTCGAACTGCTCCCACGTCCCGATCGCCGTGGCGCTCGCGATCAGCGGTGCCGCACCGGCGTTGGCGGCCGTGACGTACTCGCCGTCGGCGTGCGACCGCAGGCTCACCACGTCTGCGGACGGCTGGCTGCCGGAGCCGTCGAAGAGCGACAGGTCGACGGCGTCGGCGATGGCCTGCAACCCGGCCTCGTTCGGGTGGAGATGGTCGCCCGCGTCGTACGACGGCAGGTAGCGCTCCGGGTTCGCCGGGTCGTGGGTCGCGGCGTCCTGGTCGACCACGGCGTCGCACCCGCTGCCCGCGCCGCGGATGAAGGCGTTGACCGCGTCGCGGGAGTCCTCGCCGGCCTGCGACCAGCCGCCCGACCCCTGGAACGGGGTGAGCGTCGAGCACAGGAAGGAGATGCCGGCCTGGTGCGCGCGCGAGATGAGCTGCTGGAGCGCGGCGATCAACTGGTCGCCGGTGGGCGGGTTCGCCACCCCGACATCGTTGATCGGGTCGTCGGAGAAGATCACCCAGCGCACTCCGGGCTGGCCGACCACGTCCCGGTCGAAGCGGTTGAGCGCGCTCTGCCCGGCGCCGTCGCTGAGCAGCTTGTTGCCGCTGATGCCCTGGTTGAGCACGCCGACCGTACGGCCGCTGTCCGACAGCCGCTGCGCGAGGTCGTTGGGCCAGCGGCGGTTGTCGTCCTGGGCTGAGGCCACCCCGTCGGTGATCGACGCGCCGAGCGTGACCACCGCGCCCGCGGCCGCGGTGTTCTGCACGTCAAGATTGGTCAGGAACGCGTAACTGCCGCTTGTCGAGGCTCCGTTGAGCGTCGCGTCGGCGCTTACGTCGCCGCCCGCCAGGTAGTTGGTCTGGGTGCCCTGCTGGTGGTAGGTCGCCGAGCCGGTCGCGTTCGGCAGGTAGAAGCTGACCGCCACGTCCGACAGCGCGGACACCGTGAACGCCACCGAGTCGCTGACCGCCGTGGCGCCCGCCGGGATCGTCACCGACGGCTGCCCGCCGAAGTCCACCACCCGATCCGTGCCGGTGTCCACCGACGAGCCCGAGGTGCGCCGCGCCACGTGCACGTCGGAAACGGTCAGCGGCGCCGACCCGAAGGCGTTGGAGATCCGGATACGGGCCGCGCTGCCGCCGATGCTGGTGTGCACGATCTGCCGGAGGGTCTGCTGGCCGTACGACGGGCCGCCGCTCTGCGGGGAGACCGACCAGCTCCCGGTCCAGCCTCCGGCGTCGGCGGCCGGAGCGGACGCGCGCGCGGGTGCGGACTGCGGTGCGGACCCGGATACGGGTGCGGCTGCAGGCTCGGATGCGGGCTCGGATGCGGTCGGCGTCGCTGCCGACGCGCCGGAGGACAGCGCCGGGACGAACAACCCGGCGGCGAGCAGGACGGCCGTGAGGACCGCCGCTCGCCGGCGGATCGGTACGCGTCGTTGCATGGGAACTCCTGAGGGGGGAGGAGCGGGCGGGATGCCTGCTCCGTGGAGGTGCGACGGCGGACGCCTGGACTGTAAGTCCGCGCCCTGGTCCACGCCAATCCCCTTGCGGGCGGCGAAAGTTCGGATGACTCGCGGACGGATGTCCCGTGTGGTGGCGAAATTCGGCCGACCGGCGCCCTGACATCGGATCTCTCGGCCACCGAGGTGGTGTGGTGACTCCGGTCACCACTTCGGCCGCACGGCTGCCGCGGCGCCGCGATTTGCTACGGTTGAGGTGTTCGCCCCGACGAGCGCGCCGTACCGGGACCCTGCAAAGACGGCGCACCCCCGTAGTCACCAACCCGCGGAGGTGCCGTCATGGCATGGGTCCTGATCATTGTCGCCGGTCTGCTCGAGGTCGCCTGGTCGATCGGCATGAAGTACACCGACGGTTTCACCCGGCTCGGGCCGAGCCTGCTCACCGGGGCCGGCATCGTGGCGAGCATGCTGCTGCTGTCGCAGGCGGCGAAAACCCTGCCGATCGGCACCGCGTACGGCGTCTGGGTCGGCATCGGCGCGGCCGGCGCCGCGGTGGTCGGCATGCTGCTGCTCGGCGAGCCGATCTCGGCCGCGCGGATCTTCTTCGTCTGCCTGCTGGTCGCGTCGGTGGTCGGGCTGAAGGCCACCTCGGGCCACTGACCGGCGTCGCCTCGCCCACGGCCCGCCCGGCGCGTCCTCCGACGCCGCCCGCGGGCACGGACAGGGGCCCGGATGCGGACTTCCGCACCCGGGCCCCTGTGGCGCTATGGCGCCGTCAGCTGCGACGGCTATGCCTGACGCCGTGTCAGTGCGCGCGACCGGTGCCGCGGCGGCGTACCACGAAGGTCACCGCACCACCGAGGGCGACCAGCACCACGGCGAGCGTGGCGAACAGCCCGGTGTTGCCGCTGCTGCCGGTGTGCGCCAGCGAACCGGTCGCGGACGGCGACGGGGAGTCGGTGTCACCGACAGCCGGCGCGCTGCTCGTGGCGGTGGCGGTGGCGCTCGCCGTGTCGCTCGGCGTGGCGGAGGAGGTGTCCGTCGGGCTGCCCGACGGCGTGTCGGTCGGGGTGTTCGTGGGGGTGTCGGTCGGCGTGTCCGTCGGAGTGGTGCTGTCCGAAGGGGACGGCGATGTCGGGGGAGTGGTGGGCTCGGTGGTGGTGCAGTCCTTGCCACCGGTCGGCCCGTTCCACGAGGCGAGCAGGTTGGAGCCGATCACCGACCCGTTCGGGCCGTGCGGCGCCGGGCCGTGGCCCGCGCCGGTCTTGCCGTCGTACTCGGTGCTGCCCTTGTACAGGTCGATCTGCGCGAAGCAGCCCGTGGCGGGCGCGGTCACGCTGAGCGTGCCCTTCTTGTGGCGCTGCACGGTCACCGTGGAGAAGTCGGTGAGCACCTGCTGGCCGGAGGACGCGAAGTCCGGGCCCTGCGCGAGGTAGACCGCGAGCGAGACCGTGCAGGTGCCGCCGTCGGCGGTCACACCGATGCTGATCCTGCCGTCGCTCGACGGCTTGATCGAGGCCAGGCCCTTGCCGGGCGTCCATGTCTTGCCCTCGACGGTGAACACGCACTTGCCGTCGGGGGTGGGCGTGCCGCCCGGTCCCTTGTGCTGCGCCGGATACGTCGACTGCCCGCCGTGTGCGGACGCCGGTCCGGCACCCACCGCCGTGGCGGCCGCGACCGCGGTCGCGGCCACGGCTATCTGCCATGTTCTGGTGCGTCTTGACATGAGAAAGCACCCCTCCCTCGTGCTCGGCGACCCGTGGTCGCACACGAGGGAGACCTGCTCCGGCGTGCGCCGCACCGATGTGCGCGGGCGTCGTGCGCCGGGGAACGGAATGCGCCGGGCAGCCCCGGACCCGGGATCATGACGCATCGTGTCGGTGTGACCGGAGGTATGTCAAGCCAGGTCATAACGGCGAACACACCCTCGTCCCACCGCGTTTCGCCCGTTCCCGGACCACCTCTGACACCACCGGACACACTCACCCCGCGCTCCCCGGCCGCCTCCCCGGCGGAGGTCGTACGTCCGGCGGGGAGGCGGTCGGGGTCCGGTGGCCAGGGTCCGGTGGTCGGCGGACCGGTGGCCGGTGGTCAGCTCGCCGCGCGGTAGGCCACGCCCGATGAGTTGGGCACGGTGCCGTCGTACAGGCCGGTGGGGCTGGTCGCGGTGGACAGGGTGAACCAGGCGTAGCGCTCGACGAACGGCAGGCTGTCGAGCATGGCGGTGGAGGAGGCGACGAAGTCGGTCTGCTGCTGTGCGGTCGGGTAGCTCGGCGTGCTGCCGGAGAAGTCGGTGAGGGCGTATTCGGTGAGCCAGATCGGCTTGTGGTAGCGGTCGTACACCGCCTGGAGGTATCCGCGCAGCTCGTCCGCGGCCGCCGACGAGAAGTCGCCGCCGTACCAGTGCAGCGGGATGAAGTCGACGCGGTAGCCGCGGGCCGCCGCGCCCGACATGAACTGGTCCAGCCAGCCGCCCGGGGTGTCGCCGCCGTACGCCACCGCCGGGGCGCCGAGCCGCAGCCCGGTCGCCTCCAACTGCGGCCACAGGTCGAGCGCCTGGCCGGGGGACATGGCCGACTGGCCGGCCAGGTCGGGTTCGTTGAAGCCGAGCAGTTCGGTGCCCTGCTGGGTGGCCTGGGCGAGGTCGGTGGCGTTGACGTTCGCAGCGCCCCAGATCATCGGCACGAACTCGGTGCCGGCCGGCCCCGTCACGGCGCCGGGCGTGGTGCTCCAGTCGTAGTACCAGCCGGCCCCGACGTCGGCGAGCGCCTGCGAGGCGCCGTCGACCGGGGTGACGCTCACGCCCTTGCGCGCGTCGGCGCCGGCCGCGGGGGTGCGGCCGAGCACGGTGAGCACGGCCAGTACGGCCAGGGCGACGACCACGGGCAGCAGGCGGGCGGGGACGCGGCCGAGGCTTCGCGAAGTGGTCACGGCGACGTCCTCTCAGTGGAAGGTGACGGTGAAGCCGCTGCATGACGTGCAGTCGCGCACCACCTTGTTGCCCGGGACGGTGTCGGCCTTCGACCAGGCGTAGGCCCAGGGGCAGTGCCCGCCGATCGCGTCGCTGTACGGGGTCTGCGCGTCGCGGTCGGGGTTGACGCACAGCGCGAGGCCGGTCCCCGCGTCGGTGGTCAGGTCGTCGGGCGGGCAGTACGGCAGCAGGTCGTCCGGGCAGCCCTCCTGGGCGCAGGCCCCGCCGTCCGGCGGCGGGGCGACACCGTCGGGGCTGATGGTGACCGGCACCGAGAAGGCGTTGACGTAGCTGACGTTGTACCAGGGCGCCAGGCTGTCGGACGGGTCGAAGTTGAACTCGGCGAGGCTGACCGGCTGTTCGCCGGTGGTGCAACTGCCCACCGAGGCGCCGCAGTCACCGAGTACGCAGTGGAACGTGCTGCCGTCGGCTCCCGAACACCCCTCGCGGGCGAAGAACGTGCCGCGCCAGTGGCCGGCGCCGGTGTCCTCCGGGATGGCGACGGTGGCGGACTGGCCGGTGTCGAGCGTGGGCAGTCCGGTGAGCTGCGCGGAGCCGTCGGCGTTGAGGTTGCTGCCGATCCAGATGGTCTGCCCGGTGTCGTTGACCAGGGTGACCGTGTGCTCGGTGACGGTCGGTGCGGCGACGGCGGGCGCGGTCGTGCGATGCGGCGCCGTGGCGGCTGCGGCGGGGCCGCCGGCCGCGGCGGTGGCCGCGAGCACGCAGCTGACGAGGAGTAACAGGGCGGACAAGGCCGAACGCAGCCTCATACGGACCTCCGTGGGGGGAAGGACGTGGGCAAGGATGTCGGGAGGACATCGTTGCCATGGTCATGCCCGCCTGGTTCCCGGATGAAGCCCCGCTTGCCGCCGCGGGCGCTGTGCGCCGCGCGTGCGGGGGTGGTGAGGGGGCGGATGCCTTGGAGCCGGGAGCCGGGAGCCGGGAGCCGAATTTGCTCAAGGCTGTTGATAAGTTAGGTTGAGTATATGGCCGACGAACCGGACCCCGGCGAGGTCGCCGCAGTCCTGCTGGCGAGCTTCAGCGTGCTGCTGCGACGGGTGCGACAAGTGCCCGCCTCGGGCGAACTCACCATGCCCGAGCGCAGCGCCCTGTCGCACCTGGAGCGCTCGGGCCCCACCACCTCCTCCGCGCTCGCCCGGGAGGTGCAGATCACCGCCCAGGCGATGGGGACGACGATCGGCGCCCTGCACGCCCGTGGCCTGGTCGAACGCCGTCCGGACCCGGACGACGGCAGGCGCGCCGTGCTCACGGTCACCGACGCCGGCCGGCAGGCGCTGCGGGACAAGCGCAGCGCGCGGACCGAACTCATCGCCCAGGCCCTGACCAGCGGTATGTTCACCCCCGCTGAGCTGGATCAGCTCGCAGCGGCCGCCGCGCTGCTGGAGCGACTGGCCCGGAACATCTGACGCCGACGGAAAACCAGCCGACCTCCCCAGGAGAGACAGCCATGGCACAGACGACGCACCACCGCACGTCCGCACCCGGCGGCGGCGCCACCGCCGCCGTCGTGGCGGTCGGGATGATCGGGGCGGCACGATGACACTGCTCGGCGGGCTGCTGAAGAACCGCAGGGCGGGGGACGCGCACCTGGCGTGGCACCTGCCCAACCTGCAAGGCCCCGACGAACTGGCCCTGACCAGCCGGGACTTCGACGAGGGCGGCGCCATGGCGCTGGAGCACTGCGAGAAGCGCGTGGGCGGCACCGACCTGTCCCCGCACCTGGCCTGGACCGCGCCGCCGGCCGGCACCGCCCAACTCCTCCTGGTCGTCGAGGACATCGACGTCCCCCTGCCCAAGCCCGCCGTGCACTGCGTCGCCCTCGTCGACCCGGCGGCAGGGCACCTGGACCCCGGCGCCCTCAGCGCACGGCAACCGGCCCCCGGGGTACAGGCGTTGCGCGCCACCGTCGGGCGCGGGTACCGCGGCCCCGGGCCCATCAAGGGCCATGGGCCGCACCGTTACGTCTTCCAACTGTTCGCCCTCGCCGCTCCCGTCGGCGCCACCCCTGACGGCACGTCACCGGAGCGGGCCCGGCCCCGCACCCTCCTGCCCACCGTCGCCGGGCCCGTCCTCGGCCGCGGCCGGCTGACCGGCGTCTACGAGCGCTGACCCCCGGTCCGGGGACCCCGGACCCGCGGGCCCTCGCGCGAGCCGCGGTGCGGCGGGCGGCAACTGTCGCCCGCCGCACGGCGTTTCGTCGATCCGGCGCGCGCCCTTGCGTAGCGCCCCGGTCCGCTCAGGTGGTCCAGATCTGGAACTCCGCGATCTGCCCCGCGGGCCAGCCGGTGTTGGCGGTGATGTTCAGCCGGAAGTAGCGCTGGGTGGTGGCCGGGAAGGTGATCGTGACGGTGTTGCCGGTCGCCGGATCGAAGGTGTAGGCGGCCGAGGACTTCACGGTGCCGAAGGTCGTGCCGTCGGTGCTGCCCAGCACGGACAGGGTCTCGGTCCGCGCGCCCCAACCGGCGGGCAGTTGCAGCACGATCCGCGACGCGCTGTGCGCCGCGCCGAGGTCGGCCTGGAGCCACTGCGGAAGCGCGTTGTCGGCGCTCTCCCAGTACGTGTTCCGGGAGCCGTCGGTCGCGTTCGACGAGGGGTAGACGTCGGTGTGGCTCGACTCGCTCGTCGGACGGTTCGCGGCGAGGTCGACGGCGGCGGAGCTGTCCGCGGTGAAGGTCAGGGAGTTGACGTTCCAGCCGCCGCTGTCCTGGTTCAAGGTGAGCACCTGACGGCCCGCGGGCAGCGTGACCTCGGTGTTCACGGTGGCCCAGTCCTGCCAGTCCCCGGTGGCGGGCAGATCGACGGCGCCGCTGAGGTTGGCGCCCGCCGCGTCGGACAGGTGCAGCGCCCCCGGCACCGCCGCCGGATCGGCCACCCGCACGCCGACGGTGTACGTCCCGGCCGTGGCGACGTCCACGGTGTAGCGGAACCACTGCCCGCTGTCGCTCCAGCCGAGGTCGTAGCCACCGCCGGTGTCCGAGGTGGTCTCCAGATTCACCCCGTCCGCACGGTAGTTGTCGGCGTTGCCGTTGACGCTGGTGACGTTGTACGCCACTCCCTGGCCGCCGGTGTCGTAGTTCTCCGCCTGGACCGTGCCCGGGACGGCTGCCGCGGTGCCGCCGAACGGGCCCTCGGGCGCGGAGGGTTCCCAGTTGTTGCCGCTCAAGGTGGCGGTGAATCCGCTGGAGTTGTTGATGTACGCCGTGGCCCCGGCGTGCAGGCCGCTGACGGTGTTGCCGGTGATGGTCGCCGAGCCGGTGGGCGCGGGGTAGAACGGCGGCGCGATCACCACGCCGTTGCGGCCCGGGTCGGTGACGGTGTTGTCCTGCAGCTGGGAGTTGGTCGAGGTGGAGAAGTCGATCCCGTCGTAGAGCGAGTCCGTGACGGTGTTGCCGGTGGCGGTCACCGAGTCGACGACGCCGGTGTTCTGCCCGTCGCCGCCGTTGCCGATGTGGAAGGCGGGCTGGCCCTGGCTGTAGGCGTTGCCGCCGGAGCGGACGACGGTGTTCCCGGAGATCGTCGCGGACAGCAGGTCGCTGCCGTTGACGCCGAACCGCCCGGCGCCCAGGCCGATGTAGCGGGCGGTGTCGCTGATGTAGTTGTCGGTGACGTGGTGGCCGCTGCCGCCGTAGATCCCGATGCCCTTGCCGCCCCAGGGCGCGATCGAGGTGTTGTTGCTGACGGTGATGTTCGTCATCGGGTTGTAGAACGTCTGGGAGCCGTCGCTGTTGGTGTTGTAGTGCACCGAGTTGATGGCGATGGCGTCGTCCCCGGTGCCGCGGACGAAGTTGTTGGTGACGGTCAGGTTGTTGCCGGTGTCGGCGTTGAGCGAGACGTTGTTGACGTTGATGCCGTCCGCCCAGACCGACGTCAGCCGGCTGTTGCGGACGGTGCCGCCGGTACCCGAGGCCCAGAAGCCGGACATGGTGTGCTGGGTCCAGATGCCGTCGGCGACCCAGTTGGTGCCGGTGGTGTCCATCGCGCCGCCGTCGCCGCCGACGGTGCCGCGGCTGACCGCGTTGGCGTCGATGTGGAAGTTCTGCACGGTGCAGGACGTCACGTCGAACAGCGCTGCCAGCGGCGTGCTGTTGGGCACGGGCACGTCGCGGTAGATCGTGCTGTACCACAGCCCCGCGCCCGCGATGGTGATCCCCTGCGCGGTCAGGCCGGTGGTGCCCTTGACGTAGAAGGTGCCCTGCGGAATCCAGAGGATCTTGCCCTGTGACTGGGCCTGGTCGATGCAGCTCTGGATCGCGGCCCGGCTGTCCACCGCCTGGCCGTCGGCCGCGCCGTTGGTCGGGGTGTCGTCGGAGACCGCGCCGCAGCTGGTGATCGAGATCGAGTTCGCCGGCTGGGCGAGCGGCGCCGGCGGGTCCTCCACGTCGACGGAGTCCACGTCGTAGGAGGACGCGCTGTTGGCGGCGTCCTTCTGGAGCGAGAAGGTGGCGCCGGCCGGGATCGGTGTGCCGGTGACGAAGGTGTGCGACTCGTCCCAGAAGACCCGGGGGTCGCCGTCGGCCGGGTTCTGGTTGTCGCTGGTGTTGTAGTTGTTGTTGCCCTCGTACACCCAGCTCTGCTTGGAGTTGAGGTTGAGCGCCTGCCGGAACACCCCGTTGACGTACAGGTCGAGCGTCGCGGTCTGGCCGCCGCCGGACGCCGAATCGGGGATGCTGGCACGGACGTTGAGGAAGCTGATGGGTGATCCGGTGCTGTTCGTCCACTGCACGGAGTTGCCGGTGCCGCCGAGGTGTACGTAGGCGTGGCCGGACGCTTCGAGGGCGGCGCTGGAGTACTGCGTGGTCGGCGCCGACGTCAGCGAGGTGACGGTGGCGCCGCCGCCGGTGGTGCCGGCCTCGGCCTCGTAGGTCGTGAACGAGGTGGTGGCGCCCACCCCGGCGGTGGCGGCCGGCGCCTGCCGGGCCGCCTTGCGCGCCGCGGACGAAGCAGAAGCAGAAGCAGAAGCAGAAGCAGAAGCAGAAGCAGAAGCCGAGGTCGAGGACGAAGCCGAGGCCGGGGCCCGGCTCGCGGCCTGGGAAGCGGAACCACGTGCGGTGTGCGAAGCGGAGGGGGAAGCGGCGGCTGCCGGCACGGCCGACAGGCACAGCGCGCCGATCGCCGCGAGGGCAGTCGCCGCCAAGGTGCGCCCTGCGTGGTGGGCACCACGCGGAGGTCTGGGGATCGCCCGCATCTGAAGCTCCTTCAGTACCAGGGGAAATCGGCGCCCCGACCGTACAGATTCGCCCCATAGCCCGCAAGGTTCCGCGCAGGAAAAGAAAATTCGCGGCACGAGCGTGGAAGATCCCCGCCGACGCGCAATCGCGGGGCGCCGCCGGGAACCTCCCGGTCCGGCGCCGCCCCCCGGTTCGCCCCCGCTTCAGGGGCCCTTGTGCCTGCTGCGCACCGGCGGGTTCAGCGTGTTCGGCGGGTTCGGTGGGTTCGGCGCGACGCGGGCGATGCAGAATGACGGTGATCCGGAACGCGACCACCGCACCACCGAGGAGGACCCCCATGTCCAAGCCGCCGCTGCCCGAGGACGCCATCGCCATGCTGGGCAAGGCGAACCCGGCCGTGATCACCACGCTGCGCCCGGACGGCCAGCCGGTCTCCACCGCCACCTGGTACCTGTGGGAGGACGGCCGGGTCCTGGTCAACATGGACGAGGGGCGCAAGCGGGTGGAGCACCTGCGCAACGACCCCCGGGTGACGCTCACCGTGCTGGACAAGGACGGCTGGTACACGCACATCAGCCTGGTCGGCCGGATCGGCGAAATCGTCCCGGACGAGGGGCTCGCCGACATCGACCGGCTCTCCCAGCAGTACACCGGCAAGCCGTACGCGCGCCGCGACCGCGCCCGGGTGAGCGCCTGGATCGAGGTCGAACGCTGGCACGGCTGGGGCTCGTTGAAGGACAGCAGCCAGCCCGGCTGACCGATCCGCCCCGGGCCGGCGGGGGAGGAGGGGCATCCGGCCGGGCCGGGCGACGGTCAGCCGATGTTCAGAACCGCCTTTCCCCGCAGCCGGCCCGCGGACATCCGCTTCAGCAGCGGGCCGGCGCCGGCCCAGTCACCGCGGTGCCCGATCTCGACCTGGAGCCTCCCCCGCGACGCCAGGTCCAGCAGCGCGGCCATGTCCGCGGCGTCACGGCTGCCGTCGCCGTCGCTGTGGAGGAAGTGGCGCAGGGTCAAGGCCGGGCCGTCCTGGAGCTGGCGGAAGAAGTCCAGCGTGATGAGGTCGCCGCCGGCCTGCCCGAACCAGAGGAACTGACCGCCGGGGCGCAGCTTGTGGGTGGTCTTCGAGCCCAGCTCGCCGCCCACGGACTCCAGCACGATGTCGAACGCACCGCTCTCGACGGCGTCGATGTCGAGGGCGACCTTGGCGCCCAGCGCCGTCATGTGCTCGGTCGGCTGGCCCTGCGCGGCGACGGTGGTGATCTCGGCTCCCTCCGCGACGGCGAGCTGGATGAGGACCTGGCCGACCCCGCCCCCCACGCCGGTGGCCAGGATGCTGCGCCCCCGGAGCGGGCCGGTCTGCACGCCTCTGCCGCGTAGCGTCCTCGCGCACCGGGCCCCTGGCCCTGGGCGGACGACCTGTCGGCGGGCCGCGCGGGCCGTGCTTGTACGGCGGTCGGACCGCCCGGGCGCCCGGGCGGACGACCTTCTCCCCGCGCGGGCCGACGGCCTTCTCGCCGCGCCGCGCGACCGCGCGCGCCGGTCTCCTCTTCGGCGTGGACGGCCCTCGGCGCCGAGTTGGCGGCTCCCCCGGCCAGAGTTTTAGTTTATTAGTAATAAACGTTGACACGCTACGGCGCCCCCCGCACAGTCTTCGCGTGGCGGGGCGTCCCCGAGTGCTCGGGTGACGCGGTCCCGCGACCTTCGCACATCCCCGACTCCTCGGAGAATCAAGTGACTTCGCATCACGCAGGGCTCACACGCGTGCGGCGGGCGGCGCTGGCCGCGGGCGCCGCCACGCTGCTGGCGGTGGCGCTGCCCGGCGTCGCGCAGGCCCGCGGCGACGGCCCCACGCCCAACGGCGCCACGCACGCGACCCCCGCCGGCCTGAAGGCCGGCTCCGCCCCCGGCGCGGCTCCGGGCGCCGCCCCCACCGCCGGATACGACAGCGGCCTCGCGCCGACGCCGTACATGGGCTGGAACACCTACTACGGCCTGGGCGCGCCGACCGAGGCGCAGGTCAAGAGCGTGGCCGACTACCTGGTCAGCAGCGGACTGCGCCGCAGCGGCTACGACATCGTGTGGCTGGACGGCGGCTGGCAGGCCGACAACCCCCGCGACGCGCAAGGGAACCTGACGGCCAATCCCGAGCGCTTCCCCGACGGCATCCCGTCGCTGGTGAACTACCTGCACGCGCGCGGCCTGAGGGCCGGCATCTACACCGATGCCGGCGACTACGACCCGGCCAGCTGCGGGTTGGGCAGCCGGGGCCACTACCAGCAGGACGCCGACCTCTTCGCGAGCTGGAAGATCGACGCGATCAAGGTCGACTTCCTCTGCGGGATCGGCGAGAAGCTGACGCCCGGCCCGGCGTTCCGGCAGTTCAGCGACGCGGTGGCGAAGTCCGGCCGCGCGATGCTGCTCAACCTGTGCAACCCGCTCACCGACGACTGGGGCGTGCCGCACGACCCCGACCAGGACGCGCACAACACCTACGTCTACGGCCCGACCACCGCGGACTCCTGGCGCACCGGCACCGACATCGCGTGGGGCACGCCGACCGCGGGCGAGTTCCCGAACGTGCTGCGCAACATGGACGCCAACGCCGCGCACCCCGAGGCGCAGGGCCCCGGCCACTGGAACGACCCGGACTACCTGATCCCGATGCGGCCGCTGGCGGACGGGTCGTACGAGATGAACCAGGAGGAGTCCACCACGCAGCTGGTGATGTGGGCCGAGATGGCCTCGCCGCTGGTGATCGGCTCCGACCCGCGCACGCTGACCAGGTCGATGCTCGCCACGCTGGAGAACCCGGAGATCCTGGCGGTGGACCAGGACCCGCTGGGCATCCAGGGCGTGCGGATCGCCGGTGACGCCACCGGCGACACCTACAGCAAGGTGCTCCAGGGGTCAGGGCGCCGGGCGGTGGTGCTGCTCAACCGCTCCGACCAGCCCGTGCGGCGCACCGTGGACTTCGCCGGCGCCGGGCTGACCGGGAAGGTCGCCGTCCGCGACCTGCGGGCCCGGGCCGACCGCGGCACGCACCAGGGCGCGTACACCGTCACCGTGCCCGCGCACGGCACCGCCTTCCTCGGGCTGTCGGGCACCGACAGCGCGCCGGGCGTGAGGCTCGGCGGCGCCGCGTCGAGCGCCGACCCGGCGCTGGTGCGGGACGGCTCCGCGCTCACCGCGTTCACCCGTGGGCGGGACGGCGCGCTGGAGATGCGGACCGGGCGGGACGGCCGCTGGTCCGGGCGGGTCACCGGGCTCGGCGGGCCGACCGGCGGCCGCTTCACCGGCCAGCCCGCGGTGTACGGCTCGGCCGGCGGCCGGATCGACGTGTTCGTGCGCGGCACCGACGGCCGCGCGTACCTGCGGACGTACGACCATGGCCGGTGGGGGAGTTGGCAGGACCTCGGCGGCGGCCTCGCCGACGCGCCGACCGTGGCGTATCGCGGCCCCGGTGACTGGACGCTCTTCGCCACCGGCACCGACGGCACGGTCACCAGCCGTGGTGCGGCGGCCGGTTGGACCTCGATCGGCGCCCCGAGCGGCCTCGCGCTCACCGGCCGCCCGTCCGCGGTGACCGACGCGGCGGGCCGTCTCCACGTGGCGGTGCGCACGGCCGACGACGCGGTATGGACCCGGGTGCGGGAGGCGTCGGGCACCTGGTCGGCGTGGTCGTCGCTGGGCGGCACGGTCAGCGGCAGCCCCACCCTGGTCGCCACCGGCGGCAGCGTCCAACTCCTCGCCCGCGCCTCGGACTACACGCTGTGGCAGCGGACGTACGACGCGCAAGGCGGCAGCTGGGGCGGCTGGTTCGCGCAGCCGGTCTTCGCGAGCGGCAGCTTCGACGGGGCGCCGGGCGCCGTCGCGGGCCCGGACGGCGGCGTGCTCGCGGCCTTCCGCGGGGTCGGCGGCGCGGTGTGGCAGAGTTCGCTCAGCACTCTTACTCAATAAATTACGAATTAATCTTGACGCCGTCGCGGCGTCCCGACAGTCTGTACGAGCCGAACGGGAGCTCCGCCGCCAGGGGGCGGGGCTCCGTCCGGCGTGGGCGCAAAAGGAGTCCCATGAACACCTCACCAACCACCCGCCGCAGCTTCCTCGCCGGAGCCGGCGCGCTCGGTGCCGCATCGATGCTGAGCGGCTGCGTCACCTCCGGGTCCTCGGGTGGCAGCAGCAGCCAGGCCAAGGGCGGCACCGTCAGCTTCCAGTCCAACCTCTCCTCGCCGCAGGCCAAGTCCGCGATGCAGGACCTGGTGGCGGCGTTCAACAAGCGCGGCGGTGCCAAGGCGAGCCTGAACACCGTCGCCTCGGAGACCTTCCGTACCCAGCTCCCCACCTACCTCACCTCCGGCAACCCGCCGGACCTGCTCACCTGGTACCCCGGGTCGGTCGCGAACGCGTACGCCGAGAAGGGCCTGCTGCTGGATGTGGACGACATCTGGACCGGGTCCGAACTGTCCGGCTACTCCGACGCGCTGAAGAAGCTGTGCACCGACTCGCAGGGCAAGAAGGTCTTCGTGCCGGCCAGTTACTACTGGTGGGGCGTGTTCTACAAGAAGTCCAACTTCCGCAAGTGGGGCGTGACCGAGCCGAAGACCTGGGACGAGTTCCTGGCGCTGTGCGACACGTTGAAGTCCAAGGGCGTCGCCCCGATCGGGCTGGGCGCCGGCGCCGACACCGCCTGGGTCGCCTCCGCGTGGTTCGACTACCTGAACATCCGGATCAACGGCGCCGCCTACCACCGCGAACTCCTTGCCGGAAAGCACCGGTTCGACGACCCGCAGATCCACAAGGTCTTCGACACGTGGTCCCAGGCGCTGCCCTACTTCGACCCCAACGGCACCGCGCTGTCCTTCCAGGACGCCACCACCGCGATGCTCAACAACCGCACCGGCATGATGCTGATCGGCACCTTCTTCGCCGACGCGGCCCCCAAGGACCAGCTCGACGACATCGACTTCTTCCGGTTCCCGATCATCGACCCGAAGATGCCACTGGTCGAAGAGGGCCCCACCGACGGCTACTTCGCCAGCGCGCACACCCACCACCAGGCCGAGGTCAAGGAGTTGATGCGCTATCTGGCCACCGCCGAGGCGCAGGAGATCTACCTCAAGGGCTCGTCCGGCACCTCCATCCCGACCAACCCCACCGCCAAGGACTCCGGCACCGCACTGGTGAAGAAGGGGCGGGCGATGATCGAGAGCGCGGCGGACGTCACGCAGTTCTTCAACCGCGACTCCAGCGACGCGCTCCAGCCCACCGCGGACACCGCGCTGACGAAGTTCCTCGCCAAGCCCAAGCAGATCAACTCGATCCTCACCGGCTGGCAGCGCGACGCACAGAAGATCTGGAGCCAGTGACATGGCGGTACTGACCCCGGCCCGGGGCGGGAACGGGGGTGTCGAGGCGGGCGCACGCTTCCGCAAGGGCCTGCGCGGCGGCCGGCGCCGCGGCTCCACCCGGGTGCCCCCCGTGGTGCTCGCCTTCGTGCTGGTCCCGCTGCTCGCCGAGGGCTTCTGGGTGTTCTGGCCGGCCCTGCAGGGTTTCTGGCTCTCGCTCACCAAGTGGGACGGCGTCTCCCCGCCGCAGTTCATCGGCCTGGGCAACTACCGGGAGATGGTGCACGACACCGTCTTCCACACCGCGCTGCTGGACACCGTGCTGTGGCTGGCGCTGTTCGGCGGGCTGTCGGCGATCCTCGGCCTCGGCGCGGCGCTGCTGCTCCAGCAGGAGCGCCGCGGGGTCGGGTTCTACCGCGCCGCGCTCTTCCTGCCGGTGGTCTTCTCGCTCACCGCCACCGCGCTGGTGTGGCAGGCGATGTACCAGCCGGACGGCCTGGTCGACAAGACGATGTCGGGCCTGGGCCTGGGCGCCCTCACCCACCCCTGGCTCGCCGACCAGGACACCGCCCTGTACGCGGTGATCGTGCCCGCCCTGTGGCGCCAGATCGGCTACGTCATGGTGCTCTACCTCGCCGGACTCAAGGGCATCGACCCGGTGCTGTACGAGGCCGCGAAGATGGACGGCGCGACCCGCTGGCAGCAGTTCCGGCACATCACGCTGCCGCAGCTCAGCAGCGTCAACGCGGTCGTGCTGTCGGTGATCATCATCGACTCGCTGCGCTCCTTCGACGTGGTGTGGGCACTGACCCGCGGCGGCCCGTACCACTCCTCCGAACTGCTCAGCACCTACATGTACTCCACCGCGTTCCAGTCCCTGCGGCTCGGCTACGGCTCCGCACTGGCCGTGGTGATCTTCCTGCTGGCCTTCGGGGTCATCGCGACCTACCTGGTCCGGGCGTTCAAGGAGGCCGACTGATGGCACAGTCCACCGCGCCCACCCCCGCGCCGGCCGCGTCCACCCGGGCTGCCGTGCCGGCCGACTCACGGCACGCCCGCCGCCGCAGGATGTGGGGCACCGTCGCCTTCCACGGCAGCGCCTCCCTGCTGTCCGTGCTGTGGCTGATACCGATCGTCGTCGTCCTGATCACCGCCACCCGGTCCTTCGACGACATCGCCTCCCACGGCCTGGGCAGCATGCCGCACTCCTTCACCCTCGGCGGCTTCCGCTCGGCGTGGACCGACGGCGGCCAGCAACAGGCCCTGATCAACAGCCTGCTGGTCACCATCCCCACGGTGCTGGTCTCGCTGCTGCTCGCCTCCATGGCCGCCTTCGCGCTCAGCCGCTACGACGTCCCCTTCCGCCGCGCGCTGCTGCTGCTCATGCTCAGCGGCAACCTGCTGCCCCCGCAGATCCTGCTCATCCCGGTCTCCAAGCTCAGCGAGAAACTCGGCCTGTACGACTCGCTGTACGCCCTGATCGGCGTGCAGGTCGGCTTCGGCGTCGGCTTCTACGTGTTCGTGCTGCACGGCTTCATGCGGTCCATCCCGGCCGAGATCCAGCAGGCCGCCGTCATCGACGGCGCCGGGCCCTGGCAGATCTACACCCGGATCATCCTGCCGCTGGCCCGGCCCGCGCTGGCCGCGCTGACCGCGCTGTCGTTCACCTGGATCTTCAACGACCTGCTGTGGGCGATCACGGTGCTGCGCACCGGCAGCAAGATGCCGATCACCGCGTCCCTGCTGGGACTTCAGGGGCAGTACGTCTCGCAGTGGAACGTCATCGCGGCCGGATCGGTGATCGCCGCGGCCCCCACCGTGATCGTCTTCCTCCGCTTCCAGCGGCACTTCGTCGCCGGACTCAACCTCGGAGCCGTCAAGTGACCCCGCCCCCCGCCGAGCCCTCGGCATCCCGGCCGGCCCCCGGCAGCCAGTGGCTGCTGCGGACCGAGCACACCGTGTACGCCGTACGGCTCGAAGCCGGCGGCCGGTGGGCCGAGTCGGCCGCGTGGGGGCCGCACGGCAGCGAGACCGGGCCGTCCGCGCTGGACTGGTCCCGCCGCACCCACTTCGTCACCCCCGCCGACGCCGCCCCGGCCGAGTACATCCCGTACGGGCTGCGCCCGTTCACCGGCGCCGACCTCACGGTGCGCCGGCCGGACGGCGAGCGCGGCACCTGGTGGACCTGCACCGGCGCGGAGCAGGATGAACACCGGTCGCTGCGCCTGGAGTTCACCGACGAGCGGACCGGACTGCGCGCCACGCTGCGCTACGGGACGGTGCCCGGCGCCGACGTGCTCCTGCGGTCGGTCGAACTCGTCAACGGCGGCGACGAGGTGCTGCACCTGGAGGACCTGGACTCCGCGGCCGTCAACGTGCCCGTCCAGGGCGGCGCCCGGCTCACCTACCTCGCCGGCCAGTGGTCGCAGGAATTCAATCGGCACCAACTCGACCTGGTGCGCGGGCGGTTCAGGATCGGCTCCACCCAGGCGGTGCCCGGCCACGCCTACGCGCCGTGGCTCGCCGTCCAGGACGCCGGCACCCCTGACGGCGCGGACACCCCCACCTACGGGGTCGCGTTGCAGTGGCCGGGCAACTGGCACATCACCGCCGACGCCGAACCCGGCGGGGCGGTCCGGGTGCGGGCCGGGCGGGTGCCCCACGAGGGCGCCGTCGCGCTGCCGCCCGGCGCCACCCTGACCACCCCCGTGCTCGCCTGCGCGTTCAGCCCCGGGGGACTCGACGGCCTGGCCGCCGTCTGGCACCAGTACGAGCGGCTCCTCGCGGGGGAGCGGCTGCACCGCACCCGCAAGGTGCTCTACAACTCCTGGGAGGCCACCGGCTTCGACGTCGAGGCGCCCGCGCAACTCGAACTCGCCTCGATCGCGGCCCAGTTGGGCGTCGAACTGTTCGTGGTGGACGACGGCTGGTTCACCGGGCGGCACGACGAGAAGGGCGGGCTGGGGGACTGGTGGCCGGACCCAGCGGCGTTCCCCGCAGGCGCCGGTACGGGCACGAGCGTCGGCGCTGATACGGCTTCGGGCCCGGGTTCCGACTCCGGCTCCGACGCCACCGACGGCTCGGCGGGCCTGGACGACTTCATCGCCCGGGTCCGCGCCCTCGGCATGGACTTCGGCCTGTGGGTCGAACCCGAGGCGATCAGCCCCGCCGCCCGGCTCTACGCCGAGCACCCCGAGTGGGTGTACCGGATCGACGGCCGCCCGGTCACCCTGGTCCGCGAGCAACTCCTCCTCGACCTCGGCCGCGCGGACGTGCAGGACTTCGTGATCGCCACCCTCGACCGGCTGCTCACCGCCCACGCCATCACCTACCTCAAGTGGGACATGAACCGGCCGCCCACCGAACGCGGCCGCCCCGGCCCCACCCCGCCCGGCGAACTCGACCTCGACGCCGCCCACGTGGCCGGCTACCTGCGGGTCCTGGACCACCTGCGGGCCCGCCACCCGCACGTCACCGTCGAGGGCTGCGCGGGCGGCGGCGGCCGGATCGAGCACGCCACCCTGGCCCGTACCGACGTCGTGTGGCCCAGCGACAACACCGCGCCGCTGGACCGGCTCGCCGTCCAGTACGGCTACCTGCACGCGCACGCCGCGCACACCATGAGCTCGTGGGTCACCGACGCGCCCGGCGTCTTCGACCCCCGGCCGCGCTCGCTCGCCTTCCGCTTCGTGCTCGCCGCCGCGGGCGTGCTCGGCATCGGCGCCGACATCCGCGGCTGGAGCGCCGAACAACGCGCCGAGGCCGCCGGCTGGGTGGCCCGCTACAAGGACGTGCGGGACGTGGTCCACCACGGCCGGTCCCGGCTGATCGGTGGACCGGACGACGCGACCTGCGCGGTGCAGTACGACGCGGAAGGCGGCGGCCGGGTGGTCGTCGCCGCCTGGAGCACCGGACGGCTGGACGGCGCCCCGCTGGTGCCCGGCCGCCCGGCCCGGGTCCGGCTGCGCGGCCTCGACCCCGCCGCCCACTACGTCGACCACGACACCGGCACCACCTACAGCGGCGCCCACCTGCTGCACTCCGGGCTGCCGTTGAGCTGGAGCGCCGACCACGACGCCGAACTGGTCGTGCTGGCCCGGCAATGACCGCCCCCGCCGACCCGGCGTCACTAAAGTCGCCAAGGTCACCGTCACCGTCAATGAAGCCGTTACGGCCGCGGCGGACCACCCGTCAGGTCCGCCCGGCCGGCCGGGACCGCCAGGCCCGACCGGAACCGCACCCCGAGGAGACGACCCACCCCATGGACGCACCAACCCCCCGCTTCGCCGGCCGCGTGGCCGTCGTCACCGGGGCCGCCTCAGGAATCGGCGCCGCCACCGCGCGCCGGCTCGCCGCCGAGGGCGCCGCAGTGGTCCTCGCCGACATCGCCGAGCAGGCCGGCGAGGCCGTCGCGGCCGGCATCCGCGAGCAGGGCGGAAGAGCCGCGTTCACCGCCGCCGACGTCTCCTCCCCGGAGGCGTGGCAGCGGGTGCTCGACCAGGCGCACGCCTTCGGCCCGGTCGGGGTGCTCGTCTCCAACGCGTACATCGTGGACGTCGCCCCCGCCCACGAGATGACCCTCGCGTCCTGGGAACGGCAGCTCGCGGTCAACCTCACCGGCGGGTTCCTGGGCTTCCGCGCTCTCCTGCCCGACCTGCGCGAGCAGGACGGCGCGGTGGTGCTCACCTCCTCCGTGCACGCCCACCGGGGTATCCCCGGCCACCCCGCCTACGCGGCCGGCAAGGGCGCGCTGCTGTCGCTGTGCGGCCAACTCGCCGTGGAATACGGGCCCGAGGTGCGGGTCAACGCGGTCCTGCCCGGGCCGATCCTCACCGCCGCCTGGGACCGCGTGCCGCCGGCGGACCGCGAACGCAGCGTCGCCGAGACCGCCGCCGGCCGGTTCGGCCGCCCCGAGGAGGTCGCCGCCGCGATCGCGTTCCTCGCCGCCGCGGAGGCGTCGTACATCACCGGCTCCAGCCTGCTCGTCGACGGCGGCTGGAGCGTCGTCAAGGCGTCCGCGTGACCGTAGTGCGACCCGAACCGACCTTGCAGAAAGGCAGAGACTCATGACGCCATACGCGCGCCGCGGAGTGCACGGCCAGACCGTGGAGACCCTCGCGCGCCGGGTGCTCAGCGGCGAGATCCCGGAGGGCTCCACGCTCGACCTCCCCGCGTTGCAGAGCGAGTTGGACGTCAGCCTGACCGCGCTGCGCGAGGCGCTGAAGGTGCTCGCCGCCAAGGGCATGGTCGACGCGCGGCAGAAGCGCGGCACGTTCGTCCGGGCCCGCGCCGACTGGAACCTGCTCGACGCCGACGTGCTGCGCTGGCAGTTCGCCGAGGGCACCGCGGCCGGCACCGACACCGGGCTGCTGCGCAACCTCGGCGAGGTCCGCGCCATCGTCGAACCCGCCGCGGTCCGGCTCGCCGCGCTGCGCCGCACCGACGACGACCTCACCGCCCTGGACGCGGCACTGACCGCGATGGGCGACGCGGGCGAGGGGCCCGCGCACGCCGTCGAGGCCGACCTCGCCTTCCACCGCGCCCTGCTCGCCGCCACCCACAACGAACTGCTCGAACGCATGGAGATGGTGATCGAGTCCGGCCTCGCCCACCGCGACGAGATCGTGCACTCCTCGCCGCACGGCGAGGACCCCGTGCCCAGCCACCGCGCCGTCCTGGACGCCGTTCGCGACCAGGACCCCGACGCCGCGGAACGCGCCATGCGGGCACTGCTGGAGCAGGCCGTCCGCGACCTGGACCTGGTGCACGGCTCGGGCGCGGAGCAGCAGGCGCGGAAGTCGCCGCGGGGGACCCAAGGATCGCAGGGCACGCAGGGCACGCAGGGAACGCAGGGAACGCAGGGCACCCAGGGAACCCCGGCGGACACGCCGTCGGGACCGCAGTCCGTTTCGGAGGACACGAAGTGAAGATCGTCCGCGTCGAGACCTTCCTCGTACCGCCACGCTGGCTGTTCTGCCGGATCGAGACCGACGAGGGTGTGGTCGGCTGGGGCGAGCCCGTCGTGGAGGGCCGCGCGGAAGTCGTGCGGGCCGCGGTGGACGTGCTCGCCGAGCAGTTGATCGGGCAGGACCCGCTGCGCATCCAGGACCACTGGCAGGTGCTCACCAAGGGCGGCTTCTACCGGGGCGGCCCGGTGCTGTCCAGCGCGGTGGCCGGGCTCGACCACGCGCTGTGGGACATCGCCGGGAAGGTGTACGGCGCACCCGTGCACGCCCTGCTCGGCGGCGCCGTCCGCGACAAGGTACGGGTCTACGCCTGGATCGGCGGGGACGAGCCCAGCCGGCTCACCGAGCAGGTCACCGCGCAGGTCGAGGCGGGCTTCACCGCGGTCAAGATGAACGGCGCCGGCCGCACCGACCCGATACCCAGCGCGGCGGCCACCGCCGCCGCCGTCGCGCGGGTGGCCGCCGTACGCGAGGTGCTCGGCCCGGACCGCGATGTCGCCGTCGACTTCCACGGCCGCTTCACCCCGGCCGGCGCCCGCCGGGTGCTGCACGAACTCGCCCCGCTGCACCCACTGTTCGTGGAGGAACCGCTGCTGCCCGAGCTGGGCCACCTGCTCGGGCCGCTCGCCGCCGGCACCTCGGTGCCGCTCGCCACCGGCGAACGCCTCTACGGGCGGGCCGAGTTCCTGCCCGTGCTCAGCGCCGGGATCGCCGTCGCCCAGCCCGACCTGTCGCACGCCGGCGGCATCACCGAGGTCACCCGGATCGCCGCGCTCGCCGACACGTTCGGCGCGCAACTCGCCCCGCACTGCCCGCTCGGCCCGATCTCGCTCGCCGCCAGCCTCCAAGTCGCCTTCTGCACACCGAACTTCCTCATCCAGGAGCAGAGCCTCGGCATCCACTACAACAAGGAGGCCGACCTGCTGTCCTACCTGGTCGACACCGAGCCCTTCCGGTTCGTCGACGGCCACGCGCACCGCACCACGCTGCCCGGACTCGGCGTCGACGTCGACGAGGCCGCGGTCCGCGCCGCCGACCGGTCCGGCCACGCCTGGCGCAACCCGGTGTGGCGGCACGCCGACGGCTCGTTCGCGGAGTGGTGAGCGGCGTGCCGTCCGACGTCGTCGTCGTCACCGACCCCGCGCACGGCGGCCGTTGGACCTCCCTGCGGACCGGTGACCGGGAGTGGCTCTGGCACCGCGACGAGCCGCGCCGCCCCGGCGCCGCGCCCGGCGACCCGTTCGCCGACGCGGGCGGCGTCGAGGAGTGCGTGCCGACGGTGCGGGGCACCCCCGACCACGGCGACGCCTGGACCCGCCGGTGGACCGACGACGGTGACGGCGACGGCGATGGCGAGGGCACGCACACCGTGCACTGCCCCGACTTCCGGCTGAGCAGGCGCATCCGGCACCTTCCCGGCCGGGCCGTCGCCGACTACCGGCTCACCGCCGCCCCCGGCCACCGCTTCCTGTGGGCGGCCCACGCGCTGCTCGCGGTCTCGCCCGCCGCCCGCCTCGACCTGCCCGCCGCCACCCCGGCACGGCTCTACGAGGACGGCGGCGCGGCGTGGACCCCCTTCACCTGGCCGCACGCGCGGAGCACGGCCGCCGGGGCGGCGGAGAGCGCCGGGCCCACGACCGCCGCGGGTGGCGCCACCGCGCGCGACATCCCCGCAGCCCGCGACATCCCCTTCGACCGGCTCGGCCCCGACGACGGCACCGCGTTCGGCGCGATCGCGCTCGCCGCGCGGGCTTCCGTGCACGACGGCCCCGACACGCTGCGGTTCGCCCTGGAAGTGGACGGCGGGCAACCGGTGTCCGTCGCCGTCTGGCGGAACCTGCGCGGCTTCCCCGCCGGCGCGCCCTACCGCTCGATCGGGGTGGAGCCGATGCTCGGCCGCGTCTTCGACCTCGCCGCGGCGGGGGAGGGCGACGCGGCGGTCGTACCGCCCTCGGGCGAGGTGCGCTGGCGGCTCACCGTCACCGCGGCCTGATCCGGCCCGCGCGATCCGGCGCGGGGCGCTCCCCGGCCCGGCCGGCGCCCACCGCGACCAGGCCCAGGGCGAACCGGCACCTCCCGCCTCCGACCCGTCGCCCTCGCACCCCCACCCACCACCGAAAGGACACCGCAGGTGGACCTGCTCACCGCGTTGCACACCCACCGCCTCGTCGCGATCGTGCGCGGCGACGACCCGCGCGCCGCGCTGCGCTCCGTACTGGCCCTCGTGGAGGAGGGCGTCACCCTGGTCGAGATCTCCCTCAGCGGGGAAGGCGCCCTGGACGTGATCGCGCAGGCCCGTACCGCGCTCGGGCCGGACGCGCCGCTGGGCGCGGGCACCGTACTGACCGCGGCCGACGCCCGCGCCGCGCACCTGGCCGGGGCGGACTTCGCGGTCACGCCGGGGCTCGGGGCGGGCGCGGTGACCGCGCGCGACCTGGGCATGCCGGTACTGGCCGGGGTGATGACGCCGACCGACGTCATCACCGCCCAGGCGATGGGCGCCACGGCGCTCAAGATCTTCCCCGCCGCCCAGGCCGGCGGCCCCGGGTACCTGCGCGCGCTGCGCGGACCCTTCCCCACCACCCCCTTCGTGCCCGTCGGCGGCGTGGACGAGGAAGCGGCTCGCGCCTACCTCGCGGCCGGTGCCACCGCCGTCGGCATCGGCACCCCGCTGCTCGGCGACGCACCCCACGGCGGCTCCGTCGCCGACCTGCGGCTGCGCGCCCGCGCCTTCCGCGCGGCGGTCGCGGCATGAGCGGCGGCGCACCCGCAGCGCCCTTTCCGTACGGGGGCGGCCCGATCGTGTGTGTCGGGGAGACGATGGCCGCGTTCGTGCCGGAGCCGGGCGCGGGGCTCGCCGAGGCGGAGACCGTGCGCGTGGCGGTCGCCGGGGCGGAGTCGAACACGGCGATGTACCTGGCCGAGCACGGCGTGCCGGCGCGGTGGGTGTCCGCGGTGGGTGCCGACCCGCTCGGCGCCCGGGTCCGCGCCCAGGTGGCGGCGTGCGGGGTGGACGTGCGGGGGGTCCGCAGCGATCCGGCGCGGCCGACCGGCCTGATGGTCAAGGACCCGGGCCCGGACGGCACCCGCGTGCACTACTACCGGCGCGGTTCGGCGGCCTCGGCCCTCGGCCCCGGGCTGCTCGCCGACCCGGCGGTGCGGGACGCGGCGCTGCTGCACCTGACCGGGATCACGCCCGCCCTGTCGGCGTCCTGCCACGACCTGGTCCGGCACGCGCTGGACGGCCCGCACCCGGTGAGCTTCGACGTCAACTTCCGGCCCGCGCTGTGGAGCCCGGGACAGGCCCCGGACGTACTGCGCGACCTGGCCGACCGCGCCGACCTGGTGCTGGTCGGGCTGGACGAGGCGCAGGCGCTGTGGGGCCCGCGGATCGCCGCGCCCGCCGACGTCCGCGCGCTGCTGCCCGGCCCGCGGCTGCTCGTCGTCAAGGACGGTGCCCGCGCGGCGACGGCCTTCGACGGCGCGACCGCGTACACGGTGCCCGCCCGCGCGGTGCGCGTGGTGGAACCGGTCGGCGCGGGCGACGCCTTCGCGGCCGGGTTCCTCGCCGGCCTGCACCGCGGCGAGCCGCTCACCCGCGCGCTGCGCCTGGGCCACCTCACGGCCGGTGCCGCGCTCGCGGTGACCGCCGACCACGGCCCGCTGCCGCCGCCCGAACGGATCGCGGAACTGCTGGCCGCGACCGACGACGTGTGGCGCCACCGCACTCCAGGCGCGCCGCCCGGTACGCGAGTCCCCGGATGAGCGCGGCCCGCACGGCGGCCGTCAGGTGCCGGCGGGAACGGAGGGGCGGGGGAGCAGACGTGGTGCCTGGCCGGGTGCCCCGCGGGTGCCGAACCACACGCGCTTCCGGTGCGTACCGTACCTTCACGTCCATGTCTCGCTGAGTACGCCAAGTGATGCTCTCCTGGTGACGTGGACCACATCACCTTTCTTGTGGCAATGGTCATCGTCACGGCGCTGGCCTTCGACTTCACCAATGGCTTCCACGACACCGCGAACGCCATGGCGACGTCGATCGCCACGGGTGCGCTGCGCCCGAAGGTCGCGGTGCTGATCAGCGGGGTCCTCAATCTCGTCGGGGCGTTCGTGTCGACCGAGGTGGCGCGGACCATCTCCGGCGGCATCGTGAACGACAAGCTCGTCACCCCGGGCATGATCTTCGCCGGGCTGGTCGGGGCGATCGTGTGGAACCTCGTGACCTGGCTGCTGGGTCTGCCGTCCAGTTCCTCGCACGCGCTGTTCGGCGGGCTGATCGGAGCGGTGTGGGTGGGCGCGGGACGGAACGGGGTGAACTTCGACCAGGTGGTCGAGAAGATCCTGATACCCGCGGTCGCCTCGCCGCTCGTGGCGGGGCTGGCGGCGCTGGCCGCGACGTACTTCGCCTACCGCATCACCCGGCGCGCCTCGGCCGACCGGGTCTCCAAGGGCTTCCGGATCGGGCAGATCGCCTCCGCCTCGCTGGTGTCGCTGGCCCACGGCACCAACGACGCGCAGAAGACCATGGGCGTCATCACGCTCGCGCTGATCTCCTGCGGAGCCCTCGGCGCGGGCTCGGGCCCGCCGGTGTGGGTGATCCTCACCGCGGGGGTGTCCATCGCGGCCGGTACGTACATCGGCGGCTGGCGGATCATCCGCACCATGGGCAAGGGCCTGGTGGACATCGAGTCGCCGCAGGGCTTCGCCGCGGAGTCCGCGTCGACCGCGGTGATCCTGACCTCCGCCAACCTCGGCTTCGCGCTGTCCACCACCCAGGTCTGCTCCGGCGGCATCCTCGGCGCGGGCGTCGGCCGCCGGCTCGCCGAGGTGCACTGGGGCACCGCGGGCCAGATGGCGCTGGCCTGGCTGGTGACGCTTCCGGCCGCCGCGGCCGTCGGCGCGGTGGCGGCGAGCGCGGTGGTGCACGGCGGCACCCTCGGCACCGTACTGATCGCGCTGGCGGCCGTCGCCGTGGCGGGCGTCATCGTGGTGCTGTCCCGCCGCCGCCCGGTCGACGCGAAGAACGTCAACGACGGCCACGCCACCCCGGCCCCGCCCGCCGCGGGTGCCCGGGTCGGGGTGTGAACGGCCGCGCGCGGTCCGGGCGGGTGCCGCCGCCGGGACCGGAACGCGGACGGTGGCGGGGACAGGGACGACAGGGACGGGCCCGGGAGCCGCGGCGGCAGCGGGGAAGCGACGGCGAGAGGACGGCGACATGCACGTGAAATGGGGTTCGCTGGTGCAGGTCGCCGTGGTGAGCCTCGGCGCCACCGTCGGCGTCGTGGTGCTCTTCGCGCTCGGCGTGTGGGCGCTCGCCGCCCGCGACCAACACCGCGCGTCCGGCGGCGACGGCACCGCGCAGGCCATCAGCGCGGGCGCCTGCTTCGTGGTCTGCGCGTGCGCGGTCCTCTACGGCCTGTACCTGATCATCCCGCAGTTCCACTAGCGGACGATCGGACCGGTGGACCCGTCGACCGCCCGACCCGGTGGCCCTGGCGGATCGACGACGTACGGCCGAGGATGGTGCCGCCTGCCCCGCGCGGGCGGCGGACGTGGACGGAAGGACGGGTGAGACGGTGCGGCACACCAGCTCCGGCACCGGCGAACTGCTCGCCGGTATGACGGTCGACTACACCGATCAGGACGACCCGGTGCTGGTCCGCGCGGACGGCAGCACCGTCGACACCTGGCGGGAGAACTACCCGTACGGTCAGCGGATGGAGCGGCCGGAGTACGAGCGGCACAAGCGGCTCCAGCAGATCGAATTGCTGAAGCTCCAGCGCTGGGTGAAGGAGACCGGGCAGCGCCTCGTCATCCTCTTCGAGGGGCGCGACGCCGCCGGCAAGGGCGGCACCATCAAGCGGTTCATCGAGCACCTCAACCCGCGCGGCGCCCGGGTGGTCGCGCTGGAGAAGCCCAGCGAGCGCGAGAGCGGCCAGTGGTACTTCCAGCGGTACGTCGCGCACCTGCCCACCGCCGGCGAGATCGTGCTGTTCGACCGGTCCTGGTACAACCGGGCGGGCGTGGAGCGGGTGATGGGCTTCTGCACCGACGACGAGTACCACCGCTTCATGCGGCAGGCGCCCGCGTTCGAGCGGATGCTCGTGGACGACGGCATCCAGCTGGTGAAGTTCTGGTTCTCCGTCTCCCGCAACGAGCAGCGCACCCGCTTCACCATCCGCCAGGTCGATCCGGTGCGGCAGTGGAAGCTCAGCCCGATGGACCTGGCCTCGCTGGACCGCTGGGACCAGTACACCGCCGCGAAGGTCGCGATGTTCCACGAGACGGACACCGCGTACGCGCCCTGGACGGTGGTGAAGAGCAACGACAAGAAGCGGGCCCGGGTCGAGGCGATGCGCAGCGTGCTGGCCCGCTTCCCGTACACCGACCGCGACGACGAGGTGGTCGGCGAGCCGGACCCGCTGGTCGTCGGCGCCGCCGCGAACCTGCTGGAGGCGGGCGAGGACGCCGCGGCCCGGTCCCTGCTGAGGCCGTGAACGGTCGCACCGGGCGGACGGATTGATCTATTCATTTCCCGGGCTCCCTGCGGATGGTCGCCGTCGGGGGCCCGGGCCATCGTCGGGGAGCCGGATCAGTCGAGGTGGAAGACCTCCTCCGCCGGCACCCACCACTCGCCCGGGGCGGCGCTGTCCAGGGGCCGCTGGCACGGGTCGGTCAGCTCCCACCACCGGCGGGTGACGGGGTCGGCGGCGATGGCCGCGGTGTCCGCGGCGTAGTCGGTGCCGGTGTACTCCAGGTAGCTGAAGAGCAGGCCGTCGCGCAGGAAGATCGAGTAGTTGGCGATGTGGGCCCGCTTGAGGGCGGCCTGCACGCCGGGCCAGACGTCGGCGTGCAGGCTCCGGTACTCCGACTCCTTCTCCGGCCGCAGCCTGATCACGGTGGCGAATCGCCGCATGGTGTCGGTCCTCCCGTCCGGCCGCCGCGCCCGGTGGCGCGATGACGGCGCAGATCTGCTTCATCGATCGGGAAGAACCTTATGCATCCCGTCTCGGTCCGGCAATCCTCCGGAGCCGACCGGACCAGCTGGGAGAGTGTGATGCGATTTGCTCTCTTTTAGTCCGGGAGTTGACGGGAGATCCGAGGTCTTCCCTTCCCGTAACGTGGATGCCATAGTGACGGCGCAAATGAACGTGATTAATCGACGAGGAGGTCGCCCGGTGTCTGGCGAACGTGGTGCCTTGCCCCCGACCGGTGACGGTGGCGCGGCGGGTGGCCGTTACCGGCCGGGCTATGAACTCGTCGCCGACCAGGTGCTGAGCTACATCGCCGACCAGGGACTGCGGCCGGGTGACCGGCTGCCCACGGAACAGGGGCTCGCCGAGATCCTGGGCGCGACCCGCAACGTGACCCGGGAGGCGGTCAAGGTGCTGGCCGCGATCGGGCGGCTGAGCGTACGGCGCGGCGCCGGCATCTTCGTGGCCGAGTCGCCGGGCGGGCCGGTCGACGACCAGCTCGCGCACTTCCAGCCGACCAGCATGGAACACGTCCTGATGCTGCTGGACTACCGCACGCTGATCGAGTCGGAGACCGCTCGGCGGGCCGCGGCCCAGGCCACACCCATCGAGGTCCGGGCGATCCGGGAAGGAGCGGAGAGCTCGCTCGTCGCCGGTCGCGCGGCGGACTCGGACACCTTCGCCCGTGCGGACGCGGACTTCCACGACGCGATCGGGATCGCCGCGCACAACGTCTTCCTGCGGGCCGGCGTCGGAAGCGTCCGGCGGTTCGCCGCGCAGTCGGACGTGCTGCTCTTCCACGGCGACGTGCCCGGCTCGCTGGAGGTCGCCGGCCACCAGCACGTCGCCATCGCCGAGGCCATCGCCGCGGGCGAACCCGAGGGCGCCGCCGACCTGATGGCCGAGCACATCGCCACCACCCAGCGCCAGTTCGAGCGCAAGATCCGCGACCGGGTCTTCGATCTGGCCGGCAACCGCGGCACCACCGCGGCCGGCGGCGGGTCCCAGGGCGACGAGTCCGCGCCCCCCTCACCTCGGTCGTCCGCCTCCTAGCCCGTACGACCCGCACCGACCGCACCACCCGTTCACCCCGCACCGTCTGTTCTGGCCGCGCCATCCGTTCACCCCGCGCCATCCGTTCACCCCGCCACCTGTCCAACCCGTTCCGCCCGCGTCCCCGCCCCGCCCCGTACCGACCCCGCCTCGACCCGCGCGCCCACGACAACCCGCTCTCGTTCGGCTCGCTGCACCAGGTCGGCGCCGCCTGGCGGCACCTGTACGACTTCCAGGACCAACGTGCTGCTGGTGTGGCTGCGCAACTCCGCGGTCTACTCGCTCGGTTCGCTGGTGCTCACCCTGCTCACCAGTCTGCCGGCCGGCTACGCGCTGGCCCTGACCCGGTTCCACGGCCGCCAGACGCTGCTCCTCGCCATCCTGGTGACGATGATCATGCCGTCGGCGACGCTGGTGCTGCCGATCTTCCTGGAGCTGAACCGCTTCCACCTGATCGGCACCATCTGGTCGGCGATCCTGCCGTTCTCGTTCTACCCGTTCGGCGTGTACCTGGTGTACATCTACTTCGCCACCAGCCTGCCGCGCGACCTGCTGTCCGCCGCGCGGATCGACGGCTGCTCGGAGTGGCAGCTGTTCTCCCGGATCGCGCTGCCGCTGGCCAAGCCGGTGGTCGGCCTGGTGGCGTTCTTCAGCTTCGTCGGCAACTGGAACAACCTCTTCCTGCCGTACCTGGTGCTGCCCAGCAGCGACCAGTTCCCGATCCAGGTGGGGCTCAACCAACTGCTCACCTCCACACCGTCGTTCAACCCGGTCGCCGGTGCCGGGCCGAACATCACCATCCCGGAGCTGGCGCTGGCGATCATCGTCGCCATCCTGCCGGTGCTCGTGCTCTTCCTGTTCTCCCAGCGCACCCTCGTCTCGGGGATGCTGGCCGGCGCCACCAAGGAGTGACCTCGGCGGGCGGCGGACCGGGCGAACGGGCCCGCGGGGACTACGGCGCCACGTCGACCACGGTGCCGCTGACCCGGGCCCGCTCCGCCGCCCACACCACGCGGTGGCCGGCCAGGCTGGTGGCGGCGTCGGACCGCAGCAGCTCCGCGTCGCCGGTCGCGACGGCCGCGAGGAAGGCGTCCATCAGCGCCTCGTCGCCGCCGCCGTGCCCGTCGGCGGCGGACGCGCCCGCCTCGGCCCCGACCTCGACCGTCTCGTCCGCGCCGGTGAGGAAGTCCACCCGGCGGATGGTCCGGCCGTCGCCGTCGAGGAAGCCGCGGGTGCCCATCAGCCGGGTCCTGCGGTGCTCCATCGGCGTGAACGCGCTCATCGTGAACGAGCAGGTGGCGCCGTCGTCGAACTCCATCGACACCACCTGGTGGTCCACCACGTCGTTGTCGCAGGCGTACACGCAGCGGCCGTACGGTCCGGTGCGCAGCGCCGCCAGCACCCCGGCCTCGGTGTGGTCGTCGGTGACCGCCGACAGCGGCCAGAACCGGCTGTCCGCGTCGGCGAGGCAGTCCAGGTACAGCCGCTTCGCGGAGTACGGGCAGGTGGACTCCAGCGGGCAGTCCAGGCACCGCTCGGCGGCGTCCTTCGGGGCGTCCTCGGCACGGAAGTGGGAGAGGCTGCCGAAGGAGCCGACCCGCCGCGGCGCCCGGCCGAACAGGTGCAGCAGCCAGTCGATGTCGTGGCAGGACTTGGTGAGCAGCATCGGCGCGGAGGTGCCCGAGTTGCGCCAGTTGCCGCGGACGAAGGAGTGCGCCTGGTGCCACCAGCCGACCGGCTCCAGGTGCTGCACGCTCACCAGCCGGCCGATCGTCCCGTCGTCCAGCATCCCCTTGAGCGCACGGGTGTAGGGGGTGTAGCGCAGCACGTGGCAGACGGCCAGCATGATCTTGTTGCGCTCGGCCGCCGCCGTGATCACCTCGGCCTCGGCCTCCTCGGTGGCCATCGGCTTCTCCAGGAGGATGTGGTAGCCCTGGTCGGCCAGTGCCACGGTGGGCCCGCTGTGCTGCCGGTCCTGCGTGGCCACGATGGCGGCGTCGGCGAGCGGTCCGGCCGCGGCCAGTTCGGTCCAGTCGGTGTACACGCGGTCGGCCGGGACCGCGAACTCGCGCGCCGCGGCGGCGCGTCGCCCGGGGTCGGGCTCGGCCACCGCCACCACCCGGCCCTCGCCGGTGTCATGGGCGCGGCGCGCGTACGACAGGCCGCGCAGCCCGGCGCCGACGAGAGCTAGAGTCACCCGAGACATGGGGTCCTTTCCCGTACTTACGAAGGAGTCCCTCATTATTAGGTTTGTGGCAACCGATCTCAAGGGGGCCTGGTGACCGACGCTGCGCCGGGCGGCGACCTGTCCCAGCTCCGGCGGCTCAACTCGCTCGCGCTGATCGGCGTGTTGCGCGAGGAGCCGGGGCTGACGCTGACCGAAATCTCCCGCCGGACCGGGCTGTCCCGGGCCTCCACCGAGGACGTGGTCCGCGAGCTGCTGGAGCGCGGCTGGCTGGCCGACGTGCCGGCCGCGGCCGGCGCCGTGGGCCGGCCGGCCCGCCGGTACCGGTTCCGGGCCGACGCCGGCCGCGTGCTGGGCGTGGACATCGGCGGCCACAAGATCCTCGCCCTGGTCGCGGACCTGGACGGCACGGTGCTGCACAGCGGCCGGATCGCCGTCGCGCCCGCGATGGGCCGCAAGCAGCGGCTGGCGGCCCTGGACCGCGCGGTGGCCGACGCGCTGGCCGGGGCGGGGGTGGCCGCCGACGGGATCTGGGCGGTGGGCGCGGCCACCACCGGGCTGGTGGACGGCGCGGGCCGGGTGATGCTCTCCGAGGCGCTGCCGGAGTGGACCGGGGTGGACGTGGCCGGGCACCTGGGCCGGCGGGTGGGCGGCCCGGTCCTGGTGGAGAACGACAGCAAGCTCGCGGCGCTCGCCGAGTCCTGGCGCGGCGCGGCCCGCTACGCCAAGGACGTGGTGCTCATCCTGGCGGGCCTGCGCACCGGCGCGGGCCTGATCATCGACGGCAAGCTGCACCGCGGCTTCGGCAACGCCGCGGGCGAGATCGGCGCGCTGCCCGCGTCGGGGTGGATCAGGGCCCAGGAGCACCTGAAGTCCTGGCCGGCCGCCGATCCCGAGGGCGACCTGGACGCGGCGGCGGAGGCGGTCTTCGAGGCCGCGCGGGCCGGCGACCGCAAGGCGGCGGCGGTGGTGCGCCGCTACGTCCGCGACGTCGCCGTCGGCGCGGCCGCCCTGGTGCTGACCCTGGACCCCGAACTCGTGGTGATCGGGGGCGGGTTCTCACGATCCGCAGACCTGATCGCCGAGCCGCTGCGGCGCGAGCTGGACCGCTGGTGCATCCGCACGCCCGAGGTGCGGGTGTCGGAGTTCGGCGACGAGGGTGTGGCCCTGGGCGCGCTGCGCCTCGCGCTCGACCACGTGGACCGCGAACTCCGGGAGAGCGCCGACCTCGGCGGTCCCGAGCGCTTCGCGCGGGGGCCGGCCGGGGCGGGGCGGGGCGGCGGCGGCCGGGGCGACGGGGGCCGCTGACCTGCTGGTACGGTGCGACGCCGGGTGGCGGAAACGCTTCCGCGACGCCGCCCGTAGCCGTGCCCGCGCGGCGCGCGGCAGGCCCGGAACGCGGCGTGCGAGGAGGGCCGGCACGCGGCGGCAACGACTTCGTAACCGCCCCGGGTATTGACTTAATTTCCCTGGACTCCATGATTAGGCGAACTCGATGCCCTTGCTGGCCGGTCGGCGCGGAGGGCTTCTCGACTGTCGGGAGGACATGGGATGCGGAACTCGGTGCGGTGGCCTGCGATGGCGTTGGGGGTGGTCCTGGCCGCCTCTGCCTGCTCGTCGGGCGGAAGTGGTTCGGCGTCCTCCGACGGCAAGGTCACGCTGTCCTACGGGGTGTGGGACGCCACCCAGAAGTCGGCGATGGAGGAGCTCGGGAAGGCGTTCACCAAGACCCACCCGAACATCTCGATCAAGGTCGAGCTGACCCCGTGGGCCGACTACTGGACCAAGCTGAAGGCCGCGGCGACCGGCGGTTCCGCTCCTGACGTGTTCTGGATGAACGGCCCCAACTTCCAGCTGTACGCGTCCAACGGCGTGATCCGCCCGCTGGACGACGACATCGCCAAGGACAAGGTGCCGCTGTCGGCCTACCCGAAGCAGCTGGTGGACCTCTACACCTACCAGGGCAAGCACTACGGCCTGCCGAAGGACATGGACACCGTCGGCGTCTGGTACAACAAGGCGCTCTTCGACGCCGCCAAGGTGCCCTACCCCAAGGCCGGTTGGACCTGGAGCGACTTCCAGCAGGCGGCCGCGAAGCTGACCGACAGCAGCAAGGGCCAGTACGGCACCGACGCGGAGCTGACCAGCTTCCAGGAGTACCAGTACAACACCATCGCCCAGGCCGGTGGCCACGTCATCTCCGCCGACGGCAAGAAGTCCGGCTACGACGACCCGAAGACGATCGAGGGCCTGCGCTTCTGGACCGACCTGATCGCGAAGAAGGAGTCGCCCGACCTCAAGACGATGACCGACACCGCGCCGCTCCAGCTCTTCGAGGCCGGCAAGATCGCCATGTACTGGGGCGGTTCGTGGGACGCGACGGAGTTCGGCGGCAACAGCTACACCAGGACGCATGTGGACGTCGCCCCGCTGCCCAAGGGCGTCAAGCAGGCCACCGTCATCCACGGCGTCGCCAACGTGGTCTCGGCCAGGACCCACCACGCCGACCAGGCATGGCAGTTCGTGAAGTTCCTCGGCTCCAAGCAGGCCGCGGACATCTTCGGCGCCAAGGGCACCATGCCCGCCTACAACGGCACCCAGGGCGCCTGGATCGCCGCGCACCCGCAGTTCAAGCTCCAGACGTTCCTGGACGAACTCCCGTACGCCGTGCCCTTCCCCGTCTCCAAGGACACCGCGGCCTGGAACGAGGAGGAGCTGACCTACCTGACCAAGGTGTGGAACGGCGACGAGTCGCTCGACAAGGCGGCCAAGGAACTCGCCACGGCGATGAACGCCTCGCTCGCCAAGGAGTGACATGACGATCACCTCCACCCCGGGCGCCGCCCGCACCGAGCAGCCGCCGCCCGACGGCGGCCGCCGAGGCCGGGCCCGCCGCCGCCCGCGCCGCGACCGGGTCGTCGAGGCGCTGTGGGGATACGCGTTCATCGCCCCGATCGGCCTCGGCCTCGCGGTGTTCTACCTGTGGCCGGTCGTGCAGACCGCGTACTTCTCCTTCACCGCCTGGGGTGCCTTCGGCGGCCACACCTGGAGCGGCCTGGACAACTACCACCGGATGCTGCACGACCACGAGTTCGGCCAGGCGATGGTCAACACCCTGGCGTACACCGGGCTCGGACTGGTCTCCATCCCGCTGGCGATCGTCTTCGCCGCCCTGCTCAACCGGCCCGGCCTGCGCGGCATCGGCGTCTACCGCACGCTGTTCTTCCTGCCGGTGGTCACCATGCCGGTGGCCATCGCCATGGTCTGGCGGTGGCTCTACAACGGCGACTACGGGCTGGTGAACTACCTGCTCTCGCTGGTCGGCGTCGACGGCCCCAACTGGATCGCCGACCCGCGGGTGGCGCTGTACGCGCTGGTCGCGGTCGGCGTGTGGAGCAGCATCGGCTACAACCTGGTGATCTTCCTCGCCGGCATGCAGGCCATCCCGAAGGAGTACTACGAGGCCGCCGAGATCGACGGCGCGGGCCCCGTACGGCAGTTCTTCTCGGTCACCATCCCGCTGCTGTCGCCCACCGCGTTCTTCGTGTCGGTGATCTCGGTGATCGGCTCGCTGCAACTGTTCGACCTGGTCTACGTGATGGCCGGCTCCGGCGACGCCGCCCGCGCCAACCCCGCCTTCCCGCGCCTGGAGACCGTCGTGCAGCTCTTCTACGACCGGGCGTTCGTCACCAACGACCGCGGCTACGCGGCCGCGATCGTCATGGTGCTGCTGCTGGTCATCATCGCCCTGACGGCCCTTCAGTTCCGCATGCAGAAAAGGTGGGTGCACTATGGCTGAGGCCCGTTCCCGGCGCACGGGTTCGCACTTCGGCGTCCACACCGTGCTGATCGCCGCCTCGCTGGTGATGGTCGGGCCGTTCGTGTGGGAGGCCGTCACCTCGCTGAAGTCGCTCACCGACGCCACCCATGTGCCGCCGTCGCCGCTGCCCGGCAGCCAGTGGTCGAACTACCGCAAGGTCTTCGACCTGCTGCCGTTCGGCCACCAGTTCCTCAACACGCTGCTGATGGCGCTGGGCCGCACCCTCGGCCAGGTCGTGCTGTGCCCGATGGCCGCCTACGCCTTCGCGCGGCTGCGCTTCCCCGGCCGCGGCGTGCTGTTCGGGCTGTTCCTGTCGGTGCTGATGGTGCCGCCGCAGCTGTTCATCATCCCGCAGTACCAGATCATGTCCGACCTCGGCTGGCTCAACAGCCTCCAGGCGCTGATCCTGCCCGGCATGTTCAGCGCGTTCGGCGTCTTCCTGCTGCGGCAGTCGTTCCTGGCGCTGCCCAGGGAGTTGGAGGAGGCCGCGCGGATCGACGGCGCCGGGCCGTTTCGGATCTACTGGTCGGTGATGCTGCCGCTGGTGCGCCCCGGTCTGGTCGCGCTCGGCGTCCTCGCCCTGCTGTGGAGCTGGAACGACCTGTTCTGGCCGCTGGTGGTGAACACCGACCCCGACAAGATGACCCTCTCGGCCGGACTCGCGTCCCTCCAGGGCCAGTTCCAGACCGACTACCCCGTGCTGATGGCCGGCTCGCTGCTCGCGTCGCTGCCGGTCATCGTGGTGTTCGCCTTCCTGCAACGGCAGTTCGTGCAGGGCATCGCGCACACCGGAGTCAAGGGCTGACCGGCCCGCTCCTCCACCCCACCCCCCACCGTGAAAGGGGCACACGTGTTCTCCTCCCACCGATCGACCCACCGATCGACCTCCCACCGCCCGGCGGCCGGCTCCGGCCGGACCGCCGGGCGGGCACGGGCGGCCGTGCTCACCGCGGTCGCCACCGCGCTCGCGCTCACCGCGCTGGGCACGGCGGGCGCCCCGGCGAACGCCGCCGCCGGCGTCCAACACGTCGCCGTACCCGCCTACTTCAACCCCTCGGACGCGGCCGGCGCCGGCTACTGGAACCAGATCGACCAGGCAGGACCCGGCGTCGGCATCGCCGTCGCCAACCCCTCCAACGGCCCCGGCACCGCCGCCGACAGCGGCTACGCCCAGGCCGTACGGTCGGCCACCAATTCCGGCACCAAGGTGATCGGCTACGTGGACACCGGCTACTTCGGCACCACCGGCCGCACCACCCGCGACGGGCAGACCACCGTCGCCGCCTGGACGGCGCAGATCCAGGCGGACGTCGCGAACTGGTACTCCTGGTACGGCTCCTCGGGCCTGGCCGGGATCTTCTTCGACGACGCCCTGAACGACTGCGGCACCGGCAACGCGCACGTGAACCTCTACTCGGGGATCAACACCACCACCAAGCAGGCGCACCCCGGCGCCCTCACCGTCGACAACCCCGGCGCACCCGCCGACCAGTGCTACTCCTCGGCCGCCGACATCCTGGTGATGTTCGAGGGCACCTACGCCACCTACGCCTCCTGGACCCCGCCCGCCTGGGAGCTGAACGCCACCGACCCCGGCAAGTTCTGGCACCTGGTCTACGCCACCCCCACCCAGGCCGACCTCGACACCACCGTCTCGCTGAGCAAGCAGCGCAACGCCGGCTACCTCTACGCCACCCCCGACGACCTGCCCAACCCCTGGGACACGCTGCCCACCGGCAGCTACTGGTCCGAGGAGCTGAGCGGGACCGCCGGCGCCAGCTGACCGAAAGGCCGCGCACCGCAGGGGAGGCAACTCCCCTGCGGTGCGCGGCCCGGGTGGTGCGCGGCCCGGGTGGTGCGCGGCCCGGGTGGTGCGCGGCCCGGGTGGTGCGCGGCCCGGGTGGTGCGCGGCCCGTCAGGCCGGGCGGATCAGCTGCCGAGCACCGCCCGCAGGCCCGGCTGCAGCAGCTCCCCGTGCGCGCGCACCATGTCGTCGCACAGCTGCCAGATCTTCTCCACCGGCAGCGCCGCCGCCGTCGCCGGGTCGGCCATCGCCGCGTGCCGGATGTGCCGCGGATCGTCCTCGACCGCCGCCCGCACCACCAGGTCGTTCATGCTCAGGTAGGAGCGGTTCAGCGCCGCGCACTGCGGCGGCAGCGCCCCGACCCGGGTCGGCTGCACACCCAACGCGTCGACCAGGCACGGCACTTCGACGGTGCCGTGGGCGGGCAGGTTGTCGATCAGGCCGCGGTTGGTCACGTTGCCGTAGACCGTGCGGGGCGTGCCCGTCACGATGCTGTGCACGATCTGCGGCGCGTACTCCATCGTGCCGGCCACCGGCAGCGGGGTGCCGGCCGCGAGCGAGTCGCGGGTCTTCTCGTACTCCGCCACGTTGTCGGCCACGATGTCGAGGTAGGTGCCGATCGGCAGCCGCAGCCGCTCCACCTCGCTCGCGTGGCCGAGATACCACGGCACGTACTCCGAGGAGTGCTCGCTGGTCTCGGTCGGGTAGTAGCCCAGCCGCCGGTACATGTCCACGCGCACCCGGCGGCGCAGTTGCGGGTCCCGCTCGATCAGCGCGTCCAGCCGCGGGTACACGCTCTCGCCCTGGTGCTCGAAACGCAGCACCCACGCCTGGTGGTTGACGCCGGCGGCCTGGTAGCGGACCTCCTCGAACGGCACCTCCAGCAGCTCGCACAGGTCGTGCATCGTCCAGTACACCGAGTGGCACAGGCCGACCACCCGGGTCAGCCCGGTCGCCTCGGCGAGGTACTGGACGTTCATCGCCATCGGGTTGGTGTAGTTCAGCAGCCACGCGTCCGGGCACACCTCCGCGATGTCCTGCCCGAGCGCCTTGAGCAGCGGGAAGGTGCGCAGCGCGCGGAAGATGCCGCCGACGCCCAGGGTGTCGCCGATGGTCTGCCGCACCCCGTAGCGGGCCGGCACCTCGAAGTCGGTGCGGGTCGACTCGCCCATCCCGACCTGCACGATGTTCACCACGAAGTCGGCGCCGGCGAGCGCCTCCCGGCGGTCGGCGTGCGCGGTGATCCGCGGCCCGGCGCCCAGGTGCGCGGCGATGTGCCGGGCCGCGCCCTCCGCGGTCGCCAGCCGCTCCGCGTCGATGTCGTGGAGCGCGATGTGCACGCCCTTCAGCTCCTCGAAGGCGAACAGGTCGGCGAGCAGCCCCTGGGTGAACACGACGCTCCCGGCGCCGATGAACGCGATCTTGGCAGTGGTGGTGGTCACGTGCTCTCTCCGTGGTTCTGCCCCGGGTCCGGGGCGGTGGTGCGGGACGCGGCCAGCGCCTCGTCCCAGGTGGGCTGTGCGCCGGTGCCGCCGTGCGCGCGGGTGGACAGCGCGCCGCAGGCCGCGGCGAGGGCAAGCGCGTCTTCGAGGGGCAGGCCGGCCAGCATCCCGGCGACGAACCCCGCGTCGAAGCTGTCGCCCGCGCCGACGGTGTCCAGCGGCGTCACCGGCACCGCGGGCGTACGCAGCAGGGCCGTGCCGTCGTGCGCGAGCGCTCCGTCGGCGCCGTCCTTCACGACGACGGTCGGACCCTGGCAGGCCAGCGCCGCGGCCGCCCGCTCCAGCTCGGCCGCGCCCGAAAGCGCCCGCGCCTCCTGGGCGTTGGGCAGCAGGTAGTCGGTGACCGGCAAGGCGGCCGCGAGGCCCGCCGGGTCCCACCGCCCCTCCGGGTCGTCGTTGGTGTCGAGCGAGGTGGTCGCGCCGTGCCCGCGGGCGGTACGGAACAGGTCCGGCAGCGCCGCGGCGAGCTTCGGCATCAGGAAGTACGAAGCGGCGTGCACATGGCGGCAGTCGGCGAGCAGCGCGGCCGGCACGTCGTCGCCGGTGGTGGCGGCCAGCGTGCCGGGCGCGGTGAGGATGGCCCGGTCGCCGCCCTGCTCGCCCGGCCCCGCGGCCCGGTTGAGGACCGCGGTCAGCGGCGACGGCAGGCCGGGGTCTTCCCGCAGCGCGTCGGTGTCCACCCCCCGGGCGGCGAGCGCGGCGCGGACGTACGCGCCGGTGTCGTCGGCGCCGATCCGCCCGGCGAAGGCGACCTTCAAGCCGAGCCGGGCCGCGCCGCAGGCCATGATGGCCGCCGAGCCGCCCAGCGTGAGCAGCCCGGTGGAGACCAGTTGCTCGCGCTGCCCGAAGGCGAGCGGCCCGGTCAGCGGGCCGACCACGACATCGGGGTTGACGTCCCCGACCACCAGCAGGTCGAACGTGGGTGGCATCGGATCAGCCCTTCAGGCCGCTGGAAGTGATGGACTGGATGAACGACTTCTGCGCGCCCAGGAAGGCGAGCAGCACCGGCAGCACCGTGACGACGTTCCCCGCCATCACCGCCGACCACTTGGTGTGGTGCTGCCCCTGGAAGGTGGTCAGCCCCAACTGGAGCGTGTAGTGCACGTCGTGGTTGATCGCGATCAGCGGCCAGGTCAGGTCGTTCCAGGTGCTGAGGAAGGTCAGCACCGCGACCGTGCTCAGCGCCGGCCGGGACAGCGGCAGCACCACCGACCACAGCACCCGCAGCCGCGAGCAGCCGTCGATCCAGGCCGCCTCCTCCAGCTCCCTGGGCAGCGACAGGAAGAACTGCCGCAGCAGGAACACCGCGAACGGCGTGACCAGCGACGGCACGATCAGCGCGCCGAGCGAGTCGATCAGCCCGAGCCGCTTCATCACCAGGAACGTCGGGATCATCGTCAGCTGGAACGGGATGGCCATCGTGGCCAGCATCGTCACCAGCAGAATCCGCGACCCGGCGAACCGCATCCGCGCGAAGGCGTACCCGCCCAGCGCGCCGAAGACCAGGTTCGAGGCGACCGCGGACACCGACACGATCAGCGAGTTGGCGAACCAGCGCGGGAACATCGCGTTGCCCAGCACGTAGCGGTAGCCGCTCAGGTCGATGTGCGAGGGCCACAGCGCCGGCGGGAAGCGGTTGATCTCCGCGTCGCTCATCACCGAACTCAGCAGCAGCCACACCAGCGGTATCGCGAACAGCAACGCCAGCGGGGCCAGTGCCAGGTGCCAGGCGCTGAACGGCAGCAGCCGGCGGGCCCGGCCGCCGGCCGGGGCGGCGGACGGCGTGTCCGAGTCGGGGACGGCACGCGCGGGCGCCGAGGTCGCGGTCATCGGGTGGCTCCTTCCAGGCGGTCCGTGCCGCGGCGGCGCAGCAACCGGGTTCCCGCCGCGAGCACGAGCAGGGCCACCGCCAGGACGTACGCGGCCGCCGCCCCGTATCCGGCGGTGAAGTTCTGGAAGGCCATCTCCCAGATGAAGTAGACGATCACCGTCGTCGAGCCGAGCGGGCCGCCCTTGGTGGTGACGTACACCAGGTCGAAGACCTGCAGGGACTCGATCACCTGCCACACCAGCAGGAAGACGTTCACCGGGGTGAGCGTCGGCAGCACCACGTGCCGCAGCAGGTGGCGGCGGCCGGCGCCGTCCAGCCGGCCCGCCTCCAGCAGCTCCGGCGGCACGTCCTGCAGCGCGGCGAGGTAGACCACCAGGCAGAATCCGGTGCCGCTCCACAGCGAGATCGCCACCAGGACGTACAGCGCCTGCCCGGGGTCGGTGAGGAAGCCCTGCGCGGGGATGTGCAGCGCGTGCAGCACCGAGTTGGCCGCGCCGAACTCCGGGTCGAGGATGAAGGAGAACAGCACGCCCTGCGCGGTCGCCGAGATGACGAACGGCACGAAGATCAGCGTCCGGTACAGGCCGACCAGCCTGATCCTGCGGTTCAGCGCGAGCGCCAGCACCAGCCCGAGGGCCATGCTCAGCGGCACGTACAGCGCCGTGTAGATGAGCGTGTTGCGCACCGCCTGGCGGAAGTTCGGGTCCTGACTCAGCGCGTGGTAGTTCTGCAGCCCGACCCAGCGGCTGGGCGTGACCAGGTCGTCGGCCTGGAAGGACAGCAGCAGCGACCAGATCACCGGCAGGACGCTCAGGCCGAGGATGACCAGCACCGAGGGCATGACGAACGCCCACGCGGCGGTCGACTCCGAGCGCCGCCGGCGGCGTCGGGCCCGCCGCAGCTCGGCGTCGGTCGGGGCGCCGGCGGGCAGGGTGAGCGGGGTGGGAAGGCGAGGCATGGGTCCTCCTCAGCGCGGGATGAGCAGAGCGGCGTTGGACTGGCGGGCACAGTCGTGCATCGCCTTCGCCGGGGTGGCGCGGCCGAGCAGCACGCTGACGATCGCCTGGCCGAGCGCTGCGGAGATCTGCGGGTAGGCGGCGTGGTTGGGGCGGACCCGGGCGGTCTCCAGGGCCTTGGTGAACACCGTGAGTGCCGCGATCCTGTGGGACTGCGCGATCCACTGCGGTGTCGCCTCGGTGGCCCGGCTCAGCGGCAGGCTGCCGGTCTTGATGCCCCAGCGCACGTCCTGTGCGGGCTGGATCAGCCAGGACACGAAGGTACGGGCGGCGGCCACCCGGGCGGAGCCGTTGTCGAACAGCGTCCAGGTGTCGGGTCCGGCGATGGTGATGGGCTTGCGGCTGTAGCTGGGCAGCGGCACCACCTGGTAGTCGATCTTCGCCTGGATGATGTCGGGCAGCGCCCAGGGGCCGGCGACGACCATGCCCATCCGGCCGGAGTTGTAGACCTGGTACATCTGCTCGCTGCCGGGCTTCGGGTCGACGTAGACACTGCGGTCCTTGGCGAGCGCGGCGACGGTCTCCAGGGCCTTGACCCCGCTGTCGGCGAAGCCGATGCTGTGCCCGTCCGAGGCGACCACCTCGCCGCCCAGGTCCCAGACCATCGGCCACAGCCGCCAGACCGTGTCCTCGTCGCCCACGCCCGGCCAGCCGGTGCCGAACACGCCCGCGCCGGTGTCGCTGAGAGCCTTGGCGGTCTCGGTGAACTCCTGCCAGGTCCAGCCCGGTCGCGGCAGTGCCAGGCCCTTCGCCGCGAACAGTTTCTTGTTGCAGATCACGGCGAGCGAGTCCAGCACGGCGGGCGCGGCGCGGACCCGGCCGTTGACGGTGACGGCGTCGCGGGACGCCGGCCAGAACCGGTTCCACGGTGTCGGCCCGTTCCGCACGGTCGCGGTGAGGTCCACGACCTTCGGGCTGCGCGCGACGCTGGCCAGGTCGGAGCCGAAGATGTAGGCGATGTCCGGATACGAGCCGGACGCCAGGGCCGCGGTGACCTTCTGGAGCATCGAGTCGGACAGCACGCCGCCGCCCGGATCGACCCTGATCGTCGGGTGGGTCCGGTTGAACTCGGCGACGAGCCCCTCGATCGCGGCTCTGCCGACGTCGGTCTGACCGTGCCACAGCTCGACGGTCACCCGGCCGTCCTTGCCGACGCCGTCACCGTCGCCCGCACCGCACGCGGACAGCAGTGGCCCCGCGCCGGCCGCGGCGGCCACCGCGGCGCTGCCGCGCAGCAGGGTGCGGCGCGAGGGCCGGTCGCGCCCGGACGGCGGTTGTGGCCCGGTCATCGGGACCTCCTGGGAGACGGACAAGGCAGGGGCATGGGACACCACCGGATCGCGGAACGGAGCGGACGGGGAGCGGAGGGGACAGGGGAACGGCCGGCGGACGTGCGGAACGCCGCCTGGGGGGAAGCGTGGAGGAAGGATCGGGGGAGGGGACGGCCGGGGGAGCGGCGTGATGAGCGGATGAGCGGGCGCGAGGGCGTACGAGGACGCCAGGGCGAGGGCCGCGAGAGCAGCGGGCGGCAGCGAGAGCGCCGGGGTCGAGCAGGAGCACGAGCAGGAACGGGCGGGCGGCACGCGTGCGGGCGCCGGGGCATCGGCACGCGTGCCGCCCGCCGCGGACGTCAGCAGGTCTGGCGGACGTAGCCCTTGCTGCCGGCCGGAGAGACGTCCAGGTCACGGCGGACGACGCTCAACTCGTCGCCCCAGCCGGAGCACGCCTTCTGCAGCCCCTTCGCGGTGTACTCGATGACGATGACGTGGTCGCCGAACGCGGCGGTGTAGTCGCCGCACTCGTCGTACGTCCCGCACTCCTCCGCGACCGCGAAGTCCAGTCCGGTCTTCGCCCGGTCGCCCGCCAGCTCGGAGGTGTTCTTCTGCGCGATGGCCAGGCCGTCGGCGTGCGCGTGCGCGGACAGCAGGGTGATGTACGCCTCCGCCTCGGCGGAGGTCAGCAGCTTGCCGGAGCGGCTGTAGCTGTCGTAGTTGTCGGGCTCGATCGCCTGGTAGCCCTTGGCCGCGCAGTCGTCGATCCAGCCGTCGACCTTCTCGGCGATCCGCTGCCGCTTGTTCGCGGTGCTGGTGTCGAGCAGCGCCTCGCCCCAGTCCTCGTCGTAGACGACCTTTCCCTTGGCGTCGTGGAGCAGGAGGTCGGAGTCCCAGTCGCCCTCGGCGCCGGGCTGTGCCTGGAACGCGTTGACGTAGCAGATGTTGTACAGCCCGGCGGCGGGCGGGTCGGTGTGGTCGCGGCTGACCACGCTCACCCCGGCGGGCGGGGGGTACGCGCCGCCGATCTGGTAGTCGAAACCGGCGTGGGCCGGCGGCGGTGACACCGCTTCGGACGCCGCGCCGGCCTGGTCCATCGCGAGCGACGGGACGAGTGCGGCGGCCAACAGCGCCGGAAGCGCGGTGAGTCGGAGAGCGGAACCGCGGTCGATGCGCATCATCGAGCTCCTGATGATGGAGGGTACGTCCCCGCCTCGGACCCTGCTCGGTGGTCCTGGCGACTTTGTCCGGGCTTGCGGCGCAACTGCGGGCCGCTTACCGGCTAGGCGTACCTCTGGCGCCGGTACTCGTATTCCAGCGCTTGCCCGGGAGTAAATCGCGCAGATTCCCCCGTGTCAACCGCGCGTTTCTGCGCAGTTGGGGCACATACGAGTCAAGAACGCGCAGCGCGCCCCGAGTTCCGCGCACGGACCCGGCCGATCCCGTGGGGGAAGCGGTGCGTCCACGACGGCTGCGGGAAGGATATGCGTATGGACACGCAGGAGATCTACCGGGACCGCTGGATTCGCTGCATGCCGGACGCCGTGCGCATCCGCGGCTACTACTTCCCGTGGGGCACCAAGACCGTGCGCTACGCCGACATCCGCGACGTGCGGCGGGTGACCCTCGGCCTGTTCAGCGGCCAGGCGCGGATCTGGGGCACGTCGAGCCCGACGATATGGGCCAGCCTGGACCCGGGCCGGCTGGGCAAGAGCGAGGGGCTGCTGCTCGACGTCGGCAAGCACATCCGCCCGTTCATCACCCCGGACGACCCGGCCGCCGTCGAGGCCGCGATCCGCGCCCGTATCGCGCCGGAGCCGGAGACGGATGGCAAGGTGTGAGCGGAGGAGAGGCGCGAGCGGTGGACACGCCCTCGGGGCGACGGCGCGATCGATGGGAGCGGGTGAGGCGATGACCACGGGCGGAGCCGAGCGGCACGGCGCGGTCAACGCGCTCACCGACATCGCCGGCCTGCGGGTCGGCCACGCGCAGCGCGCCGGCGACGGGTGGCTCACCGGCACCACTGTGGTGCTGGCCCCCGAGGGCGGCGCCGTCACCGCCGTGGACGTGCGCGGCGGCGGCCCGGGCACCCGCGAGACCGACGCGCTCGACCCGCGCAACCTCGTCCAGAGCGTCGAGGCGATCGTGCTGACCGGCGGCAGCGCCTACGGCCTCGACGCGGCCGGCGGGGTGATGGCATGGCTGGAGGAGCAGGGGCGCGGCTTCCGCGTCGGCGGCCCCGGCCAGGTGGTGCCGGTGGTGCCGGCCGCCGCGCTGTTCGACCTCGGCCGCGGCGGCGACTGGTCGGCCCGCCCGGACCGGGAGATGGGCCGGACGGCGGTGGAGGCGGCCGCCGCGACGCCGGAGGGCGCGCCGGTCGCGCAGGGCTGCGTCGGCGCCGGAACCGGCGCGGTCGCCGGCGGTCTCAAGGGCGGCGTCGGCACCGCGAGCACCGTCCTGCCCGCCGGGACCACGGTGGCCGCGCTCGCCGCGGTGAACTCCTCCGGGTCGGTGGCCGACCCCGACACCGGCGCCCTGTGGGGCGCCCTCCCGCGGTGGGCCGACGAGTTCGGAGTCGACGGCTCGCCGCTGCCCGCGGCCGTCCGCGACCGGGGCCGGCAGCGGTTGGCCGCCGCGGCACGGCGGCCGCCGCTGAACACCACGCTCGCCGTGGTCGCCACCGACGCCGTACTGACCCGCGCGCAGGCGCAGAAGCTCGCCGGCACCGCCCACGACGGGCTGGCCCGCGCGGTCCGCCCGGTGCACCTGCTCTCCGACGGCGACACGGTCTTCGCGCTGGCCACCGGACGGCGGCCGCTGCTGACGCCGGACGCCCTCACGACCACGGACCCGGCCTTCGGCGTCCATCTGGCGGCGGGCGCCCTCGACGCCGTCCTCGCGGCGGGCGCCGACGTCCTCACCCGCGCCGTGCTGCACGCCGTGCTGTCCGCGGAGGGCGTGCGCGGGCCGGGCGGCGACTTCCCCGCCTACCGCGAGCTGTACGAGATCCCTCGGGCGGACGGCGGCTGACACCGGTCGCCGGCACCGGGCGGTGGGCCCGTTCGCCGGCACCGTTCGCGACCCTGCCGCCCGATCGGCGCCCATCGGTTCCGCCGACCAGGGGGCACGGGGCGGCAGTGGGTGACGCGGCGGCGCCGGCGCCGTTGGTACGGGTGGACGCGCGGGCGGCGCCACCGCACCACCCGCGCGCACCGGTCCGTGCGGTCCACCGTCGCGAGGGAGCCCCCTGCCATGACCGACCTGCCCGCCGACACCGCGCTGCCGCCGGCGCCGGCCGCTCCCGCGATCGGCTCCTCCTCCACGTCGTCCGCTTCCTCCGCCTCCTCCCGCCGGCCGCGGGTGGGCGCGGTCCTCCCGGCGGTCCGCCGCTCCTGGTTCGGCGTCGGCTTCGGCACCGGTCTCGGCGCGGTGCTCGCCTGGATGCTGGTGCGGACCGTGCTGCGGATGAGCGAGCTGCTGACGCTGCTGCTGCTCGCGGTCTTCATCGCGGTCAGCCTGGAACCGGTCGTGGCGTGGCTGTGCCGGCGCGGGATGCGCCGGGGGCTCTCGGTGGCGACGGTGGCGGCCGGGCTCGCCGGAGTCCTGGCGGGCTTCGTGGCACTGGTGATCCCGCCGGTCAGCGCCGCGATCACCGCGCTCACCGACGACGTGCCGCGCTGGCGCAGCCAACTGCACGACCACCACACCACCTTGGGCCGCCTGGAGGAGCACTACCACGTCATCGAGAAAGTCCGGCAGCGACTCGGCTCCGGCGGGGGCGCGTCCGAGATCGCCGGGGGAGTGCTCGGCGCCGGGCAGCTCGTGGTGAGCGCGGTGGCCTCCACCGCGATCGTCATCACCGTCACCCTCTACGTGATGGTGGCCCTGCCGACGATCAAACGGTTCTGCTACCGCTTCGTGCCCGGCACCCGCCGGACCAGGGCCGAGTCGGTGAGCGAGGAGATCCTCAGCCGGGTCGGCCGCTTCATGCTGGGCAACGTCGCCACCTCGGCGATCGCCGGCGCCGCCACCGTCATCTGGTGCGAGACCACCGGCGTGCCCTACCCGGCCGCCCTCGGCTTCTTCGTCGCCCTCATGGACATGGTGCCGGTGATCGGCTCGACCATCGGCGGGGTCGCGGTCAGCCTGGTCGCCCTGTCGGTGTCCCTGCCCGTGGCCCTGGCCACCGCTGCGTTCTCGATCGCCTTCCGCGTCGCCGAGGACTACCTGATCATGCCGCGGGCGATGAAGTTCGCGGTGGACGTCCACCCGGTCGTCACCGTCGTCGCGGTCCTGATCGGGGGGAGCCTGCTCGGCATCGTCGGCGGGCTGGTGGCGATCCCCGCGGCGGTGGCGCTGGGCATCGTCCTCGACGAGTACGTCTTCCCGCGCACCGACCGGGCGTGAGCGGACCGGGCGGCGTCCTCGAGGTGCCCTCCGCCCGGCACCGCCTCAGCCCTCGTCCCGCCGGGCGAGGTCGTCGAGCATCCGCCGCTGGTGGCGGTGGCCGACCGTCTCGTACCCGACGACCGTCACGAACGGCGCGAGCATCACCACCAGCAGGCACACCGACAGCGCGGCACCGGCCGCGGCCAGGGCCACCGCCGCGACGAGGACGACCAGCGTGAGGGAGATCAGCAGCAGGTGGAAGCGGTCCCGGGCGGACAGCAGCAGCGCGTGCAGCAGGTAGATCGTCAGCACGTACACGCCGACCGGCAGCGCCAGCGCCAGCACCACCGCGGTCGAGCTCAGCTCCGAGTGGTGCTCCAGGTACAGCCCGGCGACGTGCAGCCCGGCGCCCGCCCCGGCGATCCCGAGGAAGACGGGGATGTGCCCGTACCCGAAGAGGTAGCCGCGGCTGCGGCGGTGCACCAGGATGTCGCCGAACGGGGTGGCGAAGTACACCCACCACATCCCGAAGGTCAGCCCGACGCCGGCGACCACGACGGCCACCGCGGTGCCGGTCCAGTGCGTGCCGTCCGCGCCGCCGAGCAGACCGCCGGACGACGCGACGGTGCCGACCACACCCTCGCCCAGCGTGATGATCGCGAACAGGCTGTACCGCTCCGCGACATGGTGCGGGTGCCAGGGTGTGCCGCCGGCGCCGCCCTGGCCGAGCACCGGCAGCATCAGCTCCAGCGCCGCCAGCACGACGAAGACCGTGAAGACGGCGGCGCGCGGCAGATGCGTGAACGCGATCACCGTCCAGGCGGCCTGGACGGTCACCGTCCAGCGGATCATGGCCATGCCGACGTCGTGGAAGGGCGGCGAGTCGCGGGCCGCGCGCCACCACTGGAGCACCATCGCGACGCGCATCACCACGTATCCGACGACCATCGCGCGCAGTTCGAGGCGGCCGCCGTCCTCGACGGAGTGGAACAACGCCGGCAGGCCGAGCGCGAACACCACGACGCCGATCATCTGCACCATGGTCAGCGCCCGGTAGAGCCAGTCGTCGGTGCCGAACGCGGACGCGAACCAGCTGAAGCTGATCCACGCGATGCAGATCGCGACCATCGCCAGCACGAACGCGGCGACCGCCTGCGCGGCATGCCCCGCGGCGAGCATCTCGGCGAACTGCTCGGCCGCGGTGCCGACGGCGACCACGAACGTCAGGTCGAGCAGGAGTTCCAGCGGGGTGGAGACCCGGCCGTGCTGCTCGGGGTCGCGGCCGGTCATCGGCACCCGCTGATGCGCCACCCTGCCGGTTCCTGGGGTGCTGCCGGGTTCGGAGTCGGTCATGCCCAGCATGATGCCGGACGCGACCGCCGTTCCCGGGTCAGCCCGCGGTCCCTTGCGGCGCCGGGGGAGCGGCCGCCCGCACGTCCGCACGTCCGAACGTCCTTGTGGCGGACCGGTGTCACGCCACGGGCGGGTGGAACGGGTAGTCGGTGTAGCCGGTCGCCCCGCCCACGTACATCAGGTACCGGTCCCGTACGGGATTGACGGGGGCGCCGGTGCGGAGGCGCTCGACCAGGTCGGGGTTGGCGAGGAAGGGGCGGCCGAGGGCGATGAGGTCGGCGCCGGCGGCGAGCAGGAGTTCGGCCGCGTGCCGGCCGCCGTCCGCGGGGAGCCGGTCGGCGGGCAGGAGCGGGTTGGCGATGAGCGTGCCCGGCCACTGCTCGCGGATGTCCCGGTAGACCGCGGCGCCGGGCTCGGCGAAGCCGACATGGAGGTAGGCCAGGCCGTGGCCGGCCAGGGCGGAGACGAGCGCCGGGTACAGCGCGCCGGTGTCGTCGCCCTCGTCGATGCCGTTGACGGCGCGCCCGGGGGAGATCCGCAGCCCGGTGCGCCGCGGGCCGATCGCGGCGGCGACGGCCTCGGTCACCGCGACGGTGAAGCGGATACGGTTCGCCACGCCGCCGCCCCACGCGTCGGTGCGGTGGTTGGTGTTGGGGGACAGGAACTGGTGCAGCAGGTAGCCGTTGGCGCTGTGCACCTCGACGCCGTCGAAGCCCGCGGCCACGGCGTTGCGGGCGGCGGCGGCGAAGTCGGCCACGGTGGCGCCGATGTCGTGCGGCGTCATCTCGCGGGGGACGGGCGCGGGCCGCTTCCCGGCGGGGGTGTGCAGGAGTTCGGGCAGCGCGACCGGCGACGGCGCGAGCGGGGTGTGGCCGCTGGTGTCGGGGTGGCCGACCCGGCCGCCGTGCTGGATCTGCAGGAACATCGGTCCGCCGCCGGCCGCGCGCACCGCCTCGGTGACCCGGCGCCACCCGGCCACCTGCGCACCGTCGTGGATGCCGGTGGTGTTCGGGTACGTCCGGCCGACCGCGTTCGGGGTGGTGGCCTCGGCGACGATCAGGCCCGCGGTCGCGCGCTGGGCGTAGTAGGTCGCCATGAGGGCGGTCGGGACGCCCTCGGCGGTGGCCCGGTTGCGGGTCATCGGCGCCATCACCAGGCGGTTGGCGAGCCGGAGGCCGCCGAGGGAGGTGGGCGCGAAGAGGTGCGGCGTCGTTCGGGTGTCGGTCATGGCGGCCACGCTAGGAGTTAGCATCGGTGTCAGATTCAACCGGGAAGAGTGTGAGGTGCGTCATGCGGATCGGTGAGCTGGCCAGGTGCACGGGGGTCAGCGAGCGGTCCCTGCGGTACTACGAGCAGCAGGGGTTGCTCAGCGCCGACCGCACGCCCGGCGGGCACCGCGAGTACGCCGAGAGCGCGGTGGACCGCGTCGTCCGCATCCAGCAGCTCTACTCGGCCGGGCTGTGCAGCGCCAAGATCGTGCAGCTGCTTCCGTGCATGCGGGACGCGGACGGCGGCCCCTGCGAGTCCGCCGGAACCCAACTGGTCGCCGACCTCACGGTGGAGCGCGACCGCATCGACCGGATGATCGACGACCTGCGCCGCTCCCGCGCCGTACTCGACGACGTGATCGCCGCGGCAGCCTCCACAACGCCCCCGGCGCCCCCCGCGAACCCGGGAGCCCCGCAGGGGAGTTGACGTTTCGGCGGGGCGCGTACGGTACGCCGGGCCGGCTCGCGCCGCAGCGGGTTGGCGGGTGGCGGGTCGTCCCGTGGCCCGGGTCCGCCCGGGTCATCCCTCGGGCGTGGCCTGCCCGCTCTGGGCCGTGTCGGCTGCGAGGAGGCGGACGAGGAGTTCGGTGAGCTGCCGTAGGTCGTCGGCGGGGAGGGTGCCGACGGCCGCGGGTGGGCGCAGCAGGATGGCGTCGGCGGTGGCCAGCGCGTCGTGCCCGGCGGCCGTGAGCGTGACGAGTTTGCGGCGCCGGTCGCCGGGGTGCGGGCGGCGCTCGACCAGGCCGTGGGCCTCCAACTTGTCGACGATGAGCGTCGCGTAGGGGGCGTCGACGCCGTTGGCCGCGGCGAGCTGGCTGAGGGTGCGCGGTCCCTCGCGGAGCTGGAAGAGGATCTTGCCGCGACCGCCGCCGAGCCGGAAGCCGAGCGCTTCGGCGAGCTCGCCGTGGCGGTTGTGGGCCTCGACGAAGCGCTGCATCAGGGCCCAGACCTGCCCGCCGGGGTCGGTGGATCGTATCGAGGAGCCTGCCATCGGTCGTGTCTCCCGCGTTCTTCAGTGCTGTGGCGGCCCGAGCCGCCGCGCCGTGTGCCCGGCCTGCTGCGGCGCCGCGTTCACCACGCCACCGTACGGCCGAGGTAGTCGACGTAGTGCAGGCCGGGCGCGCCCTGGAGGGAGTCGAGCGTCCTGACGACGTTCGGGATGCTCTCGTCGACGCTGAGCCGGCCGTCCGGGCCGCCGACCCCGATCCGCACCCAGCCGGGGGCCATCAGCACCAGGGTCCGCTGCTGGCCGGCGTGCCGTGCCGCGTAGCTGCGCATGAACGTGTTGAGCGCGGCCTTGCTGCCGCGGTACACCTCGTGGCCGCCGCGCTCGTTGTTGGCCACGCTGCCCTGACCCGACGACATCACCCCGATCGTGCCGTCGGGCTCGACGTGGTCCTGGAGCGCCTCGATGACGCGTATCGGGCCCAGCGCGTTGGTGACCATGACCCGGTTGAACTCGTCGGTCGCGGTCTGCGCCACCGTCCCCTCCGGCTGGTTGGTGACCCCCGCGTTCACGAAGAGCAGGTCGAACCGCCGGTCCGCCAACCGCTCGTGCAGCGCCGCGATCCGCGCCGGCTCGGTGACGTCGACCGTCTCGATCTCGATCCGCCCCGCGGAGCCCTCGGCGAGGTCGTGCAGCTCGGTCCGGCCCGACCCCCGCACGGTCGCCACGACCCGCCGCCCACCGCGAGCCCACTCCCGGGCCAGCGCGAGCCCCAGCCCCCGGGACGCGCCGATCAACAGCACCCGCCCGCCCGCCTCCTCCGACTCGCCGGAGTGCGGTCCCGAATTAGTTGTAGTCATAGCAACAATTGTGTTCCCTACAACCAATCCGGTCAACCACCTTCCGCGCAACCGCACCTCGCCCATGCGCTGCCCCGCCCCGAGTACGTCCTCGCCACCGATCACCCGGACGGCTCCTGGCCGGTGGTCCGGTCAGCACCGGCGCGTCCCGGCGTCGAACACCCGGGCGGGGCTGGCATGCTGGGCCGCTGAAGTCAGACAGTCGACATGGGAGTGATCGTGGTACACCGTCACGACAGCAGCGAAGCGCTGATCGACCCGGCCTACACCACGCGCCTGGGGTGCATACAGGTGCCGAAGAACAGGCTGCCCGATCAGGAGACGGCGCCCCAGGCGGCGTACCGCATGATCCACGACGAGCTCCTGCTGGACGGAAGTTCACGGCTGAACATGGCCACGTTCGTGACGACGTGGATGGACCCCGAGGCCGAGAAGCTCATGGCCGAGACGTTCGACAAGAACATGATCGACAAGGACGAGTACCCGCAGACCGCGGAGATCGAGCGCCGCTGCGTCAACATCGTCGCGAACCTCTTCCACGCGCCCTCCTCGGGCGACGCGATCGGCGTGTCGACCATAGGCTCCTCCGAGGCGGTCATGCTCGGCGGTCTCGCCATGAAGTGGAAGTGGCGCCAGCGCCGCCAGGCGGCCGGGCTCCCCGCGGACCGCCCGAACCTGGTGATGGGCTCCAACGTCCAGGTGGTGTGGGAGAAGTTCTGCCGCTACTGGGACGTCGAGCCCCGCTACGTGCCCATGGCCGCCGACCGGTTCACCGTCGACGCCGACGAGACCATGTCGTACGTGGACGAGAACACCATCGGCGTCGTGCCGATCCTGGGCACCACCCACACCGGCGAGTTCGAGCCGATCAAGGACATCCACGACAGGGTCGTGGCCTACAACGCCGAGCACGACACGGACATCGCGATCCACGTCGACGCCGCGTCGGGCGGCTTCGTCGCCCCCTTCCTCCACCCCGACCTGGAATGGGACTTCCGGCTCCCGCAGGTGAAGTCGATCAACGTCTCCGGCCACAAGTACGGCCTCACCTACCCGGGCATAGGGTTCGTCGTGTGGCGCTCCGCCGAGGACCTGCCCGAGGACCTCGTCTTCCACGTGAACTACCTGGGCGGCGACATGCCGACCTTCACCCTCAACTTCTCCCGCCCCGGCAACCAGGTCGTCGGCCAGTACTACAACTTTGTACGCCTCGGCCGGGAGGGCTACACCAAGGTCATGGAAGGGCTGCGGGACACCGCGCACTTCCTCGCCGACGGCATCGCGAAACTCGACGCCTTCGACGTGATCAGCGACGGCACCGACATCCCCGTCGTCTCGTTCAAGCTCAACGACCCGAGCAGGTTCACCGTCTTCCACGTCTCCGACGAACTGCGCCGCGACGGCTGGCAGGTGCCCGCGTACACCATGCCGCCCAACGCCGAGGAGATCGCCGTCCTGCGCATCGTGGTCCGCGAGGGCTTCAGCCGCGACCTCGCCGAATCCCTCCTGGCCACCCTCGCCAAGGCCGTCGACCGCCTCACCACCACCCCGCCCGCCCACGAGGCCGGTTCCGGCTTCGCCCACACCTGACCGACCACGGGTTCCGCAGGGCACCCGGGCCGGGCCGCTCAGCACCGGCCGGCCCGGCAGCCTTGCGACCAAGGGCTGAGCGGCGTCGGTCGTTCGGCGGATGCGCCGACCGCCGTGGAGTCGACAGTGTGGTGCCCCGGCTCAGCTCTCCGGCTCGGCGCTCGGCTCGGCTCGCCGGGCGCTCAGCCCTCCGGGAAAGGCGTGATCGGTGTCCCCCATGGTGTTCGACGACGACGATGTCCGCGACCGGCTCGACGCGGCGACGACCGTCCGGGTCATGCGGTCGGCGCTGGTGGCCCACCATGACGGCGCCCTCCGCGCGCCGCCGCGGGTGCGCGCCGACCTCGGCGCGGGGGACCTGGTCTTCACCGCCGGGTGCCTGCCCGCCCAGGGGCTGTTCGGCTTTCGCGCGTACGACACGTTCGCCGGGGCCGAGCAGTTGGTCGCCGTGTGGGACGCCGCGGACGGCACGCTGCGCGCCCTCGTGCACGGCGCGGAACTCGGCGCGCGGCGGACCGGGGCGATCGGCGCCCTCGCGGTGGACGTGGCGGCCGGGCCCGGACCCGTTCGGGTCGGACTGGTCGGCACGGGCACGCAGGCGTGGGCGCAACTGTGGGCGGTCCGCGCGGTCCGTCCGCTCGAAGCCGTCACCGTGGCGGCCCGCGACCTGCGGCGCGCCGAGGAGTTCGCGCGCCGTGCCACCGGGGAACTCGGTGTCGCCGTCCGCGCGGTGGCCCGGGTCGAGGACGCGGTACGTGAGCGCGAGGTGGTGATCGTGGCGACCTCCAGCGCGGTGCCCGTACTGGAGGCCGACTGGATCGCGCCGGGCACGCATGTGACCACGGTCGGCCCCAAGACCGTCTCCCGGCACGAGCTGCCCGCGTCGTTGGTGGACCGGGCCGAGGTGGTCCTCACGGACTCCCTTGCCCAGGCGGGCGGTTACGCCGAGGCGCACCTGTTTCCCACCGACCGGATGGTGGAGCTCGGCGCGGTGCTGGCTTGCGCGGCGACCGGCCGTACCGGCCCGGACCAGATCACGGTCTTCTGCTCGGTCGGTCTGGCCGGCACGGAGGTCGCGCTCGCCGCGGCGCTGTGCGAGGCCCCCGCGCGGTAGGCGCCGCACCCGGGCAATGGAGCCGCGCGACCCCCCGTGATGAGCGCCGACGGCCCGCCCCGGGGTATGGGGGCCCGGGGCGGGCCTGGGGTGGTGCAGGCGGTGCGGGCGGTGCCGGAGTCAGCTGGTCTGGAGGGTCAGACCGTACGCGGACAGGATCGGGTTGACCGGCTGGAACCAGGTCTCACCCCCGGAGGTGCAGTCGCCGTAGCCGCCGGAGGTCACCCCCTGGGCCTGGTCGCCGCTGATGAACGAGCCGCCGGAGTCGCCCGGTTCGGCGCAGACGTTGGTCTCGGTGAGCCCGTAGACGCTGCCCTCGCTGTAGTTGACGGTCTCGTTCGTGCCGAGGATCGTCCCGCAGTGCCAGTGCGTGGTGGAGCCCGAACGGCACACCGAGGAGCCGACCGGGGCCACGTTGGAACCGTGCACCAGCACGTCGGAGACCGTGCCCCAGCCGAGCACGACGTTCACCGTCCACCAGCCGCTGCCGACGTTGACCCAGGAGTAGTCGTTGCCCGGGAAGGTGCCGGCCTGGAAGTCGCCGACGTAGGAGCCGTCCCAGCCGTAGACCGCCGCGCCCTGCTGGGAGCAGTGGCCCGCGGTGACGAAGCCGCCGATCACCGAGAAGCCGATCGAGCAGCGGATGCCGTGGCTGGTGAAGGGGTCGCCGCCGACCGTGCCCGCTGACAGCGTTGTCGGAGCCGCGGCGGTCGTGGTCCGTACCGTGACGGCCCGCGCGGTGTCGCCCCGCTCGGCCCTGGCGACGAACGCGCGCACCGCCGCGTCCTGCGCCTGGTCGGCGCGCACGTCGATCACGACCTGGTCGGACTGCAGGTCCACGCCCCAACTGCTCACCCCCGCCGGGGCCTTGTGCTGCCTGGCCAGCGTGTCGATCGCGGACTTCGCCGCGTCGAGCTGCTCGGCGGTGCGGGCGACGACCTTGGTGGTGGCGCCGGTCTTCGCGACGGCCGCCGCCGCGTGCGCGTCGGTGACGGCGACCACGAGCTTCCCGTCGGCCTGGTCGAACCACGAACCGCCGTACGAACTCCCCGCGGCCTTCCGTGCCTTGGGGCTGAGGGTGGTCGCGGCGGCCTGCTGCCGCAGCCGCTGGTGGGCCTGGGTCGGGGTGAGGCCCAGGTCGTGGACCATCGCCGTCAGTACGGCGTCGGAGGCGTCCGCGCGGCTGCCGGCGGCCGGGGCGGCACTGGCCGTCATGGCACCGGCGCCGGTGAGGGCGGTCGCGACGAGCAGGGCGGACAGGCCCACTATCGTGCCGATTCTGCGTCTCATGACACTTCTTTCTTCCGTCCGGGGGGAGTGAGACCGAAGCGCGCGAGAGAGCGCTCTCGCGTGGTGCGGGGTCATCGTAGGACCAAAAGAATGCCATGTACAGGTCAAGTTGATATCGGGCGGGAGCGGGCGCCCGGTTCGGGCCGCGGCTCCCGCGCCCGGTCGTCGTCGGTGCCTTTGACCTGCCCGAACGGGGCGCCCCCGCCGGTGTGGTGGGGGCGCCCCGTGCCCGTTGCGACGCGACGTGAGGCGCGTGGTGTGGGGCGTGTGGTGCGAACGGGTCTTCGCTCAGAGGCTGTTGAGGTCGATGGCGTCCGCCATGGCCTGGTAGCCCGCTCCGTCGGGGTGCAGGTGGTCGCCGGAGTCGTACTGCGGGAGCATCGTCTCCGGGTCGGCCGGGTTGCGGACGGCGGCGTCGAAGTCGACCCACGCGTCGAAGGCGCCGTCGTTGTGGCGGATGAAGTCGTTGATGCCGTCGCGCGCCGCGGCCCGGCTCGGGGTGGTGCAGCCGCAGCCCCCGGTCGGCGTGAGGGTGCCGACCACGACCCGCAGCCCGTACGCGTGCAGCGTCGCGGCGACCTGCTTCAGGCCGGCGATCACGTCGGCGGCCGAGGCGTCGGAGTCGACGTCGTTGATGCCCTCCAGGACGACGACGGTGCGCACACCGGCCTGGCTGAGGACGTCGCGGTCGAGCCGGGCGGTCGCCTTGACGCCCCCGGTGCCGGTGTTCGGCAGGCCGTTGAACAGGTCGGTGAGCACCTTGTTGCCGCTGATCCCCTCGTCGGCGACGGCCGGTGCCTTCGGGCCGTCCTTGGCGAGCAGGCGCCGCGCGAGGTAGTTCGGCCAGCGCTGGTTGCCGTTGACCGTGGACGTGTAGCCGTCGGTGATCGAGTCGCCGAGGGCGACGACGGTGCGGTGCGAGGGGCCGGTGACCTCGATGCCGGACAGCACCGTCCAGAAGTCGAAGAGGTTGTGCACGGGGAAGTCGGCGCCGTCGGCCGCGTCGTCGGTGCCGCCGTCGTCGGTCGAGTACATGTCCTGCAGGCCCAGGCTGTGCGTCGCGGCGAACTGGACGGTGCCCGGCAGGTAGAGGCTGACCAGCAGGTCGCTGTCGGCCGGCACGGCGAAGGGCAGCGGGTCGCTGTACGCCTGCCCGCCGGCCGGCATCGTGACCGTCTGCCTGCCGCCGAAGGTGAGCGAGACAGGGGTGGCGGCCGGCACCGCGCCGGACGCGCGCACCGCGATCGTCGCGTGGCCCACCGTCAGCGGCTTGGGCCCGAAGGCGTTGTCGAGCCTGATCCGCACCCGGTTGCCGCCCACGCTGGTGTGCTCCACCATCCGCAGGGTGCGGTCGGTCCACACGGACGGCGCCAGGCCGTCGTCGACGGCCGCGGACCAGGTGGCGGTCCACCCGGCCGGCACCGGCCGCAACCCGAGCGCGAACACGTGCAGTTCGGGCGCCGCGGCGCCGTCCGGCCCCGCGACCGTGGGCAGCGTCACCGCGGCCGGCCGCTTGCGGGCGTCGAGCGGCACCGACACCGCGTAGAGCTTCACGTCCAACGCGGTCGGGCCCGCCGGGGTGTTGCGGTGCGAGGTGCGCACCGCCATGGCGTCGCTCGGCCCGCTGTACCAGTCCGGCGCGCTCAACCGGTAGCTCTGCCTGCTGCCGTCGGCGTAGCTGATCGTGCCGGCGCCGGCGGCGTCCGCGGCCGTGCCGGTGACCAGGAACGTCAGCGCCGATCCGGCGCCGTGCAGGGCGATGCGCTGACCGTCGGCGATGACGTTGTCGGGCCGGCCGGGGGCGGTGCCCGGCATGGTGAGCCGGGTCCCGCCGACGGTGACGGCGGCGCCGGGACCCCAGCCGGCCGCCGCCAGGTCCTCGGCGACGAAGCTGTTGCCCAGGCCGTCGAGATCCGCCGAGGCGGGCGCGGCGGCCGCGCTGATACCGGTGTTGTCGAACGAGGCGGCGAGACTCGCGTAGTGCGGGGCGCCGGCCGGACCGGCCGCCGCTGCCGGTGGTGCCATGACGGCGACCAGCGCGGCGACCGGGAGGACGACCGCTGACATGATCCTTTTCAACTCACGCTCCTGACGGGTGATCCGGTGGGGGGGCGAGGTGCGAGGAGGTGCGGGTGCGGATATCGGTACGGGTACGGGCGAGGTGGGGCTGAGGGTGGCGGCGGTGGCGCGGGCTACTCGACGGCGATGTCGAAGACGTGCAGCCGGGTGCCGGCCTGGTCGCCGGTGACGGTGGCGGGCAGGGTGACGTAGGCGAGGGTCTTGCCGGCGGCCAGCGGGACCTTCGTCGCGTAGACGCTCACCGCCGTGGCGGCCGGGTAGCCGCTGCCGGCCGGGCGGTTCCAGGTCGGCGCGGTGGCGACCAGGTCGTCACCGGGCAGCGGGGTGCTCGGCGTCCAGTTGGTCAGGCCCAGGGTGAAGGGCGCGGTGCTGCCGTCGGTGTAGGTGAGCGTGCCGGTGCCCGAGCCGCTGCCGTTGTTCGCCGAGCCGAGGAACCACAGCTGCGTACCGCTCCCGCTCACCGCGATGTTCTGCCCGGCGGCGACCACGTTGTCGGGGCGGCCGGCCGCGGCGGACGGCCAGGTGAGGGCCGCCGTGCCGTGCGGGACCGGCTGCCCGGGGGTCAGGCCGGCACCGGCGAGCGACTGGGCGGAGTAGCTGTAGCCGGAGCCGTCGAAGTTCGCGGACTGCGGCGCGGTGTCGTCGCTGACCGCGGTGTTGTCGTAGGCGGCGGCGAGCGAGCCGAACAGCAGCGGCAGGTCGAGGGAGCCGCCCTGGAGCGGGTAGTCCTGCCCGGCCGCGGTGACCGTGCCGGTGAGGTCGATCGAGGCGGACGCCGCGTCGTTCCCGACGCTGACGGTCAGCCGCTTCGTCACCGACGCCCGGGGCGCGAGCACCACCGACGTCGTCGCGGGATCGACGCTCACCCCGGTCGGCGCGTCGGTCCCCACGCTCACCGACACGCGCTGGTCGGCGGTGTTGCGCAGCGTCAGCGTGGCCGGGTAACTGCCGCCGGTCCGGGCGAGTTTCGTCGTCGAGGAGAGCGTCGCCGCCACCAGCGGGCCGACCGTGACCTGCAGCCCGCTGCGCGAGCGGTAGCCGCCGTCCGCGGACGCCTCGGCGGTCAGCCGCCACAGCCGGTCCTGCGCGCCCGCCGCGGGGGTCACCAGCCACGAGGTGGTGAGCCGGGTGCCGGGCTTCACGCTGCGGAACTCCGCGGTGGTGCGCGCCTTCGCGGTCCAGCCGGCCGGCACGTCGAGGCCGAGCCTGGCGTGGCCGAGGGTCTGGGTGCCGCCGGCGGTGAGCGTGGTGGTCACCACGCCGCCGTGCGCCGGGTCGAGGGTCGCGGGAGCCTGCGCGGTCACCGCGCGGGCGCCGGTGGAGCGGCGCAGCGTGTAACTGCCGCTCAGCGGCAGGTCGCGGGAGGAGCCGCCCACGTACATCCGGTAGGTGCCGTCGTTCGTCTTCCACGCGTGCGTGGCGTCGTCCCAGGTGTGCAGGTCGGACGGATCGATCGTGAAGGTGACCCGCTGGGACCGGCCGGGCCGCAGCGTCACCCGCTGGAAGCCCTTGAGCTGCTTGGGCGGTTCACCGGCGCCGGCCGGGTCGGCGACGTAGAGCTGCGCGACCTCCGAGGCCGTACGGCTGCCGGTGTTCCGGACCGTCGCGGAGACCTTCACCGGCCCCGCCGCGTCGGCCGCGCCCGGCGAGACGCTGAGCCCCCCGAAGGAGAACGACGAGTACGTCAGGCCGTAGCCGAACGGGAAGAGCGGCGTCAGGTGGTGGGCGTCGTACCAGCGGTAGCCGACGTCCAGGCCCTCGCTGTAGTGGTAGTCGGTGGTGTTGGTCGCCACGTCGACGGTGCCCGGGTAGCGGGACGGGTCGGCGGTCGGCAACTGGGACATGCTCGCCGGCCAGGTCTGCGGCAGCTTCCCGGACGGGTCGACGTCGCCGAACAGCACGGACGCCAGCGCCGCGCCGTTCTGCTGCCCGCCGTACCAGGACTCCAGCACGCCGTCGACCGAGCCGAGCCACGGCATCAGCACCGGGGCACCGGTGTTCAGCACCACGACGGTGTGCGGGTTGGCGGCGGCGACCGCCGCGACCAGGTCGTCCTGCGCGCCGGGCAGCGTCAGGTTCTGCCGGTCGCCGTCCTCGCTCTCGTCGTCGCCCACGACCACCACCGCGACGCTGTCCTGCTTGGCGGCGGCCGCCGCGGCGGCGATCGCGGCGGTGTCGGGCACCTGCCAGCCGAGCGTGACGGAGCCGTTGCCGGGCGGCGTGGTCGGGGTGCCGGCCACCGGCCCGCTCGGGCCGTTCACCGGCTGGTAGTTCTCCACCGTGATCGGCGTCCGCACCCCGCCCTTGAGGTGGATCGCGGAGACCCCGGGACCGTACTGCGCCCAGTCCTGGAAGACCGGCTGGCCGCCGACGGTCATCCTGATCCCGCCGGTATTCGCCATCGAGAAGGTGTACGTGCCGGTGACCGGCGCGGTCAGGAAGCCGGTCCAACGCACCGAGAAACCGGCCGGGTTGACGCCCGGCCCCGGCGCGGCCGTGTAGTGGTCGTCGATGTCCGGCTCGACCCGGGTGAGCGCGGGAGCGCCGGACAGGTCGAGGTTGTTGTAGTAGCTGGCGGTCAGGCCCTGCTGCCCGCCGGCGGTGCTGAAACGCGCCGAGGGGACGGTCGGCAGCTTGTCGGTCACCCCCGGCACGCGGACGCCCGAGCGCCCCACGGCGGTCTGCCCGCCGCTGCCGTCGGAGGTGTACGCGTTCAGCTCGGCGATCGACCACCAGCTGCTCGCCGACCCGGTCTGCACGATCCTGACGTACCGCGCCTGCCGGGCGGCGAACGTCGCGGTGACCAGCTGGCCGGTGCCGGTCCCCTCGGCGACCGGGGCGCCCCAGTCCTTGCCGTCGGCGGAGAGGTAGACCTGGTAACCGCGGGCGTAGTCCGTGCCGTTGCCGGCGTCCATGGTGATCCGGTCGATCGGGTGCGAGCCGCCCATGTCGGCGCTGACCCACTGGCCGCCGGCCATCGGCGTGCCGCTGGACCAGCGGGTGCCGAGATCGCCGTCGAACATGTTGGCCGGCTGGTCGGAGCCGCTGGCGGAGGAGGAGGCCGCCCCCGTCCAGGAGCCGACCGTGTCCACCCGGACCGAGGAGCCCGCCCGCGCCGCGATGCCGTCCGCGACGGTGACCACCGACGACGGGTCGACCGGCACGTGCGAGCTGCCGCCGCCTCCGGTGATCGCGGAGTCCTTGGCGGCCGCCCCGATCACCGCGATCGACGGGGTGGCGGAGGTCTTCAGCGGCAGCAGCCCGCCCTTGTTCTTCATCAGCACGGTGCCCTCCGCCGCGATGTCCCGCGCGGTGGCGACGTGTTCGGGCGTCGTGGCGGTGGCACCGGGGGAGCCCGCGGTGGAGTCGAACAGGCCGTAGGCGAACTCCTCGGTGAGCAGCCGGGCCACCTTGTCGTTCAGCACGGCCATGCTGACCTGGCCGGAGCGGACGGCGTCCGACAGCGGCTGCCCGAAGTTGCCGGGGGCGGGCATGTTGAGGTCCAGCTCGGCGTTGGCGGCCTGCACGGTGCTGCGCGCGCCGTCCCAGTCGGTGACCACGAAACCGTCGAAGCCCCAGTCCTGCTTGGCGGTGTCCTTCAGCAAGGTGGCGTTCTCGTTGGCGTGCACGCCGTTGACCAGGCTGGTCGCGGCCATGATCGAGGCCGCGCCACCCTCCTGCACGGCCTGCTCGAACGCCGGGTAGTAGATCTCGTTGAGCGTGCGCTCGTCGACGATCGCGTTGCCGTTGTTGCGGTTCTGCTCGGTGTCGTTGGCGACGAGGTGCTTGATGTCGGCCATCACGCCCTTGGACTGCACGCCCTTCACGTACTGCGTGGTCATCGCCCCGGACAGGTAGGGGTCCTCGCCCGCCATCTCGAAGACCCGCCCGCCGCGCGGATCGCGCTCCAGGTTGGTGTCGGGACCGAGGTCGACGCTGATGCCCTTGGTCTTCGCCTCGGCCCCGACCACCTGCCCGTACGACAGCTCCGCCGCCGGGTCCCAGCTGGCCGCGGCGGCCACCGGTGCCGGCAGCGCGGTGGTGCCGCCCATCACCACGCCGGCGCCGCCGTCGTTGAGGTTCAGGGCCGGCACGCACAGCCGCGGAATGGGGGCCACCACCCCCGCGTAGCCGGGCAGCCCGCTGCCGTGGGTCATCGACAGCTTCTCGTCGACCGTCATCCGCGCGAGCACCTGCGCGGCGCGCTGCGCGGGCGCGGCGCTCGAACCCACCCAGGGACAGCCGGCGCCGGCGCCGGCCGCCCCGCCCGCGGCGGCGGGCGCCTGCCCCGCGGTCACGGTGAGCAGCAGCGTGGCCGCCACGCCCGCGACCCCGAGGGGCAGCCGTCGGCGGATCGGCGTCCGGCCCGGCCGGTGGTCGTGGGAACGGGGCATGCCTGGTCCTCCCGGGTGCTCCTCGCACGACGCCAGCCACAGCCGGACTGTAACGTTTCAATGCGAACGCGCCACAACTTAGGGCCGTATACAGCGGCAGTCAAGACGCGTGCGAGGGCCGGTGGACCCCGGCTGATTGAAACGTCTCTGAAATCCGGACGGTCCGGCTCAACCCCGGCGGCCGCGGGCGGTGACGTGACCAGGGCCCGCGGCCGGCGACCCGGCGGTGCGGACGGTCAGCCCTGCCCGCCCTCGCCTTCGGTGCCCTCCGCGCCGTCCGCGTCGCTCGCGGACGCGGGGCCGACCGGGGTCAGGGCGATCACGGGGATCGTGCGGGTGGTGCGGTTCTGGTACTCGGTGAAGACCGGGTTGCGATCGGCCTGGCGGCGGTACTGCTCGTCGCGCTCGGCCCCGGCCAGTTCCTTGACCTCCACGTCGAGCACCTGGTCGCCGACCTCGATCCGGGCGTGCGGCCGGGCGCGGAGGTTCCAGTACCAGTCGGGATGGCGGTCCGCGCCGGCCTTGGAGGCGAAGACGAGGTAGCGCTCGCCGTCGGCCAGGTACGTCATCGGGTTGACCCTGGGCTGCCCGCTGCGCGCGCCGACGGTGTGCAGAAGCAGCAGGGGCACGCCGGCGAAGTTCCCGCCGACCTGGCCGTCGTTGGCGCGGAACTCGGCGATCGTGTGGGCGTTGAAGTCGTCGGTGCCGGACATGGTCTCCCTGTCGGTCGGAGCGGATGCGCTCGTACGGGACGAACGTAGTGGGCGGCATCCGCCCGGCGCATGTCGCGAGCAGCGCGGGGGCCCGGGCCATGGCCGGGGGCCGGGCCGGGACCGCTCCCGGTGGCGGCCGGGCGGGAGGGCTGTTTGGCTGGAGGTATCGGCTCTCGGCGCACGGAGCGAGGCGCGACATGAACGAGAACGGCCCGGCCAACGAGCGGCACGTCAGGGAAATGCGCGAGGAGGCGTTCGCGCTGGAGACGGACGCGGAGCGCAGCGGCGACCCGAAGGAGCGCAGGCGGCTCCAACAGCGGGTCAAGCAGATGGAGTTCGACTGCGAGCAGGAGAGCATGATGGCCGCGGGGGACATCTACCCGGCGCCGTGACGGGCCGTGGCCGACGGTGACCGCAGCGCCACCGCCTACCCGCGCCCGCCGGACCCGGACCCGGCCCCTGACCCGACGGACCCGTGGCCGCGCCTGACCCGAGGCCCGTCCGCGGCCGGACCCGCGCCTGACCCGCCGGGAGGGCCTACGCCGGCTTCCTGGCCGCCTCACGCCGCTGCCGCTTGCCCAGGGGCGCCTGGGAGAGGTCCTCGGCCTGGGCGCGCAGCTTCGCGAAGCCGTAGCCGCGCTCGTCGAGCCAGGCGCGCGCGGCGGCGTCCGCACGGGCGGTCGCCGCCACGATGTCCTCCTCGGCCTCCCCGGTATCCGCGAACCGGAAGGTGAACGCGGAGCGCGCCGTGAGGTCGTAGCTGAGGTGCCCCTCGGGGGTGAAGGCCGCGCGCAGGACGTCGTGCTCGGGTGCCTGCGCCAGCAACTCCGCGCGCTGCTCGGCGCTGAGCCCGTCGAAGACACCGCGGACGGTGATACGGAACGTACGAGTGGTCACCGCGCGACCGTAGCCGCAGCCGTCCCCGGTCCGCCACGGGGTTTCCCGGCCGGGAGTACCGCACGTTTCCCGGCCGGGGGTACGGTGCTCATGGCCGCGCCGTACCGAGCGGTGCCGCCCGCAGGGAAGGCACAGGCACCGATGACGCTCACACTCGACCTGCATCCGCTGTTCCGGAGCGACCGCGACATCGACCGGGCGGTACGGGAGATCATCTTCCGGGCCGCGGCCACGAAGGCGGACCGGGTGGAGATCATCGCGGGCAAGGGCTCGGGAAAGCTCAGGTCCCGGGTGCTGGCGACACTGCGGCAGCCCCATCTGAAGCGGCTGTACCGGAGTTTCGAGACCGACTCGTCCAACCAGGGCCGGATCGTGGTCCACTTCGGGTGAGCGGGACGCCGTTGCCCGATGCTCCGGGGAGAAGCGGGGCCGGTCAGGCGGGCGGGCGGTCCAGTTCCTCGTAGGTCGGCGGGGCGGCCCCGGGCCGGGAGCAGGTGATGCCGGCGGCCCGTACCGCGTACCGCAGCGCCCCGGCCACCTCGGGCGTCAGGGTGCCGGTGCTGGTGGCGTCGTGCAGCCGGGCGCGGGTCGCGGCGGTCGCGGACGGGCCGCCGGCGCCGAGCAGGTCCCGCCGCAGCAGGCCGCTGACCAGCGCGGACATGAACGAGTCACCCGCGCCGACGGTGTCCATCACGCGGATCGGCGGCGCCGGGACGTCGAGGTGACCGTGCCGCCACCAGGCGCGGGCGCCGCGGGCGCCGCGGGTGAGCACCACCAGGGCGGGGCCGCGCCGGGCCCAGCCGGCGGCCGCGGTGTCGGGGTCCTGGTCCGGGTAGAGCCAGCCGAGGTCCTCGTCGCTGGCCTTCACCACGTCGCTCACCTCGACCAGGTGCTCCACCCGGGCGCGCTCGCGGGCGCGGTCGCCCAGCAGCGCCGGGCGGATATTGGGGTCGTAGGAGACGGTGGCCCGCGTCCGGGACCGCTCGGCGGCCGCCAGCACCAGGTCGGCGCCCGGCGGCAGCGCGGCCGCGATCGAGCCGATGTGCAGGTGGGAGGGCGGACCCGAGCGCAGCGCCGCGACCGTCGCCGGCGCGAGGTCCCAGACCAGGTCGAACGCGTAGCCGACGGTGCCGTCCGCGCGCAGCCGGGCGGTGGCCGTCGACGTCGGGGCGTCGCCGACGGACCCGGGCAGCAGCTCGATGCCCCCGCGCTCCAGCCACTCCCGCAGCACCGTCCCGGTGCGGTCGCGCCCGATCCGGGTGGCGAGCCGCACCGGGTGGCCGAGCCGGCCCAGCCCGAGCGCGACGTTCGCCGGACTGCCGCCGGGATGCTCCCGCCGCTCCCCGCCCGCACCGGTGAGGACGTCGGTCAGCGCCTCACCGATCACCAGCGCCGGCACCGGGGGAGGCGGCAGCGGCGGTGGCGGCGGTACGGGTGGCGGCCCGGGCAGGGGCACGGTCATGGGCGTTCCTCTTCCGACGACGTCCTGGCGACGCGGGCGTACGGGGATGCGGGCATACGGCGACACGGGGATGCGGGGACACGGACGGCGACGGCGCTGCGGACACGCCCTACGCGGACACGCCCTACGCGGACATGACCTACGGCAGGACCTGGATCTTGCGGCCCACGCCCGCCTGGAAGCGCTGCAGGGCCGCCGCGTAGTCCACCAGCGGCAGGCGGTCGCTGATGAACACCTCGGGGTCGAGCACCCCGCCGGCGAACAGTTCCGCGGCCCGCTCGTAGCTGTGCAGCACCGCCATGGAACCGGTGATGGTGATCTCCTGGTTGTAGATCTTGTACGGCTCGATGGTGGCGCGGGCGGCGTAGTCGGCGACGCCGAACTGGAGGAAGGTGCCGCCCTTGCCGACCCGGCCGAGGGCGTCCTGGATGGCGCCCGCGTTGCCGGTGGCGTCGATGACCACGTCCCAGCCGCGCGGCTGGTCGAGCTCGTCGGCGCTGGTGGCGGTCGCGGAGCAGCCGAGCCGCCGGGCGGTGCCCAGACGCTCCTCGTTGACGTCGACCATGTCCACGCTCGCCGCGCCGGTGCGCTTGGCCAGCTCCATCATCATCAGGCCCATCGTGCCCGAGCCGTAGATGAGGACGTGGGTGGCGAGCTGGGAGCGCAGGATGTCGTAGCCGCGCACCGCGCAGGACAGCGGCTCGATCAGCGCGGCGTCGCGGGTGGCTATGTGCTCGGGGAGCTTGACGCAGTTCGCGGCCGGGGCGACCGCGAACTCCGCGGCGCCGCCGGGCTTGGTGACACCGATGGCGTTCCACCGCTCGCACAGGTTGTTGCGGCCGATCCGGCAGTAGTGGCACTCGTGGCAGTACAGCGACGGGTCCACCGCGACCCGGTCGCCGGTGCGCAGGTCGCGCACCCCGGCGCCGACCGCGACGACCTCGCCGGCGAACTCGTGGCCCGGCACGATCGGCAGCGTCGGCGCGAACTCCCCCTGCAGGATGTGCAGATCGGTTCCGCACAGGCCGCAGGCCGCGACCTGGACGACGACCTCGGACGGCCCGGGCGCCGGGTCCTCCACGGTCTCGATGCCGACCTGGCCGGGAGAGCTGATGACGGCTGCTTTCACTTGACGGCTCCAAGAGAGAGGCCCTGGACGAGCTTGTCCTGGGCGGCGAACCCGGCGGCGAGTACCGGCAGGGAGATACAGACGGCGGCGGCGCACACCTTCGCCAGGAACAGGCCCTGGCTGGTGACGAAGCTGGTCAGGAAGACGGGCGCGGTGCCCGCGGTGACGCCGGTGAGGACCCGCGCGAAGAGCAGCTCGTTCCAGCTGAAGATGAACGAGATCAGCGCGGTCGCCGCGATGCCTGGCGCCACGATCGGCGCGACGATCCTGGTCAGGATGGTGGGCAGCCCGGCGCCGTCGATGGACGCGGCCTCGATGATCGCGACGGGCACGTCGGCGAGGAAGGACCGCATCATCCACACCGCGATCGGCAGGTTCATCGAGGTGTAGAGGATGACCAGCAGCCAGATGTTGTCGAGCATGCCGATGTTCTTCGCGATCAGGTAGACCGGCAGCAGCCCGGCGACGACGGGGAGCATCTTGGTGGACAGGAAGAAGAACATCGCGTCGGTCCACTTGCGCACCGGCTTGATGGACAGCGCGTACGCCGCCGGGGTGGCCAGCACCAGCACCAGCAGGGTCGAGACGACGCTGGCGGTGAGGGAGTTGATCAGCGGCGGCCACGGGCTGACCCCGGTGCCGGAGCCGAAGAACTCGCGGTAGCCGTGCAGGGTGAGCGGGGCGTCGATCTTCGGCGGGTTGGTGCCGGCGTCCTGCTCGCTGTGGAAGGAGGTGAGCACCATCCACGCGAACGGCAGGAAGAAGACGATCCCGCAGATCCAGGCGCCCAGTGCCAGCAGCCGGCGGGAGCGCCGTTCCTTCCGCTCGCGCGGCGCGATGCCGGCGACGGGCGCGGCGGCCCGGGCGTCGAGGGTGGTGGCGGCCATCAGTGGGTCTCCTCCCTGAGCAGCGACGAGACCGAGCGCAGCGCGAAGGTCGCCACGACGATCGACAGGATCACCACGATCACGCCCTCGGCGGACGCCTGCCCGTAGTCATGGGCCTCGTAGAAGGTGCTGTAGACGGCGTAGGGGAGGTTGGCGGTGCCCAGGCCGCCGGAGGTGAGGGTGAAGACGGCGTCGAAGTTCTGCACCACGTAGACGGTGCCGAGCAGCGCGGCCAGCTCCAGGTAGCGGCGCAGGTGCGGGAAGGTCAGGTAGCGGAAGATGTCCCAGCTGCCGGCGCCGTCCACCCGGGCCGCCTCGACCACGTCGGTGGGGCGGGACTGCAGGCCGGCCAGCAGGATCAGCATCATGAACGGGGTCCACTGCCAGATCAGCGACGCCTCGACGGCGAGCTTCGGCGACGTCGACAGCCAGTCGGGCTGCGGCGCGGAGTCGCTGCCGAACAGGCTCCAGATCCAGGTGAGCGAGCCGTTGATGAAGCCGTAGGTGGCGTTGTACAGCGCGTGCTTCCACAGCAGCGCGGAGGCGACCGGCACCACCAGGAACGGCGTGATCAGCAGGGTGCGCACCGCGCCCCGGCCGGGGAACTTCCGGTCCATCAGCAGCGCGAGGCCCAGCCCCAGCACCAGGCTGACCAGCACCACCGTGACGGTCAGCACGACCGTGGTGGTCAGCGCCGAGCGCAGCTGCGGGTCGGTGAACTCCTCCTTGTAGTTGTCGAGGCCGGTGAAGCCCTTGTCGCTCGGGTCCAGGGCGTTCCAGCGCATGAACGAGATCACCAGGGTGCCGACGAAGGGCAGTTGGGTGACCACGATCATGAAGACCAGCGCGGGCAGCAGCGGCGCCCGCCGGGCCCAGGCACCGCGCGGCCGGCGCGGTGCCCGGCCCGCGGCGGACCGGGAGACGACCGGCGGCGCGTGGCGGTGGCGGATGATCGACGGAGTACTCATCGTGTCGGATTCCCGCTCACTTGCCGGCGTACTTGCCGGCGACCTTCTCGGCGAGCTTCTGACTGGCCTTCAGCGCGCTGTCCACGCTGGTGCGGCCGGCGATGGCCGAGGAGAGCTGCTGGGAGACCTGGGTGCCCAGGTCGGTGAACTCCGGAATCCCGACGAACTGGATGCCGGGCGCGGGCCGCGGCTGCACCCCCGGGTTGGCCGGGTCGACGGCCTTCAGCGCGTTCAGCGTCGGCGTGGCGAAGGCGCTGGACGCCTTGACGTAGTCGGGGTTGGTGTACGTCGAGGCGCGCTTGCCGGCCGGCACCCGGGACCAGCCCAACTGCTTGCCGACCAGGTTTTCGTAGCCCTTGCCGGACGCCCAGGAGATGAACTTCCACGCGTCGGACTGGTGCTTGCTCGCCTTCTGCACGCCCCAGGCCCAGGTGTACAGCCAGCCGGAGTTCTTGGTCTGCTCCACCGGCGCGGGCACGTAGCCGATCTTCCCGGCGACGGGCGAGCCGGAACCCTCCAGCGAGCCGGCCGCGGAGGTGGCGTCGTACCACATGGCGACCTTGCTCTGCTCCAGGTCGTTGAGGCACTCGGTGAACCCGGACTGCGCGGCGCCGGCCTCGCCGTGCTTGCGCACCAGGTCCACGTAGAACTGCGTCGCCTTGGTGAAGGCAGGGCTGTCCACCTGCGCCTTCCAGTCCTTGTCGAACCAGGTGCCGCCCATGGTGTTCACCACGGTGGTCAGCGGCGCGATCATCTCGCCCCAACCGGGCTGGCCGCGCAGGCAGATGCCCTTCATGCCCTTCTGCGCGCCGTCGGCCTTCGCCGCGAGGTCGGCGACCTGGGTCCAGGTCGGGTTGGCCGGCATGGTCAGGTGCTTCGCGGCGAAGACGTCCTTGCGGTACATCAGGAACGACGACTCGCCGTAGAACGGCTCGGCGTACAACTGGCCCTGGTAGGTCAGGGACTGCTGCATCGCGGGCAGGATGTCGCTCTGGTCGAAGGCGGTGTCGGCCTTCGCCTCGGACGTCAGCGGGGAGAGCCAGTTGTTCTTGGCGAAGATCGGCGCTTCGTAGTTGCTGATGGTGCCGACGTCGTACTGCCCGGCCTGGCTGGAGAAGTCCTGGGTGATCTTGTCGCGGACGTCGTCCTCGGGCAGCACCGTGAAGTTCACCTTGATCCCGGTGGACTTGGTGAAGTTCGCGGCGGTCAGCTTCTGCAGGTCGACCATCTGCGGGTTGTTGACCATCAGGACGTTGATGGAGTGCGAGCCGGAGCCGCCGCCGGCCCCGCCCGCTCCCGAACAGGCGGCCGCGAGCAGCATGCCCGACACCGCCAGAGCCAGCGGGGGCAGGGTACGGCGGCGCAGTCTGCGGGCGGCGCCGGTCGAGCCGGTGGAGGATGTCATGATTCGTCCCTTTCATGACTGGAGTCGGGGTGTGTGGGAGCATCCGGCGGGCCGATGGCGGCATGCCGGAACGGGCTGGTGGAACCGGGGGGTTGGGCCGAAGTCGAATCGGTGGGGGTGGGGTGGGGGAGCGGTGGGGAAAGGCGGCGCGGGGAGGGCGGCGCGGGGGAGGACGGGTGGTGGGGGGCGGGGGAACGGCGAGCGGAACGGGGACGGGCGGTGGAACGGGGCGGACGGCGGAACGGCGGGGTCGGTGGCGGCTGGTCGGGTCAGGGGCAGCGGGCGGACGGCGCCGCGGGTCAGGCCCGGAAGACGCGCGGGCCGAGCAGGGTGTAGCGGTGCGCCTCGGTGCTGGACAGGCCGGTGTCGGTCACGATCGCCTCGAAGTCGGCGACTTCGGCGAAGCGGCAGAAGCTGCTCGCGCCGAACTTGCTGTGGTGGCCCACGAACACCCGCCGGCGCGAGACCTCCAGCGCCTTGGCCTTGACGTCGGCGACGACCGGATCGGGTGTGGTCAGGCCCAGTTCACGGGAGATGCCGTTGGAGCCGACGAACGCCAGGTCGATGACGAAACCGGAGAGCATGGCGCAGGCCCACGAGCCGACGGTCGCCAGGGTCCTGGCCCGGACCCGGCCGCCGAGCAGCAGCACCGTGGTGTCCGCGGACTCCGCGACCGCCGCCGCGGTGGACAGCGACGCGGTGACCACCGTCAACGGACGGTCGCGCGGCAGCAGCGAGGCGAGCAACTGCGGTGTGTAGCCCTCGTCCACGAACACCGTCTCCGCCTCGCCGAGCAGCTTGACCCCCTCGGCGGCGATCCTGCGCTTGTCGGCGACGTGCAGGTTCACCCGCTCGGCGAGCGCGGTCTCGAACCCCGCGCCCTCGACCGGATACGCGCCGCCGTAGGTGCGGCGCACCAGGCCGCGGCGCTCCAGGACGCCCAGGTCGCGCCGGATCGTCTCCGGGGCGACCGCGAGGTCGGAGGCGACCGCGGTGACCTCGACCTGGCCGTGGTGGCGGGCCAGGGTCAGGATGCGGTGCTGACGCTCCTCGGCTCTCATGCCCACCTCGCTTCTCGCTCCGGTCCGGGCACGGCCTGCCCGGTATCGCCCGTAGAAAATTTATACCGCTGGGCCTTTGCCCGTCCATGGCCCACAACGGACAACAAACGGTCCGGTTCGGCCTGTTCGAATGAACAGTCGGTGCAGGTCGCGGAGGGGCGGTGCCCGAAGTCGCGTCGAAAAGCACCCAAAGTCGCGGCTCCGGCGCCCGGTTCGGGCGCTGCCCGGTACCGGGCGGATACATCTTCCCGGGTGCGCCCGGCGGCTCCTCCGGCCCGTTCGCGACGGTGACGGTGACGGTGACAGCGACGGCGGCGGGGGAGACCGCGGCCGTTTGCCGGTGGCGGTCGGGGCAAGGCGACCGGGAGAAGCGGTGGACGGCGGTTGGAGGACCGTATGCGGACCGGGTTCGGTGTGCTGCTCGCCCTGTGGGGCGTCTTCTTCGTGGTCTTCAGCCGGCGGTTCGCCCGCGGGCAGTACCCGCACAGCCGGGTCGCCGCCCGGGAGGCCGCCGCGGGCGGCGTCGGCCCGCGGCGCGGCACCACCGCGCTCAACGTGCTGGCCGGCGTCGCCCTGGCCGTCTGCGGAGTGCTGCTGGCGCTCGGGGCGTTCTGAGCCCCCGGCCGCCCGCGGGCGCGAGGCCCACACGGGCGGCGGTCGCCGAGCGGCACGGGCGCGGGACCGTAAGCCGGTCCCGCGCCCGCAGTGCGTCATCGCGCCCGCACTCCGTCCTCGTGCCCGTAGCGCGTCAGCCGCGCCCGGACCAGACCGGATGAGACGCGACCGGACCCGACCGGACCAGACCCGACCGGGCCGAGCCGGTCAGCCGGTCCGGTCCGGCACCCGCATCAGCACGACCGCCGCGCGCGCCTCGACCTTGAGGGTGTCCCCGGCCGCGAACCGCACCGCGGGGTCGGCGTCGCCCGCGGAGCGCTCCGCGGTGTCCACCACCACGCTCCAGCCGTGCCCGAACTCGCCCGGCGGCAGCCGGAACCCCACGTGCTCCCAGTGCGCGTTGAACAGCAGCAGGAACGAGTCGTCGGTGATCGCCTGCCCGTGCGCGTCCGGTTCGGAGATGGCGTCGCCGTTGAGGTGCACCGCGATCGCGTGCGCGTCCCGCCGCGCCCAGTCGCGGTCCGCCATCTCCCGGCCGTCCGGGCGCAGCCAGGTCAGGTCCCCGGGGCCGCCGTCCCCGCCGACGCCGCCACGGAAGAACCGGCGCCGGCGGAAGATCGGGTGACCTCGGCGCAGCGCGATCAACCGCCGGGTGAAGTCCAGCAGATCGCGCTGCTCGGCATCCAACTCCCAGTCGGTCCAGGACAGTTCGTTGTCCTGGCAGTAGGCGTTGTTGTTGCCGCGCTGGGTGCGGCCCATCTCGTCGCCGTGCAGCAGCATCGGCACGCCCTGCGAGACCAGCAGCGTGGTCAGCAGGTTGCGCTGCTGCCGGGCCCGCAGCGTCAGCACGCCGCGGTCGTCGGTGTCGCCCTCGGCGCCGCAGTTCCAGGACCGGTTGTGGCTCTCGCCGTCCTGGTTGCCCTCGCCGTTGGCGTCGTTGTGCTTGTCGTTGTACGACACCAGGTCGCGCAGCGTGAAACCGTCGTGCGCCGTCACGAAGTCCACCCCGGCGCGCGGCCTGCGGTGCTCGCCCGCGTACAGGTCGGAGGAGCCGGTCAGCCGGGAGGCGAACTCCGGCAGCACGCCGTCCCGGGCCCGCCAGAAGTCGCGCACCGTGTCCCGGTAGCGGCCGTTCCACTCGCTCCACAGCGGCGGGAAGTTGCCGACCTGGTAGCCGCCGTCGCCGACGTCCCACGGCTCGGCGATCAGCTTGACCCGCGACACCACCGGGTCCTGCTGCACCAGGTCGAAGAACGCGGAGAGCCGGTCCACCTCGTGGAACTGCCGGGCCAGCGTGGCCGCCAGGTCGAACCGGAACCCGTCGACGTGCATCTCGGTCACCCAGTAGCGCAGGCTGTCCATGATCAGCTGGAGCACGTGCGGGCTGCGCATCAGCAGGCTGTTGCCGGTGCCGGTGGTGTCGAAGTACGACGCCGGCTCGTCGTCCACCAGCCGGTAGTACGACGCGTTGTCGATTCCGCGGAAGGAGAGGGTCGGGCCCAGGTGGTTGCCCTCGGCGGTGTGGTTGTAGACCACGTCGAGGATCACCTCGATCCCGGCCGCGTGCAGCGCCTTGACCATCGACTTGAACTCGGTGACCTGCCCGCCGCAACCGCCCGCGGAGGAGTAGCCGTTGTGCGGGGCGAAGAAGCCGATGGTGTTGTAGCCCCAGTAGTTGGTCAGGCCGCGGCCGAGAAGATGGCCGTCCTGCACGTACTGGTGCACCGGCATCAGTTCCACCGCGGTGACGCCCAGCTTCGTCAGGTGCTCGATCACCGCGGGGTGGCCCAGGCCCGCGTAGGTGCCGCGGATCTCCGCGGGCAGGCCCGGGTGGGTCATGGTCAGCCCGCGCACGTGCGCCTCGTACATCACCGACTCGTGGTACGGCCGCTTCGGCAGCCGGTCGTCGCCCCAGTCGAAGTACGGGTCGGCGACCACCGACAGCATCGCGTGCGGCAGGCTGTCGGCGGTGTCGGGCGTGTCCGGGTCGCCGTCGCGGTAGCCGAGCAGCGAGGGGTGGCCGTCGGCCTGGCCCTCGACCGCCTTGGCGTACGGGTCGAGCAGCAGCTTGGCGGGGTTGCAGCGGTGCCCGCGCGCGGGGTCGTACGGGCCGTGCACCCGGAAGCCGTAGCGCTGCCCGGGGCCGACGCCGGGCAGGTAGGCGTGCCGGATGACACCGTCGACCTCGGTCAGGGTCACCCGCGTCTCCTTGCGCGAGTCGTCGAGCAGACACAGCTCGACCTTCTCGGCGACCTCGGAGAAAAGCGCGAAATTGGTGCCGGTGCCGTCGAAGGTGGCGCCGAGCGGAAAGGGGTGGCCACTCCATTTGTGCATTTCCGAGACCTTACTGTCGGTGTTGCCTCTCCCACTCGACATAGCGGCCCGACTCGCGGACGAGGCCCGTGACGAACCAAAGAACCACCGCCGAGTCATCCGTCCAGCCCAGCACCGGAATCACGTCCGGAATCGCGTCGATCGGTGAGAGCACGTACAGCGCGGCGAGCAGCGAGAACGCCGCCAGCCGGCGCCGGGACAGCCCCGGGTAGCGGCGGCCGAGCACCGCGGCGACCATCCGCGGCGTCGCGACCAGCCGCCGGGCCGGCCCCGGGGCTCCCGGGCGACGGGTCTCGCGGTACAGCCCCCAGGCCGAGCGGCCTGCGCTCACGCGGGCGGTCGCCGTGCGCGCGGGCTTCGTCGTGCGGCCGGGCGTCGTCGTACCCGCCGGCGTGCGCACCGTCCTGGCCATGGCCGTCCTCCTCCGTGTCCGTCATCCCTGCGTTCCCCTCCGTCGTGGCGTGGCGCACCGGTCGTACCGGCCGCACCGGTCCTTGAGAGCGTTCCTGTCCGTCTTCCGTGCATCCATCTGCGCCGATCCGCGCAGATTCCCGGGCGTCCCGGGTAGGAGAGCGTTGCAGCCGCTCATGCGGGGCAGTGGACGAGTGGTCATGGGGTGAAGGCCGTGGAGGACGTGCAAGCCCGCGGAACGGGTACCGACCGGGTGGATCTGGTGTGTCGGCCGGGAGCCGCCGCCGAGGCCAGAAGCGCGGCGAGAGCGTTCCTCGACGGACTGTCCCCCCGGGTGGGGGCCGCCGTCGCCGAGAACCTGCTGCTCATGGTCTCCGAACTCGTGACGAACGCGATCCGACACGCGGGAGGGGCGCTCGAGGTCCGGTTCAGCAGTACCCCGGAGCGCCTGCACGTCGCCGTCGACGACGCCAGCCCGTCGCTGCCCCGGCTGCGCCGTCCGGACTGGACCGGGCGCACCGGCGGCTTCGGCTGGTCCATGGTGCACAAGCTCGCCGACGGCCTGGCGATCCAGCCGCGCAACGGCGGGGGGAAGACGGTGGCGGCGTTCCTGGCGCGGTAGCGCGGTGACCCGGTTGCGGCGCCGCCGTTTCGGCGGCGCCGGCCGTACCGCCGCCCGCTGCCCGCCGGCCGCTGCCCGGACCCGTACCGCTGCCCGTCGCCCGAACCCGTACCGGCCGGCCGCACCGCCTCCGCACACGGCGACACGCCGCTCCGCGCCAGGGCGGGGCGGCGCGTGCTGCGCCGGCACCGGCCGTTACCGGTGGCTGTAGCCGCGCCGGTCCAGGGCGGAGATGCCCACGGCCGCCAGCCCGATCTGGATCAGCCACTCGATCCAGTCCACGCCGTGGGTATGGGCCACGCCCACCCAACTGGCGATCGCGGCGCCGACGAACGCGGCCACGATGCCGATCAGGATCGTCCACACCACCCCGATGTGCTGGCGGCCCGGCACGACCAGCCGCCCCAGCACGCCGATGATGATGCCGATCACGATGGCACTGATGATCCCCGAGATCTCCACGACAACCTCCGCATGTCACGTTCCGCCACGTTCTGTCATGTGCACTCTCGGGAGTCGCTTGCCCCCGCATCGCCCCCGCACACGGCCCGCCCCGCCTCGACGGCGAGTGCGCCGGCGCGTGCCCCGGGAGTATGCGAAAGGAGTGTGCCGCGGGGGGTATTGACCCGTGCGGGACGGGGTATACGGCTCGCGTCGCGTACGACGAACGTACGGGGAACGGACAAGGGGCGCGGGGATGAACGACAGCACGACGGCCGAGCAAGGCCGGGCCCCGGCGGCGACGCCCGACCTGTGGGCCGGCGCGGCGTACGACGGCGACACCGGCTCGATCGCGGTCGCCCGCGCCATGGCCGCGGCCTTCCTCGACCGCGCCCGTGACCGGCACGGCCTGCCCGTACCGGCCCAGGCGCACGCCGACGCCCAGCTCGTGGTGAGCGAGCTGGTCACCAACGCGGTGAAGTACGCCCCCGGGCCCTGCGTGCTCAACCTGGAGATCCGCGGCCCGGTGCTGGAGATCACCACCTGGGACACCGACGCGACGCTCCCGCTCGCCCGCGCCGCCGAGCCCGGCCGGATCGGCCAGCACGGCCTGGAGATCGTCTTCGCGCTCTGCGACGGCTTCGAGGTCCTCCGCGAACCGGTCGGCAAGCGGATCACGGTCCGCCTGGCGCTCGGCCCGATCGGCCCGTTCGACGTCTAGGCCCGGTACGCCGCCGGACCGGCCGGGCCCGGCCCGGGTTCGGGCGAACCCCCTCGGCGTGCGGTGCGAACCGCGTTCAGCCGTCGCTCGTCCTGACCAGCGCTCCGTGCGCGTTGCGCTCGTACGTGCGCCGCTTGTTCTTCTCGATCTTCCGGGCGACCTCGGCGTCGAGGTCCAGCCCGTTCATCTGCGCCAGGGCGGTCAGATAGAGGAAGACGTCGGCCAACTCCTCCCCGAAGTCGGCATGCCCCTTGCGCCACGCGGTGAACGCCTCGCCCACCTCGGCGGTGAGCAGCCCGAACTCCAGGTCCACATCCTCGACGTTGAAGCCCTTGGCGAGCTTGTTCTCCCAGGCGAGCTGCTGGGCGGATGCGATGTCCACGGCTCCTCCGAAACGGTCCGGCGGGTAAGACCGCAGCCTAGCGGGCGCCCAGGTCCCGCCGTCTCGACCTACGGCTGTCGCCGCCCGGCTGACGGGAGTTCGCGGGTCGGCGTACCGACATGCGGCTCGTCGCTATGCTGCGGGCCATGGAGTGTTTCGCCACGTGGCGTACGCGTCGCTGAGGGCCCGGCCCGACGCCGATGTCGTGGCCGGGAGTGGGCCGATGCCGTTGTCTCGCTCGGTCGCCACGCCGCACCACGCCCTCAGTCCGAAAGGCACACTCCCATGCGCATCCGTGCGTTCACCCCGCACGACCTGGCACCACTCACCGCACTGACCATCGCGACGTTCCGGCCGTTCTACGAAGAGTCCTTCCGCCCGTCGGTGGGGGAGACGGTCTTCGCCGTCCAGCACGGGAACTGGCGTGAGGACTACCGCGAACAGGTGGCCGAACTCCACGCGCCCGAACGGCACATGTACGTCGCCATCGCCGAAGACGAGGACGCCCTCGCGGGGTACGTGGCGTGGAGCGTCGACTCGCCCCGCAAGAAGGGCGACGTCACGATCCTCGCCGTCTCGGCCCGGCACCGGCGACACCGCGTGGGCACCGCCCTGTGCGAACACGCCTTCGGGCAGATGCGGGCCCTCGGTGCTGATGTCGTCGAGATCGGCACCGGAGGAGACGCGTTCCACGCACCGGCCCGGGCGCTCTACGAGGCGCTCGGGTGCACACCGTTTCCGCTCGCGGTCTACTTCCGCCGGCTCTGACGCCTCCCGGACGGGCGCCTTCGCGCGCCCGTCCGGGTGCGGTAACTCCGGTGCCGGGTACGGCTCGCATCACGTCCCGGGAGGCCTCAGGCCGGTATCCAGGCGAGCCACCACGGTTGCGGCTGCGCGAAGAGCCGCGGGCCGCGTACCGGCCGTTCCGCTGCCAGGTATCGGGATGGCGTCTCAGTCGGCCTGCAGGACGAAGAACAGAAAGCACAGGAAGCGGGAGCGGGCGGCGACTTCGTCGGGGAACACGTCGCGGGCGGCCGGATCGGGCGCCGGCTCGCTGATGACCGTGATCCGGAAGCCGGCCGCCGTGAAGGCGTCGGTCATCGCGTGCAGCGGCCGGTGCCAGCGGCTCACCGGGGCGCTCTGCTCGCCGAAGGTCCACTCCTCGACCCAGTTGGTGGTGTCGAAGTACCCGTACTCGTCCTTGCGGCCCGCCTCGCGGTGCATCAGGTTGATGGCGAAAGGGTGCTCCACGGCCGTGATCAGCCGGCCGCCGGGCTTGAGCACGCGCCGCAGCTCGGCCAGCGCCGGACCCCAGTCCTTCAGATAGTGCAGCACCAGGGCGGCCACGACGTCGTCGAACGTGTCGTCGGCGTAGGGCAGCGGGCTGCCCAGGTCGGCCACCTGCAGGTCCGCGTCGTCGCCGAGCCGCTGCCGGGCCAGCTCCACCATCCCGGTGCTCGCGTCGAAACCGCTCACGACGGCGCCGCGGTCGCGCAGCGCGGCGAACAGGGGTCCGGAGCCGCAGCCGACATCGAGAATCCGGTGGCCGGACACCTCTCCGGCGAGGGCCAGCATCGCGGGCCGCTGGTAGTAGGCATTGATGAGACCGGCTTCGTTCGCGGCCGTGTACCCCTCGGCGAAGACGTCGTAGGGGTTCACCTCCGACGCGTCCACAGGCGCGGCGGCGGGCGAGGGGAGGCCGGGGGAGGGCGCGTCCACCTGCTGCTCGTCTGAAGTCATGGTGCGAGAGACGTGCGCCGCGTCGCTTCGGTTCCTGGCCTCGCACCGGCTCATCGCCCGGGTACGAACGGTCCGCCCCGCGCGCCGATCTCAGGCGAGGTGCTTCCTGAAGAACTCGACGAGCTTGGCGGCGGCGGGCGTGATGTAAGGGTCGCGGTCGTACAGGTCGACGTGGGAGGCGCCCTCGACGAGGAACAGCTCGGCGTTGCCGGGGCTGTCGGCCACCGCCTTCTCGGAGAAGCCGCGGGTGACGGCCTCGGTGCCCGCGATCATGAGCAGGGGGCGGGGCGCGATCTTCGCGACGTCGGCGAAGGAGTCGAACTGGTCGAGGAGGTCGGCGCTGCGGGTGACCAGGTCCCCGGTGGAGCGGGGGTGCCGGCCCCGGGGCGTCTTGTAGTAGTCGACGAAGTCGGCGATCGGCGCGGGGGTGGCGGCATCGGCCTTCTCGGGCAGAACGGGGAACGTGGCGGCGGGCTCGCCCGCGGCTTCGGCGCTGCGGAGCGTGCCGGAGGCCGCCACCATCTCCTTCCAGCCTGCGGGGTCGGCGTCGCGGAAGAAGCTGGGGACGTCGGTGCCGGAGACCCCGGCCACGGCCCTCATACGGTGGTCCGTCTGGGCGGCGTAGGGCACGTACGCACCCGAGCCGCACACCCCCATCACGCCGATGCGGTCAGGGTCGACCTCGGGACGCGTGGTGAGGTAGGAGACCGCCGCGCGGAAGTCCTCGGCGCGCTGGAACGGGTCCTCCAGACCGCGGGGCATGCCCTCGGACTCGCCCTGGAAGGCGGCGTCGAAGGTCAGGACGGCGAAGCCTTCCTCGACCAGGCGCGCCGCGTACACCGCCGGTGACTGCTCCTTGACGCCGGTCGTCTGGTGGCCGACCACGATCGCGGCCAGTGGGCCGTCGACGCCCTCGGGAAGGTCGGTAAGGTCCGGAAGGTAGAGGTGGCCGGCGAGCTGAAGGCCGTTGGTCGGGAAGCGGACGTCAGTCCTCATGTGCTGCTCCTGACGGGATCGTGCGCGGCCGGCGATCTGCGGGCCCGTATCCCTGTCCACTGTCCGGTCGACGGCAGGGCGGGAGAAGGTCGGGCCGCTTCCTAGGAAGGATCTGTCCCAGGCAGAGCGCTCGCCTCGGTGCCATGCTGAACGGGTGGCTGGTTCCGCGCACCTTCGTGAGCTCGGCGAGTTCCTCAGGCACCGCCGTGGTGAACTCACGCCGGCGCAGGTCGGGCTCCCCGAGCGCGGGCACACCCAGCGTCGCGTCCAGGGGCTGCGCCGTGAGGAGGTCGCCCAGTTCGCCGCGATCAGCACCGACTACTACGTGCGCATCGAGCAGGGCCGTCTGGCGCCGTCGCAGCCGGTGCTCGACGCGCTCGTGCGGGAGCTACGGCTCGACGGCGACCAGCGGACGTACGTCGAGGGGCTGGTCGACCAGGCCGCCCGGACCGGGCACCGCAAGGCCCCGCGCCGATCGGCCCGGCCCAAGCTGCACCCGCACCTCGCGCGGTTGCTGGGGCAGCTCACCGACACGCCCGCCATCGTCTTCGGGCCACGGCTCGACATCCTGGCGTGGAACCCGCTCGCGGCGGCGCTCTTGTGCGACTTCGCGGCCGTGCCCGAAGCCGAGCGCAACTGCGTCCGCACGGTCTTCACCGACCCGGTGATGCGCGAGATCTACGCCGAGTGGGAGGACGTGGCCCGCACGTGCGTGGAGGTTCTGCGGATGGAGGCCGGCACCAATCCCGCCGACCCGGCCCTCACGGCCCTCGTGGGCGAACTGTCCGTGGCCGACCAGCAGTTCCGGTTCTGGTGGGCCGAACACCGCGTCGCCCAGCAGGACTTCGGCAGCAAGCGCATCGCCCACCCCGTCGTCGGCGACCTCACCCTCGACTGGGACACCTTCCGCTACGCGGGCGCGCCGGAACAGCAACTCGTCCTCTGGTCCGCCGAACCCGGCACCCCTGACGCCGAACGGCTGTCCGACCTGGCGCGCAGGACGGTGCCGGCCCCGTAAGCCGGCCAATTCGATGGTGGGATCGGGAACTGCCGCGTAGCGTCCGGACTTTGATGACCGAATCCTGGGACACCATCGCCGACTGGTACGCGGAACTGTTGCGCACCGGTTCCGCCCTGCATGACTTCGCACGTGACAGCCTTCTGTGCCGCGTTCCCGAGAACCTCGCGGGTGCGCCTGTCCTCGACCTCGGATGCGGAGAGGGGATGGTCGCCCGGGCTGTGGCCGCTCGGGGGGCCTCCGTGGTCGGAATCGACCCCGCTCCGCGGATGATCGCCAACGCACGGGCCATCGAGCGGGGCCGACCGAGCGGGGCGGTCTTCTCGGTCGACGACGGTTGCACGCTCGCCACGATCGGTACCGGCTGCGTCGAGTGGGTGACCGCCGGGCTCTCGCTGAACAACGTGCCGGACCTCGACGCCGCACTCTCGGCGGTGCACAGGGTCCTCGTCCCCGGGGGATGCCTGGTCTTCACGATCCCGCACCCCTGCTTCGAGGCGCCGCACGCCGCCTGGACGCGGACCGACAACGGCACCGTGCGCAGGGTCGTCGGCGACTACCTCACCGAGGGCTTCTGGCGGTCGACGAACCCGGAGGGCGTACGGCGGGCGGGGAACCAGCACCGAAAGCTGTCCACTTACCTCACCGCGCTGACGGGGCACGGCTTCAGGATCGAGGCGGTCGAGGAACCGGTGCCGGATGCCGCTGTCATCGCGGCGCAGCCGCAGCGGGCGGGGCTGCCCCCGTTCATGCTCTTCCAAGCGCGCAGCGCGTGATCGGGGCGATTTCTCCGGCCGACGGTTCCCCGTCCCCGTCCGGCCGAACCCGGGAGCGGGCGCGCGGCAACCGGTCCTCCCGGGTCAGGCGGCGGCGATCCAGTGCCAGGGACGGGGGCCGCGCTGGCCGTGGAGGCAGGCGTGGGCGCTTTCGTGTGTTCTGGGGGAGGCCAGGCGTACAAGGGCGGTGGGAGCAGGCGCAGGCCGTGGCCGAGCGGAAGGCCGACGAGATCGAGCCGGGGTTTCGCCACGCGAGCCCGCGGCATCTCGCGGTGTACGGGAATCTGCTGATTGCGGCGGCGACGCCGGCGGCCCGCCGGGACCGGCATGACGACGCGGCAGAGATTCTGCGGGTGGCCGAGGCGGCGGCGGTGCGGTCCGGCCCGACGCGCGCGTACGGCAGCGCGTTCAGCGTGACGGACGTGCGGACGCAGGCGGTGAACGTCGCGCTCGCCGGTGCGAGCCCACGCCCGGGCGACGCGTTGACGTTGGCTCAGCGCGTGGACCTGCGTGCGATCTCCCGGCCGGTGCACACCGCGAGCCACCGCGTGGACGTGGCGCAGGCGCAGTACCAGGCCGGCGACTGCGATGGGTCCCTGGCGACGCTGTTGGAGGTCGAGCGGCAGCAACCGGAGTGGATCAGGTACCAGACCGTCGCGGCCGCCACGGTGCGGGACATGTTGGAAGCCGAGCGGCGCCGGAACACCCCGCTGCGCGGGCTCGCGTCCCGGATCGGTGTCGACCCGACGTTATGAGGTAGGGCGTGGTGTCCTACCTTGCGGCTGATCCGGCCATGGGCTGGTGATTTCTGTCCACCGGCAGGCTCGTCCGGGCAGCCCGGCGTGCAGAATCACAGTGAGGTTGCTCCGATGCTGCTGACCCAGACATGCAAGGGCCCGACCTCGGGTTCAGTCCCGGTCCGCGGCGAAGATCCCTGCGCCGCGTCCAGGTCTGACAGCGAGACAACCCCCGGGCTGTCGTCGGAAAGGAATTCCTCGATGACCGGTCTGAGATCCTCGGAGGGAACATAGGCGCCGCCGAACGGCAACTCATTCGGCAGCACCGATCCGGTCGAACACCGCAGCTGTCCGGCCATCTTGTCGTGCCACACGTAGAACGTCGCCGGCCCTGAAGCCCCCATGCGGCGAACCCGTCCTCGCAGCGCCACCGCAGTCGACTCGAAAGCAGCCGCCACCTCGGCGACGGACAACGACCTCCTGTCCTCGGCGTTCGCCCCCAGCCGCCAGGTGTTGGTCTCCCGCTCCACCTGACGGTCGGTCGGTTCCAGGGCCAAGGGCTCTTCCGCCACCTCGGCGATCCATGTCAGCAGCACCACAGCAGTATCCCTGCACGCGTCAAAGGCACCCGCCGGCGGGTCAGGCGGCCGCGGTCCAGTGCCAGGGGCGGGGCCGTGGTGGCCGCGGAGGCAGCCGAGCGGTGCTGGGCTTGGGGGAGCGCGGCGGGGTTCCGGCCGGCTATTCGATGGCATGACGGTGGCACTTGTGCCGCCTTCGTGAGACTTACTGATGGTTTCAGAATGAGGTCCGGAGGCGGCGAGGATGTCAGTCGGTTGAGGCGAGGACCTGTCCGGGCTGCCATGCAGCTCTGTCGCGCGGCCTGACCCACGACGACCGGTGGCCGTACAGGCTCGCCCGTCCGGCGTACGCACCGTGCATAGTGTGCTCATGGATCGATTCGTGGGTCAGGGCCGCCTCGAATGGTGGGCCAATCACTCGACTTGCCTTGAGATGTACGACATCGACATCACCGTCACTGTCGACGCGGTCGGCAAGTGGCGGGCAACCGGTCGGCATGCCAACGCCCTGGACACGACCCAGCGTGAGGGCTGGGACTTCCTTATGGAGATGGATCCCCACTTCTCCGTTGCGTTTCCCGGCGAGGATCGCGGCGCCATCATGGTGCGAGTCGTCGAGACAGAGGATGGAACCCTCGCGCTCACGGAGGCACCGGACTGGGACGGCTCCGTGAACGTCACCTTCGACCTCACCTGAGTTCAGCGTCCGAGGGTAGGGACCCGACTCGCTACCCTGCCACCGACTCCGGCGTGTCGCCCCTTGCTGATCTTTCAGAATGAAGTTCGGAGACAGCGAAGGCAGCCTGTCCATTACCGCGCGTTGATCGACGAAGCCGTACTACGGCGCAAAGCCCGCGACCCGCAGACGTGGACCGCCCAACTGGAACACCTCATCGAGATCGCCCAGCAGCCCGATGCCTCCCTGCACGTCGTGCCGTTCGGCACCGGCCCGCACCACATCCGCAGCTGCCTGGAGCTGATCTCCTTCCAGGACGGCCGCACCGTGGCGTACACGCAGAGCAGTTGGAGCGGCCACCTCGTCGAGGAGCCGGAGGACGTCGAACCGCTGCGCCTGGCCTACGACTTGCTGCGGGACACCGCTCTCACGCCCCCCGCATCGCTGACGTTCCTGCACGCCGTGCTGGACGAGCACGGCCCGCACCGTTCGGACGGCGGCGGGGACCCGGCACGGTGAGCAAGCCGAGTCCCCGCCGCCGCGCGCACGCTACTTCGCGCCGGTCACCGACAAGGACACCAGACGGGCGGCGCCGCTCAGGGCACCGTGCGAGGCGCCGTTCGCGGCACCGTCCGGCACCGCGAGCGCGACGTAGCGCGCGGAACCCTTCAGCCGCAGGGACGAGGTCGCGCGGGCGGGCAGCGTACCGGCCTGCTGGTAGGTCAGCCCGTCCCCGCTGGTCTCGACCCGCGCCGCAGGCGCGCGACCACCGGTCCAGCGAGCCGTGACCGTGCCGAGCGGGACGACCGCACCGAGGTCGACGACCATGCGCCCGCCCGCCCCCGGCGTCCACGAGGTGTGCGGGTCCCCGTCCACCGCGGCGGCGGGAGAGGACATGCCCGGCGGCAGCGGCGACGTCGGGAAGGTGACGCGGCCGAGCGCGAGGTCGTCCAGCGGATACGGCGCGGCCCCCGGCAGAGCGACGGTGCGGGCGCGCCCCGAGCGGAGCGTGACGCGGACCGTACGGCCACCGGGAGCGGCGAGCTCCACCCGGCAGGACGGGCCGCGCAGCACCACGGTCGCGGCGTCGCACACCTCGGCGGTCAGCCCCGCGGGAAGACGCCCGGAGGCGGCCCGCAGTACGGCCCTCGCGGGCGCCAACTCCGCACCCGCAGCGCCGAGTTCGGCCAGGTAGGAGGTGCCGTGCGCGGTCACCGTCTGGCTGCCCGCGTACAAGGTGACCGCACGGGTGTCCTGCGCCAGCGCCACCTGCGCGGTCACCGCCGAGCCGGAGAGGTTGAACAGGCTCAGGTGACCGCCGGCCGTGGAGGCGCGCACCGCGTCGTGGTCGGTGCTCGGCGCCGGGCGCGCGGCCGCGGCCCGTACCGCCGCCGGGCTGCCGTCCGGCACGCCCTCGACCAGCAGCGGCTCGGCCGGCCCGTCCGAGAGGATCAGCGTGTCGCCGTACACGGACAGCGGGTTGGCCGCGCCGCGGACCACGAACCCGGCCCGGCCGTCGACGCTGATCCAGCCGCCCCGGCCGGTGAGGTCGGCGGGCGGGTAGGCGACCAGGTCGGTCCAGGTCGAGCCGTCCGTCGAGCCCTGCACGGTGTACGCCTGCCCGGCCGCGGCCTCCCAGCTCAGCGTGACGCGGTCCACCGTGGCCGCCGCGCCGAGGTCCACCTCCAGCCAGCTGTCGCCGCGGGCGCGGTCGGCGACCGAGACCGCCCAGCGGGTCGCCGGGTCACCGTCCACGGCCAGCGCCGCCCCCTTGCCGCTGTCCGAGGAGGACGCCGTGGCGGTGCCGCCCCGCGCCAGGTCGGGACCCGCGGCACCGTCGCGGACCTCGAACGCGTAGACGGAGTAGCCGTATTGGGGATTGCCGCGCCGCCCCTGCATCCGCAGATAGCGGTAACTGCCCGCGGTGAACGTCAAGTTGTCGGTGCGCGGCCCGGACGTCGGGTGCCCGGCCTTGCCGCTGTCGACCGCCGGCACGGTGACCGAACCGTCGGCGGTGGTGTACGTACGGCCGCCGTCCAGGCCCGCGACGCCGGGCATGGTCAGGTTGAAGACCTCGATGTGGCCCTCGCCGGCGCCGGTACCCGCGGTGGCGTAGACGACCTCGCCGCCGGGCAGCGTGGTGAAGCCCGCGTACCCGCTGTCCAGGGCGAGCAGCACCGCGGACGCGTCGAGGCCGTCCCGCAGCTCGGTGTACGTGGCGACGTTGCGGCCGGTGACCTTGCCCGCCGTGCTCGGCAGGAACATCGGCGTGCTGCCGCTGAGCGAGAACAGCCAGTCGTCGTGGGCGGGTTGCCAGCAGAACTTCACGAAGCCCGGCTTGGTGACGGAAGCGGCCCACGCGTTCGGGGTCTGGTGGGCGACCAGCCCCGGCCCGGTGCCGAAGTCGGTGACGCCGGAGGCCAGTCGGAAGAGTTCCTCGGCGGTGAGCGCGGTGACCGTCTCGCGCTGCGCGGCCCGCCACTCGTGCAGCAGATAGCTGATCGCGACTTCGGCGCGCGCCTCGGGCTCGTACTTCGGCTCCCCGGAGAACTTGGTGATCCGGTCGGCCGGGGCGTACGCCTGATACGCCGTCAGCCGCTCGGCGAGCGCGGTCTCGGCGCGCGCGGCGGCCCGGTCGCCCAGCACCTGGGCGAGGAACGCGACGGGGATGACGTCCCGCCCGTACAGGTGCTCGCGGTCGTTGACCATCGGCATGAGGGGCTCGCCGGCGTCGCTCATCACCGTGAGCAGGGAGGCCCACAGCCGGTCGGCGTTCGGCTGGGCGGCGAGGACCTCGGGCATGGGGCGGCCGGCGGTCAGGAAGTGGGCGGTGTTGCGGCCGGAGGTGCGCCACAACTCGCACTGGTAGTGCGGGCCGAACGAGCCGTGGTTCTCGACGATGAAGGTGTCGTACAGGTTCTGCGCGGTGTTGGCGCTGATCGCGACGCCGTCCACGACCGTCGGGTTGGCGAGGTCGGCGGCCGGCAGGCCGGTCTCGTTGCGGCTCCACTTGCCGTACCACGAAGCCCAGTCGGAGTAGCTCGCGTCGTCCGATGCCCACGCCAGCGCGGGCGCCAGGGACTGCGCGTAGACGCCCATCTCCTCCAGTTTGGTGTCGCCGACGTGGTTGCCGAGCAGCCCGTCGGGCGTCCAGGACCCGGACAGCGGGTCGTTGCCGGTGCCCAACGACGTGGTGTACGCGGCCTGTTCGCGCACGATCGTGTCGACGTGCCCTTGCGTCACCGCGTCCAACTGGTCCCACAGCAGGCGCGCGGCGAGCACGAAATACAGCTGGAAGGTGGTGTCGAAGAAGAGCGTCTTGCCCCATTCGCTGCCGCCGGTCAGGCGGTTGGAGCCGGCGAAGTGCGAGAGGGTGGCGAGGGTGCGCGAGCGCAGGGTGTCCTCGTCGATGCCGGTGACGGCGGCGTCGTAGCCGCCGCGGGTCAGCAGCAGCGCGTGGCCCAGCACCACGGCGAACCCGAAGTCGGTGACCGTGTAGTGGCCGGCCTTGTCGTCCCACTGCGTCTCGGTCCACCGCGTGTGGCGCAGCAGCACCTGGTGGTACGTCGCCGCGATCGCGTCCGGCGGGGTGCTCGACGGCGTGATCCCACCCGCCGCCGGTTTCGCGCCCCCGGCCGTGGCCGACGCGGGCGACGAGGCCGACGCGGGCGCAGCCGCCACCGCCGTCGGTACGGCCGCCAACGCGGCGGTGATTCCTGCCAGTTGGGTGAACCTGCGCCGGCTCATGGGGGAGGTGTGGTGCTGCACGGGTGGCTCCATCCTCGGTGCGGGACGCCGTCGCGCGACTCGACAACGTTGTCAGGCGTGGGCCATTCTTCGCATCGCCGCGCGACGGCGTCAACCCCTGTGCGGGGGTGGGTGCCTGCTTGGGAGGGGTCGGCGGGGTGGGGCGGGCGGCCGTCAGCGGGGTACGTGGCGGTTGCCCGGCGGTGGACGGGACGGCCGGGTGGCGGCGTACGTGGCGGCCGTTGGGCCGTGTACGCGGCGGCCGTCGGCGGGTGCGCGGCGAACCGCGGTGCGGCCCCGTCCGGGAGACCGGCGAGAAGTTCTCCGGAAGGCGCGCATGAGGGCCGGATGACGGGGCAGGCGGACGTCAGCCCTTGCAGGGGACTCGCAAGGGAGGGTCCGATCGGTGGTGCGTCAGCCGAGCCGGCGGACCCACGACCGGCGGCGCACCCCCCCCGCGGTGCCGGTCCGCGCCCGGCCGCCGACTTGCCCCCCAGGATGGCGGCCGGGTGCCCCCTCTGCTTTCACGGCGGGTGCCTCGGGATGACCGCTCTCTCGGGATGATCTCCCTCCGGGACAGCCGCTCTCTCGGGGTCCGGGCACCCGGGCCGGGCGGCCGGCCGGCAAGGCCGGAACCCAGGCACGGAACGGTGGCGCCGCCGCCCCACCAGGTGCGACCGATGGCATGGACAATCTCTGCCCATGCCATCGGTCGCGCCAGTAGAATCACGGCCTTGTGGCTCTGACAGATGATGCGGAACGCCTCGGCGTGCACAGTGTCGCGCGGCTGGTCCACCGTGAGCTGCGCTGGAAGTTCCGCGAGCAGCACGAGTCGGACTTCGGCATCGACGCCATGATCGAGATCGCCGACGACGGCCGCCCCACCGGCCAGCTGATCGCGCTACAGATCAAGAGCGGGAAGAGCTACTTCCGCACGTCCGCCTCGGATCAGGCGGGCTGGGTCTTCCGGGCCGACACGCGGTTGCTCGACTACTGGCTCGACCACGCGCTGCCCGTCGTCGTGGTGCTCTACGACCCGGGGTCGCGGGCCGCGTTCTGGCAGCACGTCACCGCGGACCGGGCAGAACTCGCCGGTACCGGCTTCCAGATGACCATCCCGGCGCGGCACCGGCTGGACGGTTCGGCCGCGGCGGCACTGCGGGCGATCTCCAAGAGCCCGCCGCACTCGGTGAAGTTCCAACTGCTCGACCAGTTGCGGGAGACCCTCGGCGCCGACCACCCGGAGACCCTGGAAGCGGCGGACGAACTGGCCGACGCCCTGGCCGGGGTCGGCGACGTGCAGGTGGCGCGCGACATCGCCGAGGACACGTTCACCCGCCGGCGGCGGGCGTTCGGCGCCGATCACCCGGACACGCTGGACACGGCGGACAAGCTGGTGGACGTGCTGGTCGACCTGAGTGACGCCGACGTCGCGCTCGCCCTCGCGGACGACACCTTCTCGCGCTCCCGCAGCTTGCTCGGCGAGGACGACTACCGCACCGTGGACCGGGCCGAGGCACTCGTCCGGAACCTGTACTGGTCGGGCGCCTACGAACGTGCCCGGACCCTCGGAGCGGACACCCTCGCCCGCTGTCGAAGGCTGTTCGGAGACAGCGACATCAGGACCGCGCGGTTCGAGGAGCAGTTGGCCGTCATGCTGGCCGGTATGGGCGACGAGGCCGCCGCCCGGGCGACGCTCCTGCACCGCCTCGACGCGGTGCGCGGCCGGCTGGGCATCGACCACACGCACACCCTGGTCCTGGCGCACAACATGGTGCTCACGCTTCAGAAACACGGCCACTTGGAGGCTGCGCGGGACGTGGCGCGGGATACCCTCTCACGCCGTCGCCGGGTACTCGGCGCGGACGACTTCCGTACACTGCGCACCGCCGGCTTCCTGGTGAGCGTCCTGTACGAGTTGGACGACCACGAGGGCGCGCGGAAACTCGGCGAGGACACCCTCACCCGCAGGCGCCGTTCGCTGGGGCCCGAGCACCCGGAGACCACTTTCCTCGCGGACTTCCTGGCCTCGCTGCCGGACCGCTGAAGCCGACCGCGGGCGATGGCTTCGGATTCGAGACGTCGTCGCGCGCATCATGTCCGGCGGTCCGGCGGTCCCGCGGTCCGGCCACCGCGCCGAGGACACGACGCAAGGCAGAGAGCCTCCTCGCCCTTACCGCAATCGCCACCAGCCTGATCAACTACCGACGGAAACTAGGCGGAAAGACGTCCAAGTGCGCCACGTAGGAAGGCGTCGCGGCGCTCTTCGAGGACCGGGCGGTCGAGGTCGGGGCGTCCCTGGTCCTGGATCGCGGACACGAAGCCGGCCATGCGCGGTGGCGTGCTGAGGGCGGCGACGACGTCCCAGTACGCCAGGTCCGCGACATCGTCCCGGCCGCCGGATTCCAGGTAGCCGGCCAGCACCGGATCGGCGTGCTCGGGCCCGAACATGAGGGCGGCGTCCAGGCGGATCGGGGCGACGTCGAGGCCCGGCTCGCCGATGCCGGCGCAGTCCCAGTCCACGAACCCGGTGAGCCTCGTGCCCGTCCACAGCGTGTTCCCCTGCCACAGGTCCCCGTGGACGAGCACGGATTCGTGCTCGGGTGTCGCGTGTCCGGCGATCAGTTCCTCGGCCGACGTCAGGAGGTCGCTCGCGCCGTGCTTCCGGCGTTCGGCCGCGAAGTCCACCAGCTCGATCGGTCGGGTTCGGCGCGGCAGTCGGCCGAGCCTGCTGCCGGGCACACAATGCAGCGTGGCGGTGGCCGCGCCGTACTCCCGAAGCCGCCCGGGCGTCGGTGCCACGGGGATGCGGCTCTTCCCCTCGATGACCGTGCTCAGCACCGCGAGCGCGCCGCAGTCCTCATCGGTCAGGTCGTGCGCGATCAGTGCGGACGTGGGTATGCCGTGCCCGCGCGCTGCTTCGAGCACCGCCGCCTCGATGCGGAACCCGTCACGCTGCTGTTCGTCCTGCGCGTCCCCGATCCGGAGCACGGCCGAGGTCCCGTCGGCGAGTCGCACCAGCCACGGGCTTCGCCCTCGCGAAGCCCGACCACGTCGGCCACCCGTGAACGCACGTGCTCGGGCCGCGTCAGCTGCCCAACAGCCCAGTCCAGCACCGGTTCCAGAAGATCGCTCACAGCTTTGAGACCAGGACCTGCCTACGACAACGCCGTTGCGTCCGGCCAGGGCCGGGGCGAATCCGGTTTCGGCTCACCAGGGAGGAGCCGCGTTGCCGGGTCCGGCCGCCTGCGTCTTGATCGCTGCCGAGGGCGCTGATTGGCTCGCGGGTATGACCGAACTCGGACCAGTCCCCTGGCCACCCGCTCCGATCAGGACCGAGCGGCTCGTGCTCCGTGAGCCCGAGGCCCGGGACCGTACGGCCTTCATCGAGCTGCTCGCCTCGCCCGAGGTGCACACCTACCTCGGGGGCCCCGGCCGCGTGACGAGCTGGAGCGGGAGCTGCCCGAGGTGCCCGAGCGGTGGCGGGGGAGTTTCGTCGTCGATCTGGACGGGGCGATGATCGGGCAGATCCTGCTCAGGAGGGCATCGGAGCAGCATCGCCCGGCTGCCGCGGGGAAGGCGGATCTCGGCTATCTGTTCCTGCCGCGCGCGTGGGGGTTCGGGTACGCCGCCGAGGCGTGCGCGGCGGCACTCGACTGGTTCGACGGCGTCCTTCCCGGCGAGCCGGTGGCGCTCGCCACCCAGACTGCCAACGCCGGGTCGCTGCGCCTCGCGGCGAAGCTGGGGTTCACCGAGGTGGAGCGGTTCCGGGCCTGGGACGCTGAGCAGTGGCTCGGCATGCGCTCCCCGGTCACGCCGCGCGATTGAGCTCGTACGCGCCACCGCACCACCGCACCCCCGCACCCCCGCGCCACCGTGGACCAGCGGATCGGGGGAGCACACGGCGGCCGCCGACCGGCCCCGCCGAGGTGAGCGTCGGCCCGCCTCGTCACCACCGCGCAGGCCGGGGACCGGAAGGTTCCCGGTCCCCGGCCTGCGCCGATACCGGCCAACGCAGCGGCCGGCTCAGCCGACCGCGTCGGTCAGCTCCGCGAACTCCGCGTCGGTCAGCTCCAGTCCGGCCGCCGCGATGTTGTCGTCCAGGTGCGCCACCGAGGACGTGCCCGGGATCGGCAGCATCACGGGGGAGCGGCGCAGCAGCCAGGCGAGGGCGAGCTGGGAGGGGCTCGCGCCGTGCCGCTCGGCCAGTTCGGCGAGCGGCCCGCCGGGCTTGGCCAGCTCGCCGGTGGCCAGCGGGAACCACGGGATGAAGGCGATGCCCTGCGCCTCGGCGTGGTCGAGCAGCTTCTCCGCGGAGCGGTTGGCCAGGTTGTACAGGTTCTGCACCGACGCGATCTCGGCGACCGCCCGGGCCGCCTCCAGCTGGTCCACATCGACCTCGGAGAGCCCGATGTGCGCGATCTTGCCCTCCTCCTGGAGCAGCTTCAGCTCGCCCACCTGCTCCTCCAGCGGCACCTTCGGGTCGATCCGGTGCAACTGGAAGAGCGGGATACGGTCCAGGCCCAGGTGCCGCAGGCTCATCTCGGCCTGCTGCCGCAGGTATTCCGGCCGCCCGACCGGCCGCCAGTCGTTCGGCCCGGAACGGGTCAGCCCGGCCTTCGTGGCGATCACCAGGTCCGCCGGATACGGGTGCAGCGCCTTGCGGATCAGCGGCTCGGCCACCACCGGCCCGTACGAGTCGGCCGTGTCGATGAAGTCGACGCCCGACTCGACGGCCCGCCGCAGCACGCGCACCGCCTCGTCGGGGTCCTTCGGGTCACCCCACACCCCGGGTCCGGTCAACTGCATCGAACCGAACCCCAGGCGGGTGACCGGCAGCTCCCCGGAGAGGGAGAACGTCCCGGACGCCTTGGCGGGCTGGGTCTGCGTGCTCACGATGACATGCTCCTTCCGCGGTTGCCCGGCCTGGCCCGGTGCACACCGCTGGGACGGTCCGTGCGACCGGGTCCGCCCGGTCACGCCTGCGGAACAACCGCGTACCGGGTGCCCGCTATTCCGGACGCCGGCATTCCGCGAGACGGCATTCCGCATGCCGGACCAGGCGGTTCCACCGGCCCGGACGTCCGTCTGGTTGCATGGGCAGCGGCATCCACGAAACCGATGGCACACACACGTACGGACAGCACGTACGGATACACCGAGGAGGCGGCCTCATGCGCTTTACGCGACTGGGCGCGACCGGTCTTGAAGTGTCGGCGATCAGCCTGGGCTGCATGAGCTTCGGCGAGCCGGACCGCGGCAACCACGAGTGGACCCTCGGCGAGGACGCGAGCCGGGACCTCATCAAGCGGGCCCTCGACGCCGGGGTGAACTTCTTCGACACCGCGAACGTCTACTCCGCCGGCAGCAGCGAGGAGATCACCGGCCGCGCGCTGCGCGACCTCGCCGACCGCGACGAGGTGGTGATCGCCACCAAGGTGCACGGCCGGACCCGGCCGGGACCCAACGGCGGCGGGCTGTCCCGCAAGGCGATCATGGCCGAGATCGACCACAGCCTGCGCCGGCTCGGCACGGACTACGTGGACCTCTACCAGATCCACCGCTGGGACCACGACACGCCGATCGAGGAGACCATGGAGGCGTTGCACGACGTGGTGAAGGCCGGCAAGGCCCGCTACATCGGCGCCTCCTCGATGCACGCCTGGCAGTTCTCGAAGGCGCAGTACACCGCGGACCTGCACGGCTGGACCCGGTTCTGCTCGATGCAGAACCACTACAACCTGCTCTACCGCGAGGAGGAGCGCGAGATGCTGCCGCTCTGCGCGGACCAGGGCGTCGGCGTCATCCCGTGGAGCCCGCTGGCCCGCGGGCGGCTGACCCGGCCGTGGGACGAGACCACCGCCCGCGCCGAGACCGACGAGTTCGGCCGCACCCTCTACCACTCCGACGACCGCGTCGTGGTGGAGCGGGTCGCCGAGGTCGCCGCGGCGCGCGGCATCCCCGCCGCGCAGGTCGCGCTCGCCTGGATGCACCGCAACCCGGTGGTCACCGCGCCCATCGTCGGCGTCACCAAGGCGCACCACCTGGACGACGCGGTGGCGTCGCTGGAGGTCGAGCTGACCGACGAGGAGGTGGCCCGGCTGGAGGAGCCGTACGCGCCGCACGCGGTGGCCGGGTTCCACTGACCGTTGGCGGTTGGCGGTTGGCGGTTGCCGGTTGCCGGTTGCCGGTTGGCGGTCGGCGGTCGGACCGGCTCGCCCCGGCCGGGGTCCACGGCCGCGCCCGGAAGCGGCGCGGCCGGTCGGTTCCGGCCGGCCGGCGGCTGCCGGGGGTGAACGCGGCGGACGCGGGCAGACGGCCACGGGAGACCGAGGAGGCCCTCATGCCCGTGACGTTCCGCAAGTCCTTCCACATCTTCCCCGGCGTGCGGCTCAACGTGAACCGCAGGTCGCTCTCCCTGACGCTGGGCCGCAAGGGCGCGCACCGCACCTGGTCCACCACCGGCCGCCGCACCACCTCCGCCGACCTGCCCGGCCCCTTCGGCTACCGCCACACCGAACGCTGAGGCGCGCCGCGGCCCGAACGGCAGGCGGCTACTCCTGGCCGCCGTGCCAGGACGACCAGAGCGCGGCGTAGGCGCCCCGGGCCGCCACCAGTTCCTCGTGGGTGCCGAGTTCGGTGAGCCGGCCGCCCTCCATCACGGCCACCCGGTCCGCGTCGTGGGCGGTGTGCAGCCGGTGCGCGATGGCGATCACGGTACGGCCGCGCAGCACGCTCGCCAGCGCGCGCTCGGTGTGGCGTGCGGTGCTCGGGTCGAGCAGCGCGGTCGCCTCGTCGAGGATCAGCGTGTGCGGATCGGCCAGCACGACTCGTGCCAGGGCGAGTTGCTGGGCCTGCGAACCGTCGGTGCGGTGGCCGCCGTCGCCCACGGCGGTGTCCAGGCCGTCCGGCAGGTCGCCGACCCAGTCCGCCCCCACGGCCGCCAGTGCCGCGAGCAGTTCGTCGTCCCGCGCGGCGGGCGCGGCGATCAGCAGGTTGTCCCGGATCGTGCCGAGGAACACGTGGTGCTCCTGGGTGACCAGCACGACATGGCGGCGCAACTGCTCGGGGTCCAGGTCGGCGACCGGGACCCGGCCCACGGTCACCGACCCCGCGTGCGGGGCGTCGATCCCCGCCAGCAGCCGGCTCAGCGTGGTCTTGCCGGCACCCGAGGGGCCGACGAGCGCCAGCCGCTCGCCGGGACGCACGGTCAGATCGACACCGCGCACCACCTCGGCCCCGCCGGCGTAGGAGTAGCGGGCGCCGACGACGTCGATCCGGTCGTCGACGGGGGAGGGGGCCGCCTGCGGAGCGACCTGCGCGGCCCCGCCCAGGCCCTCGACCCGGGCGAAGGACGCGCTGCTGCTCTGCAACTGCTCGACCCACATCATGATCGAGTCCAGCGGCTCGGACAGCTGCCGCAGATACAGCGCCGCGCTGACCACCGCGCCCAGGCTCATCACGCCGTGCGCGTGCAGCAGACCGCCGACCATCAGCACCGCGACGACCGGGACGACGTACGAGATGTCCACCGCGGGGAAGAACACCGTGCGCAGGTTGAGCGTACGGGTCCGGGCCCGGCGGGAGACCTCGATCGCGTCCCGGCTCGCCGCCACGCGCCGCTCCTGCAGCCCGAACGCCTCGACCGTCCGCGCGCCGGTGACCGTGGCGGCGAGGATCTCGGTGACCGCCGAGTTGGCCGCGCCCTCCGCGAGGTAGGCGGCACGCGCCCGGCGCAGGTACCAGCGCAGCGCGAACCAGATCCCGCCCAGGCTGAGCAGGCCGCAGCAGCCGAGCAGCGGATCGAGCACGAAGACCGCGCCGAGGATGAACAGCGCCTGGACCAGGGCGATCAGCACCTCGGGTGCCGCGTCGCGAAGCGTGGTACCGACCATGGCCACGTCCGTGGTGCCGCGCGCGGTCAGGTCGCCGCTGCCGGCGCGTTCCACCACCGAGGCCGGCAGGGTCAGCGCGCGGTCGACGAACTGCTCGCGGACGCGGGCGAGGGTCCGCTCGCCGAAACGGTGGCCGAGGTAGCGGGCGTAGCGCGCGAGCAGGAACTGCGCCGCCGCGAAGAGCAGGATGACCAGCGCCAGCCGGTCCACGGCACGCACCTCGCCGCCCTTCTGCACCTCGTCGACGATCCGGCCGACCAGCCACGGCCCGACGAGCCCGGCCGCGGCGGCCAGCGCGTTGAGGGCGAGTACGGCGGCGAAGGCCCGGCCGTCGGACCGGATCAGCCGCCCCGCCGCCCGCCCCACGGCCGACGGCTCGGCGACCGGCAGGTGCCCGCTCATCAGACCACCTCCCCGGACCCGGACCGGTGCGCGTCGGCCGCGTCGCCGGTGCCGTGCTCGTCCTGGCCGTTCCGGCCGTCCCGGTTGCCGTCGGCGCCGCGCGCACCGGGCCGGCCGGCCGCCGCGGGCGGCCCGTCGCCTGGCGGTTCCCCGCCGGTCGCGGCGCCCGCGCCGGGCCCGCGGTCGTCGGCCGCCTCGCGTGCCGGGGACCTGCTGTCCCCGCCCGGACCTCGTCCGCCGGTCCGGTCCACGCCCACGCGCTCGCCCGTCCCGCTGCCGCCCGCGCCGCCGTCGGCAACCCCGGCCGCGTCCGTGCCGGCCACGCTCGTGCGGCAGGTCGCCGTACCGCCCGGGTCCTGGTCCGTACGGCCCGGACCGTCCGCCTCCGCGGGTGAGTGCTGCGCGGGGACCTGCGGGGCGTCGGCCTCGGCCGCGCTGCGGTCGACCAGCGACCGGTAGCCGGGCTCGCGGCGCAGCAGGTCGCGGTGGCTGCCGGAGGCGACGACCTTGCCGTCGACCAGGTAGTGCACGGTGTCGGCCTGGTCGAGCAGGACCGGCGAGGTGCCGGTGACCACGGTGGTGCGGCCGGTGCGCGCCGTGCGCAGCCGGGCCGCGACGGCCGCCTCGGTGTGCGCGTCGAGCGCGGAGGTCGGCTCGACCGCCATCAGCACCTCGGGTTCGGCCAGCAGCGCCCGTACCAGGCGGATGCGCTGGCGCTGGCCGCCGGAGAGGTTGCGGGCCTGCGCGTCCATGGCGGTGCCGAGCCCGTCGGGCAGCCCGTCGACGATGTCCTGCGCGACGGCGGCGCGCACCGCGCGGGCGACCGCCTCGTCGTCGTGGTGGCGGCGGCCGGAGACCATCTCGCGCAGCGGACCGGCGAACAGGTCCGCCTCGTTGTCGGCGACGAGGATACGGTCGCGGACCTGCGCCGCCGCGACCTCGTCGAGCCGGACCGGCCCCCAGGTCACGGCCCCGGGCGCGAACCCGCAGAGCCGGTCCACCACCTCGGCCGACTCGGCGGGCCGGCCGCTGACCAGCGCGGTGAGCGTGCCCGGCGCCACCTCGACGCCGGAGCCCGGGTCGCGCAGCGCGGACGGCGCGGCGGGCGGGTCCGTACGGGCCTGCCGCACGGCGGAGTCGGGCACCAGGGACAGGAAGCCCACCACCCGTTTGGCGGCCACCAGCCCGCGCGTGACGTCGTACCCGCACTCGATGAAGAACCCGACCGGCACCACGAGCACCGCGACGTATCCGTAGACCCCGACGAACTCGCCCACCGAGATGGACCCTTCGACGGCGAGGCGGGCCGCGAGCCAGGTGACGAGTGCGAGGAAGACCATCGGCAGCCCGACGCCGAGCGCCTGCACCCAGCTCGTCACCGCCCCGACCCGGTAGCCCTGGCCGGTCAGCTCGCCGGAGTCCCGGCGGAAGGAGTCGGCGAACAACTGCTTCCCGCCGAGGCCGTTGAGGACCCGCAGCCCTCCGGACAGGTCGCCGATCCGGGCGGTCAGACCGCCCTGCTGCTCGCGGTAGACCGCCTCAGCCCCGCGCAGCCGCCCCAGCAGCGGGCCGACCAGCACCGCGATGACCGGCACCCCGAGCAGCACCACCAGCGCGAGCGACACGGAGACCGACAGCAGCAGACCGGCCACCACGAGGTAGGCGATCACCGAGCCGAAGCCCGGGCCGGTCATGGTGAGGGACTGGCTGATCTGCTGGACGTCGGTGACGCCGATCGTGACGACCTCGCCGGCCCTCGCCTGCCGCGGCAGCGACGCACCCAGCCGGGTGGCCTGGCCGACCACCGACTTGACGGTGCGGAAGGTCGCGTCCATCCGCAGCCGGGTCATCGTGCGGTGCCGCATGATGCTCACCCAGGCGTTGACCACGCCCAGGCCGAGCAGGACCCCGCTCCACGCGGTGAGCGCGCCCATCCGGCCCGGCTCCAGGCCGTCGTCGATCGCGCGGGACAGGACGTAGGGCGTCAGGGTGATGAGGACCATCCAGACGGTGCCGAGCAGCGCGCCCCCGGCCGTACGGCCGCGCTGGCTCATGAGCAGCCACCACAGGTAGCGGCCCGCGCTGCGGTGGTCGGGGGTTCCGGGGTCCGCGTACGAGTCGATCACCGGCGGCATCCGCGGGTCTCGCGGTACGACCGGGGCGGGGGCGGCTGCTGGGGTGGGTGCATGGCCGCCACCTTCGCAGAGCACCATGCCGACGGGCCAACGTATATCTCACCTTTCGGGCGCGGTGGGCGCTCCTTTCGGGCGCGGGCGGCGCTTCGTCCGGGCGCGGCCGCCGCTCCTTCCGGGTGCCGCCGCGGCCGCGTGGCGCCTACGTCCCGGCGGCGTCGCGGGTACGTCCCGTCCACGTCGCGGGTGCGTCCCGGCGCCGTAACAACCCTCCATCCGGCGGGTATTGCGGTGTGTCCGGTGAATCGCGGGGCATATGGCCTGCATGGGACTCATCGGTTGGATCATTCTGGGACTGCTCGCCGGGGCGATAGCCAAGCTCCTGCTGCCCGGGCGTGACCCGGGTGGGGTGCTGGGCACCATCGTCATCGGCATCGTCGGGGCCTTCCTCGGCGGCTGGCTGTCGGCCAAGCTGCTGGACAAGCCCGTGCCGCACCACTTCTTCGACGGCCATACCTGGCTCGCCGCGATCGGCGGCTCGCTGGTGCTGCTGATCGCGTACCGCCTGCTGTTCGGGGACTCCCGAGATCGCCGAAGCCGACGCTGAGCGGCCCGGCCGGGCCCGACCCGGCCGCCCCCGCTCCCCCCGGCCCGGCCAGGCCCGCCCAGCAGCCCCGGCCGGGCCGCGCCGTACCCCCGAACGGCCCCGGTGCACGGGCCGGCCGGCCGCCGGCCGAGCACAATGACCGGAGCGGCATCCACGGCCCCCGCAGCGGCACCAGGAGCGGAACATGAGCGCAACCGCCGACATCGGCGTGACCGGACTCGCCGTCATGGGCAGCAATCTCGCCCGGAACTTCGCCCGCCACGGGTTCACCGTGGCACTGCACAACCGCACCACCGCCAAGACCACCGCCCTCGTCGACGAGCACGGCGACGAGGGCGCCTTCGTGGCCACCCGCACCCCCGAGGAGTTCGTGGCCGCCCTCGAACGCCCCCGCCGGCTGATCATCATGGTCAAGGCCGGCGACCCCACCGACGCGGTGATCCGCGAGTTCGCGCCGCTGCTCGAAGAGGGCGACGTGATCATCGACGGCGGCAACGCGCACTTCGAGGACACCCGGCGCCGCGAGCGGGAACTGCGCGCGCAGGGCATCCACTTCGTCGGCACCGGCATCTCCGGCGGCGAGGAGGGCGCGCTGAACGGCCCGTCCATCATGCCCGGCGGCTCCGCGCAGTCCTACGAGTCGCTCGGCCCGCTGCTGGAGCGGATCGCCGCGAAGGCCAAGGACGGCACCCCCTGCACCACCCACATCGGCCCGGACGGCGCCGGCCACTTCGTGAAGATGGTGCACAACGGCATCGAGTACGCCGACATGCAGCTCATCGCCGAGGCGTACGACCTGCTGCGCGCCATCGGCGGCTACACCCCGGCCCAGATCGCCGACATCTTCCGTACCTGGAACACCGGGCGGCTCGACTCGTACCTGATCGAGATCACCGCCGAGGTGCTGGCCCACACCGACGCCGCGACCGGCCGCCCCTTCGTGGACATCGTCGCCGACCAGGCCGAGCAGAAGGGCACCGGCCGCTGGACCGTGCAGACCGCGCTCGACCTCGGCGTGCCCGTCTCCGGGATCGCCGAGGCGGTCTTCGCCCGTTCGCTCTCCGGACACGCCGACCTGCGCGCCGCCTCCCGCGGCCTGCCGAGCCCGCAGGCGAAGGCCCTGTCCGGCCAGGCCGCGGCCGACTTCGCCGACCAGGTCGAACAAGCCCTGTACGCGTCGAAGATCGTCTCCTACACCCAGGGCTTCCACCAGATCCAGGCCGGCAGCGACGCCTACGACTGGGACATCGACCTGGGCCGGATCGCGGCCATCTGGCGCGGCGGCTGCATCATCAGGGCCGCGTTCCTGGACCGGATCACCGCGGCCTACGACGGCCGCCCCGACCTGCCCAGCCTGCTGTCCGACCAGCGGTTCGCCGACGAGATCGGCGCCGCGCAGGACGACTGGCGGGCCGTGGTGGCCGCGGCCGCGGCGGGCGGCGTGCCCGCCCCCGGCTTCTCGGCCGCGCTCGCCTACTACGATGCGCTGCGCGCCGAGCGGCTGCCCGCCGCCCTCACCCAGGGCCAGCGCGACTTCTTCGGCGCCCACACCTACCGGCGGATCGACCGCGAGGGCGTGTTCCACACGCTGTGGGGCGGCGACCGCGACGAGGTCGACGCCGGCTGAGCGTAATGCCCCGGAACGGGGGAATGCGACCACGCACAGGGCACCGGGCGTGCCCCCGCGAAAGGTAGGTTGGGGAATGATCGAGTCCGCTGATCTGCGCGAGTGGCGCGACCACGACGTGGTCGACGAGGACAGCCACAAGATCGGCGCCCTGGAGGCGGTCTACGTGGACACCACCACCGACCTGCCCGCGGTGGCAACGATCCGGGTCGGACTGCCCACCCGGCACCGGCTGGTGTTCGTGCCCGTCGCGGAGGCAGTGATCGGCCCGGGCTACGTACGGGTCCCCTACGCCAAGGCGCTGGTGAAGTCGGCCCCCTCGATCGGGACGGACGACGTCCTTCCGGTCGAGGACGAGGAGGCGATCTTCCAGCACTACGGGCTCCCGTACGAGCCGGGGGCGAAGGGCACCCGGCTGCTCGCCCGTCGCTGACCGCGCCCCCGTACCGGCGACGGGAGCCACCGGCCCGGCCGGCATCCGGCGGCGTTCCGGTCGCGACCGGAACGGGGACCGCCGGCCCGGTCGCCCTCCGCCCCGAAAGGACATCGGACCATGAGCCTGTTCCTCTTCCTGATCATCGTGGCGATCGTCCTCGGCCTGATCGGCGCGGCTGCCGGGGGCCTCGGCTTCCTGCTCGCGATCGGCATCGTGGTGTTCGTCGCCGACCTGGCGTGGGGCTTGTGGCGGCTGCTGCGCCGCAAGCGGCCGCGGCCGGTCCGCTGAGGCGGCCGGCGGCCGTATGAACTCCATCACCGACTGGCTCTCGCGCTCCTCGGGCACGGCCGTCTACGCGATCGTCGGCGCCCTCGTCTTCTGCGAGGACGCCCTCTTCTTCGGCTTCGTGCTGCCCGGCGAGACCGCGGCGGTGCTCGGCGGGGTCGTCGCCAGCCAGGGCCGGGTGTCGGTGTTCTGGCTGTGCGTGGTGGTGGTGCTCGCGGCGGTGGCCGGCGACAGCGTGGGCTACGAGGTCGGCAAGCGGTTGGGGCCGCGCATCCTGGAGACCCGCGCGCTGCGCGGGCACCGCGAACGCATCGGCCGAGCCGAGGAGTTGATCCGCCGGCGCGGGCCGGCCGCGGTCTTCCTCGGCCGCTTCATCGCCTTCTTCCGCGCCCTGATGCCCGCGCTCGCGGGCATCTCCCGCATGCCCTACCGGGTCTTCCTCGCCTTCAACGCCGCCGGCGGCCTCATCTGGGGCGTCGGCTTCACACTGCTCGGCTACTACGCCGGCGACGCCTACAAGCGGGTCGAGCACACCGCGGGCACGGCCGTCGCGATCGTCGTCGCGGTGGTCGTGGTCGCGGCCCTCGTCTACTGGCACTTCAGGCGCAGGCGGCAGGAGGCGGGGGAGGAGCAGGCGGGGGAGGAGCGGGCGGAGGAGGCCGAGCGGTCGGACCCGGACGGCGGGACCGACCGGGCGGACAGCGGGACCGATCGGGCGGGCGGCGGCGGGGCCACCCGGGCGGACGACCCCGACGACCCCGACGACGCCGACCGCTGACCCGTCCACGGCGGAACGCCCGCCCCGCGCCGTACGAGAGCGCCGCCGGGTGACGACCGAGCCGACCCGGACGGCGGGCGCCGTGGGAGCGGCGCCCGCCGTACCGCGGGCCGTCATTCGCTGTGCAGCACCTGCGAGATCGTCAGCCGAGCCGCCTGGCGGGCCGGTACGAGCGCGCCGAGCGCGGCGATCACCACCCCGGCCAGGGCCAGCCCGGCCAACTGAGGCGCGTGCCACACGTCCCGCATCGACGCGGGGAAGGCGATCACGGAGACGTGGTCGAGCACCGTCCGGTGCGCGAGGATGCCCAGCGGGATGCCGAGCAGCCCGCCGACCAGGCCGATCCCCGCCACCGACGTCACCGTCATCACCACCACCTGGCGCGGTGTCATCCCGATCGACTTGAGCATGCCCAGGTCCCGGCGCCGCTCCCGCGTGGTCAGCAGCACCGTGTTGAACACGCCCAGCGCGGTGACGGCGGACAGCAGCACCGTGAAGATCGTCGAGAAGCCGACGACGGTGACGACCGGCGCCCCCGCGCTCTGCCGGCTGAGCGTGGGGCGCAGCCGCGGGTCGATGCGCCTGGCGGCGAAGGGGCGCGGCGGGCAGGGGACTTACGCGGAGCCGGCGTCACCGGAGTGCGGCTTGGCCAGTTTGAGCCCCACGATGCAGCCGATGATGCCGGTGAGGAAGAGCAACTTCAGACCGCTGACGGTCTCGTGGCCGGTGGCCATGGACCAGAGGACGGTGCAGGCGGCGCCGGACCCGCTCCATACCGCGTAGGTGACGCTGATCGGGATGCGCTTCACCACGTAGGACAGGGCGGTCAGGCTGATGGCCAGGGTGGCGAAGAAGACCAGGGTCGGCACGGCCTCGGTGAAGCCGTCGCTGGCGCCCAGCGCCGTGGCCCAGACGGCCTCCAGCAGCGAACTGCAGAACAGGACGAGCCAGGGCACTCAGCTCACCGCCTTCAGTCCGACGACGCAGCCGATCAGGCCGGCCAGCAGTGCCGCCCGCAGGGAGGTGAGCCGGTCCTGGCCGCGGGCGGCGGCCACCAGGGCGGTCAGCACAGCACCGATGCCGACCCAGACGGAATAGGCGGTGCCGACGGGCAGCGTCTTCATGGCGAAGGCCAGCCCGGCCATGCTGAGGGCCATCGCGGCCACGACCGCTACGGTCGGCCAAAGACGCCGGAACCCTTGCGTCGCGCCGAGTGCGCTGGCCCAGACGGCCTCCATCACCCCCGACGTGATCAGGACGATCCACGTCACGTCGTGCCTCCCCATCGTTCGCGCAGTCGTTCTCGTACGACTGTACTGAAACCAGGTATAGCACATTTCCCGTACGACTGTGCGACTATGGCGCCATGCCCCGCGTGCTCGACGCCGAAGAACGCAACCGCCTGGTCTCCGAGGCGGCCTGGCGCGTCCTGGTGCGCGACGGCATCCAGGCGCTGTCGGTGCGCAGGATCGCCGCGGAGGCCGGGCTGCCGCCCAGCTCGCTGCGCTACACCTTCCCGACGCAGGCGAGCGTGCGGATCGGCGCGTACGAGATGGTCGCGGAGCGTTTGATGGCCCGTGTCGCGGCGCTCTCCCCCGACAGCGAGCGGTGGGCCAGGCTGGTGCTGCTGGAACTCCTGCCGCTGGACGCGCAGCGCCGGCTGGAGATGGAGGTCTGCCTCGCGTTCGGCACCGCGGCGATGACGGACCCGGAACTGCGCCACACCTTCCGGAGCGTGCACCGGGACGAACGCGCGCTGTGCGAGCGGGTGGTGCGGTCCGTGCGGGTGGCCGCCGCCGACGTCCCCGTCGAGGCCGAGCGGCTGCACGCACTGGTCGACGGTCTGGCGCTGCACCTCGTCCGGCAGGACCCGGAGGAGGACACCGGTTGGGCGGTGCGGGTCCTCGACGCTCACCTGGCGCGGCTCGGCTGACCGTCCGGCGTCCAGCGTCCGGAGGGCCGTTCACGCGGCTGTTCCCGTGACGGTTCTCCGGGGCGGGGCCGCGGGAAGGTCAGGACGTACTGCGGCTGATGCGCACTAGATCGGCGGTGCTGACGGCGGGCCTGTCGCTCGGCGGGCCGGCGGATCGCAGCCCGGCCAGGTGAATGTCCAGGTGGCGCTTCCAGGCGTGCGGAGCCACCGCCCCGGTCGTCTCGATGATGCCCCGGAGTGCCCAGGCGGTCGCCAGGACGTCGCCGAGGCTGATGTCGGGGCCGATGTGCCCGTGTTCCTGCGCCTGCCGGCGGAGTTCGTCGATCAGCCGGCGCAGCCGGTCGGCGCCGCGCTCGATGCCGGCGCGGCCGACGAGTTCGCGGGCGTAGCCGCGGTGGTCGCTGTAGGACTGCCCGAGCACGCGCAGGAAGTGCTCCAGCCCGCTGCCGTCGCCGCGGGCCAGCGCCTTCGTGGCGGCCTCGTCGAGTTCGCCGAGGATGAGGTGCACCAACTCGTCCACGAGCGCTTCCTTGTTGGGGAAGCGGCGGTACACCGTGCCGACGCCGACTCCTGCACGCGACGCGATGAGTTCCATGGTCGCGTCCGTACCGAACTCGGAGAGGACCTCGCGGGCGGCCTCGACGATCAACTGGTGGTTGCGCGCGGCGTCCCGGCGCATCGGCCGGCCGGTGTCGTCCCGTACCGCCATGCTCACCACTTCCTTCACGGGTCCACGCGCCCGGGCCGAAGCCTACGGCGCCGGGCTGTGGGCCGGGCCCGGACGGGGACGGCCGACGACCGCCCCGATCCGGACCCGCCGGGCCCGCCGGGCCCGCGCTCGATGAGGTCCGGTCACTCCGACTTGTCGCCGACGACCGTCCCGCCCGCCACCATGGCCAACTCGCCGTGCTCCGGCTCGTCGTTCGCGCCCGCGCCGCGCCGCGCGGCGGGGATGAGGGTCGCCGCGAGCGTCGCGATGACCAGGGCGCCGGCCAGCATGGCGAACCCGTGGGTGTAGCCGGCCTCCTTGGGCAGGCCGCCGGCACCGGTGTCGGCGGTGACGATGCTGGCCATCAAGGCGGCACCGATCGAGCCTCCGATGGTGCGGATGTTGGCGTTCATGCCGCTGGCGACGCCGGTCTGCTCCGGCGGCACCGCGTTGACGATCAGGCTGGACATGGCCGCGAAGGCCAGGCCGAAGCCGATGCCCATGACGCCGGTGGCGACGAAGATCTCCCACTTGTCCTGGTGGGCGAAGGCGAGGATGGCCATCGAGGCGACGCCGACCAGGCAGCCGATCACGACGACGGCCTTGCCGCCGATCAGCCGGGCGAGCCGGCCGGACCACATGCCGACGAAGAACATCGTGACGGTCGAGGGGAGCAGCATCAGACCCGACGCGGTGATGCTCGCGCCGAATCCGTAGCCGGCGCTCGACGGGGTCTGGACGAACTCCGGCAGGAACGCGAAGACCGCGTACATCCCGACGCCGATCAGCAGGGCGACCAGGTTGTTGGTCCACACCGCGGTACGCCGCATCATGCCCATGTCGATCAGCGGGGACGCCGAGCGCTGCTCCACCATGACCCAGGCGACCGCGAGCACGGCGGCGGCGACGATCAGCCCGATCACCTTGGCCGAGCCCCAGCCCCAGTCCGGTGCCTCGCTGAGCGCGACCAGCAGGGCCACCAGCCACGCCGACAGCAGGATGCCGGGCAGCCAGCTGATCCTGCCTTCCGTGCGCACCGGCGACTCCGGCACGAAGAAGTGGGCCGCCACCGCCGCGGCGACGGTGAGGATCATCGGCAGCCAGAACAGCCAGTGGTAGTCAAGGGCGTTGACGATCGGGCCGGCCAGCACGATGCCCAGGCCCGCGCCGACCGCGCTGAGCGAGGCGATCGCCCCGACCGCGCCGTTCAGCTTCTCCTTGGGGAACTCGTCGCGGATGATCCCGAACGCCAGCGGGAGCACGCCGCCGCCGATGCCCTGGATGACCCGGGCGATGATCATCACCGTCACGTTGGTGGCGAGCGCGGCCAGCAGCGATCCCACGGACAGGGCGACCAGGGTCGCCACGAACACGCGCTCCTTGCCGATCATGTCGCCGATGCGGCCCATGATCGGCGTGAATATCGACGCCGAGAGCAGATACGCCGTCAGCACCCAGGTGACGGTGTTCTGACTCGTGTGCAGGTCCACCGCGATGACGCCCAGCACCGGTGTCACCAGCGACTGGAGCAGCGCGTACGCGGCGACGGCCGCCGCCAGCACCGCGAATGTGACCTGATGATGTGTACGCCGCTCCGTCGTGGCCATAGAGCTCCCTCGGTTCCCGTTCCGTAAGCGGAATGCGCATTCCGATCCTAGGAGGGTAGCGGATGAGGAATGGAGATTCCGCTTCGGGGTGGGGGTGCGGAGGTGCAACGGGATGAGAGGTGCGTCACAACGGAGCGGACTCGGGCGCAGCAGACGAAGAGCGCCTGGAGGCAGCCCTCCAGACGCTGAGTCGGCAACGACCGGGTGCGGAGCACGCGCCCGCGGCTTTCAGCCCTCGGCGGTCCACCCCGGGATGGTGGGCAGCACCTTCTGCGCGACGCTCAGCAGCGCCGCGTCGTCCGCCGCCCCGCCGTCCGTGCGCCACAGGGTGAACTCGAACGAGCCGCCGCTGTCCTTCGCGTCCAGGGCCACGGCGAGGGAACGCGCCGGGACGCCGGGGCGGCTGTCGGAGTCGCTCCCGTCGAGCCGGAAGCTGATGCTGAGGGTGCGGTCCGCGTACAGGACCGCGGTGCGGCCCAGCACCGTCTGCCGCCGCGCGTCGTCGCCGTCCCCGAGCAGGGACGCGTACTCGGTCACCGGCATACGGTCGTAACTGGCCGCCAGGTTCACGGTGTAGGTGCCGAACTCCACGCGGGCCGAGGGAGTGGCGGTCTCGTGGCCGCCGGGAGACGTGAAGGCGCCGTCGCTGCCGCTCGCGGTCTTCGCCGTCTCGCCCGGAGCGCCCAGGAGGTCGGCGAGGTCGGGACGGTTCAGCGCCTCGCACAGTTGCAGCCCGGAGGCTTGTCGGGGCGCCTTCGCCGCCTTCTTCGCGCCACCGTTCGCGCTGCCCTTCGCGCCGTCCTTGGCGCCGTCCTTGGCGCCCTCCTCCGCGGCCCCCGTCGACGCCGTCGCGGACCGCCCGCCCGGGCAGGTGGCCGGCGCCGAGGCGCTCTCGCCGTGCGACGACGACGTCTTCTGAACGGTCCACAGACCCACCGCGAGCACCCCCACCAGTACCACGGCCGTCACGGCCTGCCCCCACGCGCCCGCGCCCTTCGCGGGCGCGTCCTTCTCGTCCGTCATATCCCCCACCTGCGACGATCTCCCCATACGTGCTCGGGGACCCTAACTCGTGATCATCGGGGCGCACAAGGCGCGGTACTCGCTGGGCGACATGCCCGTGGCGGAACGGAAGGCGCGGGTGAAGTCGGAGGGCCTCGGGTATCCCCAGCGTGCCCCGATCGCGCCGATGGGGACCGCGCGTTGGGCGGGGTCGGCCAGATCCCGGCGGCAGCGGGCGAGGCGCTGCTGACGGATGACGTCGCCGACGGTGCTGCCGTGCAACTGGAAGATGCGGTGCAGATAGCGCGTGGAGATGAAGTGCGCCGATGCGAGGGTGCCCGGCGTCAGCCCCGGATCGTGCAGGTGGGCGGTGATGAAGTCGCTGATCCGCTCGAACAGTTCGCGCTGCCGCGACTCGGCCGGAAGCAGGGCCGGCCGGTCCGCGTGGTGGGCCAGCAGAGCCGCCGTGAGATCGAGCGCGGTGCTGCCGAGCCGCGCGCTGTCCGGATACGTGAGATCGGCGTGCGCGTCGGTGAGCCCGGTCAGCATCTGGCACAGCAGCCGCCCGACGCCCGTTCGCCCCGGAAGCGCCTGTCCGCACAGCGGCGCGACGGCCCGCTCCGGCAGCGGCAGAAGGCGCCGGGGGAACTGCAGCAGCAACGCCCTGGCCCCCGCCGGGTCCGGACCCGCGGTGGCGCTGAACGGCCGTGAACTGTCGTACAGCAGCAGGTCGTCGGGGCCGAGCGCGGCGTACGCCCGGGCCTGTTCGATGCTCTGCTGTCCGGTGAGGGTCAGCGCGAGCTGGTACTGCTCGGGGTCGCACTGCCGGATGAGCCGCGGTGTGCGCCGGGAGTTGAGCGGCGAGTACGACATCACCGACAGTTGCACCGGCCCGAGGGCCATGGTCCGGATTCGGGCTCTGATCCGGTCGGGCGAGAGGAAGTCGATACGGGTGGCCATGAGGGCCTGTTCCGTGGTCTCCACCCAGGCCGCCGCCCGGTCGGAGGGTGGGAGGTGGGCGGTGTCCAGCACGGTGGTGAGCATGACGTTCCCTGGGTGGTGCCGGCTGATCGGGCCGATGTGACGGAGGGTCGCCCGTCCACCGGCCACGTATCCGATCATCGCCGGTGGGTGGCGGCCCCGAACAGTGCGGAGTGCGCCAAGTCGCGTGCGCCGCAGGCTCAAGACACGACCGGGCCGGACGGGACGCTGGATCACGGACGCCGGGCCGGACGGCGGGACCGCCTTCGCGGCGGCCCACCCACCCCCGTCCACGGGGGGAGCACCCGACGAACCGTCCACGGGGGAGCACCCGAAGAACGTACGCAAGCACCTCGCCGCCCCTGGAAGTGACCGGTACGCGCCCGAGGCGGACCACCTCGGGAGCGCACCGCCGGGGGCAGCGGACCGTTAATCATTTGCCGGGGGCCGGGGGAGCGGTTAGGTTCGCCCGGCTGTCCATGTCGTTCCGGGGGGTCTTCCGGGCCGGCACCGTCGTGACCAGGAGGTGTGGAGCTCATGCGCAGGAGTGACCAGCAGGTGAGTCCGCGTACCGACCTTTCCCACCTCCTCACACTCACGACGGAGACACCTTGTCGTTTCACATCACCGCACTGACCGACCCCGCGCAGGGGTCGCACAGCCGACGTCTCGCCTGGCTGGCGTCCGACGCCGACTCCATCCCCGTCGGCACGGCCTTCCTGCGGCTGTCCACCGATCCCGGGCAGAAGCACCTGGCCGAACTGACCCTCGGCGTCCACCCCGTGGAGCGGCGCGCGGGCGTCGGTTCGGGGCTCCTGGAGACCGCCGTGGCCGCCGCCCGGGACGACACCAGACGCTGCGTCATCGCGCAGGCCGAGGCCGGGTCACCCGGCGATCGCTTCCTGCCGGCCCGCGGCTTCCGCAAAGTCCTGACCCTGCGCTTCGCCCGCCTGCCGCTGGCCGACGTGGACGACGCCGCCCTCGCCGCGGTCGTCGCGCACCCGCACCCCGGCTACCGGCTGGCGTCGTGGCACGGCACCGTCCCCGACCACCTCGCCCCGACCTTCGCCGCCTCACGCCGGGCCATGGACGACATGCCCATGGACGACACCGACTACGGCACCATGACCTGGGACGTGGACCGGGTGCGGGCCGTGGCGAAGGCCGTCGCGGATCGCGGCGACCACCTGCACACCGTCGTCGCCCTCGACACCCGCGACGACTCGATCGCCGGCTTCACCGAACTCGTCGTCCCCGGCGGCGGATCGGGTGACGGGCAGCACTACGGCACCGCGGTGCTGCCCGAGCACCGCGGGCACGGCCTCGGCCGCTGGATGAAGGCCGAGTCGATCCGCCAGGCCCGCGCGGAACACCCCGACCTCGGCGGCCTCCTGACCGACACCGCCGACAGCAACACCCCCATGCGACGCGTCAACGACAGCCTCGGCTACACGCCCACCCACACGACGCTCCAGTACCAACTCGACCTGTAGTCGGCCCCACCAGCAACAACCGGCCGGCCCGGACGAGCCCCCTCGTCCGGCCCGGCCGTCCGCCGTCGTGACGGACCTCAACTCCTCTGCTCCTAAGACCCGTTGGTCGTTGACCCCGAACACTTGCCGATTTGTCAAGTGCTCGCTAGATTGGAAAGTAGTTGCAGGATCGGACAGTGGACCGGGGGAAGTGGTCGGGGTGGCGGACGAACCGATGGACGTACCAGCGGCGATGGCGCGGATCGAGGATGCGCGGCGCCAGGTGGAGGACGGCAGACGCTGGCGGGCCATGGGCTTCGCGCTGGTCGCAGTGGTGACGTTGGCCTACTTCGCGCTGATGGGCGGGGTCGACGATGCGTCGTCCGGCCTGCCGGGGGTGGTGCTGACGATGGCGCCGACTATGGTGGTCCTGTCGATGGCGGAGGTCTGGAACCGGCACCGCTCGCCGGACAGTCGGCGGTCGGTGCGGCGGGAGCACCGACTGGCGGTCGTGTTCGGCATGCTCGTCTTCGTGGCAGGTGCGCTCGCCACGCTGTTGCCGCACCCTTGGCCGGCCGCGCTGGTCGGCATCGTGCCCGCCGTGCCCTGCGTGGCCGGTGCGTGGTTGGCCGTCCAGGCGTGAGCGAGGTCGGACGACACCCGCGGCACATGCTCGACGAACTGATCCACTCGCCGGTGCGGCTGTCCATCATGGCCACGCTGGCAGCCGCGGAAGAGGCCGACTTCCGCTTTCTGCGCGAGTCGTTGGAGATCAGCGACTCGCTGCTGTCCAAGCACGCTGCGCAGTTGGAGGCGTCGGGATACATCCGGGTCACCAAGGGCTTCGTGGACAAGCGCGCGAGTACCTGGTACTCCCTGACCGAGGACGGCAGGACCGCCTTCGCGCGCTACCGGCGCACCCTCGCCGACATCCTCGGCGGCCCGGCAGCGGACGACGCGAAGCCGGACACCCGGCCACACTCCTGAACCGAGGCCACGCCGCTGCCGGAGTGGATGTCACCGGCGCTCCCGTCGAACAGCCCCGCCGGGCAAGGAAATCGGCTTGGCCCGGCGGCTCGGGCCGGAGAATGATCGGCCCCATGGGCGCCGATATCCACGGGTACGTCGAGTGCAGGCCGACCTACGGCACGCTCGACGAGGACGACGCGAGTTGGTACCCGGCGATCGACCTGAACATGCTGTACGGAGGGCGGGACTACGACGCGTTCGGCTGCCTGTTCGGCGTGCGGAACTACGCCGGGTTCCGGCCGTTGGCCGCCGGGCGCGGACTGCCCCACGACGTGTCGGACCACGTCCGGCAGGAGTTCGAGTCGTTCCCCGACCTCCACCACAGCCCGACATGGATCGGCTGGCCGGAGCTGGCGTCGGTCGACTGGGACGAAGCCGCGGAGCGGGTGGACGGTCGGGTCCACGAGTACGTCCGTGCGCCCGGGGGCGGTTGGGAGCTCGCCGGCAAGTCGTTCCAGGACACGACGGGTCGGCCCGAGGGCGCACAGTGGGCCTCGGGCGGCCGCTGCTTCCGCGTCGCCCGGATGACCCGCCGTGAGGCCGTCCCGGCGGACGGCGAATGGGCCCCGGTGTGGACGGTCATGCGCACCCTCGTGGCCGTCCACGGCGGCGGGAACGTGCGGCTGGCCGTCTGGTTCGACAACTGACGTCGCACGGGCGGGGGGCGGGGTTCGAACGGGGCGTACAGGATGTGCGGATACGGCAACAATTCGGGGCGGCGGTGATTCGAAGGGGCGCGGGGCGAGAACCGGGTAGGTATGCGTACCACGTCATCGCAGAGCCGAAGGAAGGCCGCCGGACGGCACCCCCTGGCGCGTACGGCCCCGTTCGCCGCGGCGGCCGTCGCGGTGCTGGCGCTCGGCGCGGCCGGGTGCGGCAACAGCGGCAAGGTGTCGGACACGTCCGCGCGGTCGACGTCGCCGACGGCGAGCCCGGCGGGCGGTTCCGGCGCCGCGGCCCCGAGCGGCAGCGCGGCGCCCGGATCGACGGCGGGGACGGTCGTACCGCGGTCCGCCGTACCGGGGGCGTCCGCGCCGCAGTCCACGGCCGCGCAGCCCGAGGCGGCCGGCAGCCGATGCACCGTCACCGACCTGACCATGCGGCTCGGCCGCGGCGACCCGGGTGCGGGCCAGGTGTACTATCCCCTGCGATTCACGAACACCTCTTCACGCACCTGCGTCCTCGACGGCTTCCCGGGGGTGTCGCTGATCCGCGGCGACGGCAGCACGATAGGGAAGCCCGCCGGCCGGCAGGGGCCGCGGGGCGCCGCGGTCGGCCTCAAGCCGGGCGCGAGTGTCGAGGCGGACCTGCACACGCTCAACCAGGGGGTCGACGGTGACAGTTGCTGGCGCAGACCGACCCTGCTCAAGGCGTACCCGCCCGGGTCGAAGGACGCCATGACCCTGGCCACGGGTGATCCCGTGGTCTGCGGCGGCACGTTCGACGTGGGGAGCGTCCACTGAGCCGGAGCACCGAACCGCTCGCACCCACCCGTACCCGCACCGACCCGTACCCGTGTCCGTACCCGAACCCACGGACGAACCACCGCACAGCACCACGTGAGTGAAAGGCCGCCCATGACCGTCAAGGGCATCGACGTTGCGTCCTACCAGTCCAGCACCTACAGCACCTCCGGCCTCGGCTTCGTCATGGTCAAGGCCACCGAGGGCACCAGTTACGTCAACCCCAAGCACGCCGCGCAGGTCGCCCACGCCCGGGCCGCGGGCGTGGCCGTCGGCCACTACCACTTCGCCCGGCCCGGCAGCATGGCCACGCAGGTCACCTACTTCCTCCAGCACGCCGGGGTGAACGCCGGCGACATCCTCGCCATGGACTGGGAGGACACGGGCGTGTCGGGAGCGGACAAGGACGCCTTCATCAAGGCGCTGCAGAAGGCGTCGGCCGCCCACCGGGTGCTGCTCTACTGCAACCTCGACTTCTGGCTGCACCGCGACACCACCTCCTTCTGCGGGGACGGCCTGTGGATCGCCGACCCCGGCGCGGCCGCCGGCCACCCGCGGGTGGAGCACGCCTGGACCATCCACCAGTACAGCTCGACCGACGGCATGGACCTCAACGTCGCCCACTTCGCCGACACCGCCGCGCTCACCACCTGGGCCGCGAAGAGCACGTCGGGCGGCGCCCCGAGCTACGAGGCGTTCCCGGGCGCGGCCTGGTTCACCGTCGGCCGCAAGTCCCCGATCGTGGCCGCGATGCACGCCCGCCTGGTCGCGGTCGGCTGCGACCACTACAAGAGCACCGCGAACAAGGACGTCATCGGCTCCGGCGACATCGCCTCCTACGAGGCATGGCAGCGCAAGTACAGCACCGACCACCACAAGGGCTGGACCGGCGCCGCCCTCAAGTGGCCTCCCGGCAAAGAGAGTTGGGACGCCCTGCACGTACCGAAGGCGTGACCCGCACCTCGTCGCGTTCCGCCCGGCCGATGCGGGCCCGCGCCCGGCAGAGGTACGGGCGCCGCGGCCGAGCGGGTGACGCCCACCCGCTCGGCCGTTAGCCGCGGCGCCGGACGGGAACAGCGCCACCATGGAGCCCATCGAGGCACTCGACCGGATCGCCTTCCTGCTGGAACGCGCCCTCGCACCCGCCTACCGGGTCCGGGCGTTCCGCAACGCCGCCGACGTCATCGCCGCACTCCCGCCCGCCGAGGTCCACCAGCGCGCCCGTACCGGCCGGCTCACCGACCTCAAGGGCATCGGCAAGACCACCGCCACGGTCATCACCGAGGCATGCGCCGGCCGCACCCCCGCCTACCTCGCCGACCTCGAACGCGACCAGGCCGCGCCCCCCGCCGACGGCGCCGGCCGGTCACTGCGCGCCGCGCTGCGCGGCGACTGCCACGTGCACTCCGACTGGTCCGACGGCGGCAGCCCGATCGAGGCGATGGCCCGCACCGCCCGCGACCTCGGCCACTCCTGGATGGTGCTCACCGACCACAGCCCCCGCCTCAAGGTCGCCCGCGGCCTCACCGCCGAACGGCTGCTCCGGCAACTCGACGTCGTCGCCGAGATCAACGAACGCCTCGCGCCCTTCCGGCTGCTGACCGGCATCGAGTGCGACATCCTCTCCGACGGCGGCCTCGACCAGCGCGACGACCTCCTCGACCGCCTCGACCTGGTCGTCGCCTCCGCCCACTCCGAACTCCGCATGCCCGCACCCCTCTTCACCCGCCGCCTGATCGCCGCCGTGACCAACCCCCTCGTCGACGTCCTCGGCCACTGCACCAACCGGCTGATCGGCGAGGCCAAACAACGCCCCGAGTCCACCTTCGACGCCGAAGCCGTCTTCGCCGCCTGCGCCCAGTACGGCACCGCCGTCGAGATCAACAGCAGCCCCCACCGCCTCGACCCGCCCCCCCACCTCCTCACCCTCGCCCGCGACCTCGGCACCCTCTTCTCCATCGACAGCGACGCCCACGCCCCCGGCCAACTCGACTGGCAGATCAACGGCTGCGCCCGCGCCGAATCCGCCGCCATCCCCCCACCCCGCATCCTCACCACCTGGACCGCCCCCCAACTCCTCACCTGGACCACCACCCGCACGCCCCCCAGGACCACCTGACCCCAGGCCACCCTCCGCACAAACCACCCCCCAAGCCGCCCACCCCCCCAGACCACCCCACCCCCAACCCGCCCACCGCCCAGACCACCCCACCCCCAAGCCGCTCCCCGAACACCCCCCACCCCGGCCACCGACCCCCACCCGGCCACCCCCCACCCAGGCCACTCCTACCCCGGCCACCCCCCACCCGAAGCCGCGGGAGGACGGAAGCCGGGGCGCAGGGGGCGGGGTTCGAGACGTTCGTATATTTGTGGCGCGAGGAAGAAGAATCAGGCAACGAAGCACCCCGCAGGCGCCGTAAATATGCAGTCTCGAACCCCGCCACCGGAGCCCCGGCGAACCTCACCACCCACCGTCGGCGAACCTCACCGCCCAGCCCCCGCCCCCGCCACCTCCTCAAGCGCAGCCCGCACCAGTGCCCCATTACCCCCCGCCACCCTCCCATCCGGCAACACCAACGTGTCCTCCACCCCGATCCGCACATCAAGCCCCCTCCCCGCCGCCACCCTCAACACCGGCCACGCCCCACCCTCCTCCCCGTGCAGCAGCAGCACCCCCCTCCCCACCCGATCCAGCCCATCCAACCCCGCCAACTCCCGCAGCAACGCCTCCGCCACCCCCACCGCCCGCTCCGGATCACGCTCGACCACCTCCCCCAGAACCCGCACCACCCGCCCCACCCCCGGCCACCCCCGCAACCTGACCGCCGCATCCGTCCCGGAGTACACCCCCGCCTCCACCCCGATCCCCACCGACAGCAACGCGTCAGCGACGACCTCCGCCCCCTCCTCGTGCCAGTTCACCGACGCGTGATCCGGCAGCACCGACCAGGACCGCACCAGCGCGGCCCGCCGCTCGGGGTCCGGCTCGGTCCACTCCCCGGTGGTGACGCCGATCGGAACGCCGGGTGCCGACGCCCGCACCGCCGCGACCGCGGCGTCCACACTCACCGCCGCCATCGTGTCCGCCCCCTTCTCGTCCTTGGGATGGACATGGATCGAGCGGGCGCCGAGGGAGACGGCCTCCGCGGCCGCGTCGCCGAGCTGCTGGGGCGTCACCGGCAGCCACTCGCACTCGGATCGGTCTCTGGCGCCGTTCAGGCATACCTGGAGCATGGCGTGATCATCCCAGACGCTCGGCCGCGCGGGCCGGATGCCGCACGGCACCACATGACGGTGGCTCAGGTGGTCGTGCAGACCGTGCCGTTCAAGGTGAAGACGGTCGGCGGCGGATACGCGCCGCTGTTCGCCCCGGTGAACCCGAAGTCCGCCGAGTTGCCGCCGTTCGCGGCGAGCGTGCCGTTCCAGTCGACCGGTGTGGCCACCACCGTACGCCCGGACTGGCTCAGCTCGGCGTTCCAGAACCCGGTGACCGACTCGTCCGCGCCACTCGGGAAGGTGAACGCCAGCGTCCAACCGGTGATCGGTACGGGTCCGGTGTTCGTGACGTTGACGTCCGCGTTGAAGCCGTTGCCCCAGCCGCCGGTGAGCCGGTACGACACCCGGCAGGTCGAGTCCGCCGGGGTCCCGGTGCGCACCGTCACCGGGTCCGAGGGCCGCGAGAGCCGCCCGGCGGCGTCCCGGGCGAGCACGTTCCAGGTGGAGGTGGTGCCGGGCGTCAGGTTGGCCACGGTGGCGGAGGTGCCGGTGGAGGTGGCCAGGAGCTCGCTGGTGGTGCCGTCGGAGCGGTAGACCTCGTACCGGTCGGCGGTCCCGCCCGCCGAGGGGGTCCAGGAGACGGTGGCCGTGGTGGAGCCGGCCGCCGTCACCTTCGGGGCGCCCGGCGCGGACAGCGCCGACGCGCTGCCGGCGGCGGCGCGCAGCGTCAGCGTGGTGACCGAATACGGCGGCAGCGTCGCGGAGTTCGGGTCGCCGGTGGTCGAGGTGTCGATGGAGTCGGCCTCGTCGCGGTAGAGCGCGACGCTCGCGGATGCCGGGTCCGGGGTGAACCCGGCGTAGTGGAGGGCGACGTGCTGGGAGTTCGACGGGTCCTTGTTGATGAGCAGTACGCTCAGCGAGCCGTCCGCGCGGTGCACGGCGTGCGCGGACACCAGCGGGCTCGTGGTGCCCGCGCCCACCAACTGGTCGCCGGGTCGCCCGAGTTCGCTGAGCATCTTGATCGCGTAGTAGGTCGGGAACGGCGTGTTGAGCGCGGGCTCGCACACGTCCCCGACGCAGGTGCCGCTGGACAGGATGCCGTAGTCGTCGAAGTCCGTCGCGCCGTCGGGCGCGGTGCTGATCGCCTGCGGGCCGTTGTGGGTGTCCCACCAGTCCACCGTGAACACCCCGCTCTCCAGGGCGGTCAGATAGGTGTCGGCGCCGAACAGGGCGTCCGGCTGGGTGTCCTCGTCGACGTCGGAGTTCACCTCGGTCAGCGCGATCGGCAGTGCGCCCGCCCCGGCCTGGGCCAACTGGTCCTTCAGCTGGGCCAGTTCACCGGTGAGCTGGGTCGGTTCGCCGAGCATCGTGGCGGCGTCGGAACCGCCCGGGTACCAGTGCACGATCACGAAGTCGGCGTGGCCGGCGATGAGCGGGATCACCGTGTGGTTCCAGTCCGCGCTCTCCCCGGCGGCCATCACGCCGTCCGGCCAGTTGCCCGGCAGCGTCAGCACCGCGCCGACCTTCACCGACGGGTCCACCGCCTTCATCGCCGACGCGTACTGGGCCACGCTGTTCGCGTACGCCGTCGGCGAGGTGTCGGCGTGGTCGTCGGTCTCCCAGCCGGAGCCGTAGTGCCCGTTGCCGTAGACCTCGTTGCCGACCTCCCAGTACTTGTCGCCGTACCCCTTGGTGACGTTGGCGTACTTCACCCAGTCCGCCGCCTCCTGCGGGGTGCCCGAGCCGTAGTTCGCGATCAGCATCGGCTGCGCGCCGATCTTCTTCACGGTGCCCATGAACGCGTCGAAGTCCGTGCCCGGCGCCACGTATCCGCCCGGCGCGGAGTTGTCCTGCCAGTGGTACATGTCGCCGTAGGAGCCGCCGGGATAGCGCAGCATCCCGACGTTCGCGGCCTGGAGCAGATCCTGCACCTGGGGGACGTTCATCTGGTCGTCCCACACCGCGCTGTTGAGCCCGTACGCGGTGCCGGGGATGGTGCCGGACCCTTCGTCGGCGTTCACGGTCACGTCGACGGGGGAGGAGGCCGCGGAGTCGGTGGCGGCGGCCGTGGCACCGCCGGCCAGGAGCGCGGCGCCGAGCACGGCGGCCGAGGCCACCGCGGCGAGCCGGCGCCGCCAGGGCGCGGTGGACAGGTGTCTGCGGACGAGGACGGGCACGGGGTTCTCACCTTCGGGAGGCGGGACGTGGGGGGCGTGCGGGTCTGCCGGTACAGTGTGTGGGAGCGCTCCCATATTTGGCCCGGTGCGCCGCCCGTGTCAATGCTCCCGACGTGCGCGCGGCTCAACTCCGTTGTGCGGAAGGGCGATTGGCGGAGGGCCGCGCGGGTGGTGGGGCGGCGCGGCTTCGCCTCAGGGGCAGTGGCTGCCGCTGTAGCAGGGCGGTACGCCGTTGCCGGTCGGCGGCCGGTACGGAGGGGTGGTGGGGACGGTCTCGGTGATGTAGGCGGAAGTGATCGAGAAGGCGACGACGTAGTGGTGGCTGACGTACGCGGACCGGGCAACCGTGTCGGTGGAGAGCGGATGCCAGGCCCGGTAGACGGTGCCTTCGCTCGCCAGTCGCCTCGGCGGTCCGTCCAGCGCCTGGTTGTCGCCGGTGCTGGCGAAGGGCGAGTACGGGCGTCCGGCGACGCCCACCTGGAGGCGCGGCTGGGCGCGTTGGGCGGCGGTGTCGAGCGTGCCGTTCGACCGGCGGTCGTACCGCACGAACAGGGCGATCTGCTTCGGCGCGGAGGCCGACGGGCTGGGCGTCGCGGTCCCCGACGGCGGGTCGCCGCCGCCGACCTGTCCCATCCAGGTGGCCATCGCCGTCAGCGTGCCGGGCGGCCCGCCGGACGGGGTGCCGGCCCAGCCCTGGGTGTCGATCGCGGTGTCCAACTGGTGCAGGCGGGCGTGGAGTTCGCCGTCGAACGCGGCGTACAGCACGGTGGACCGGGTGCAGGAGATCGGCGACCAGCGGTCCCCGCCGAACGAACCCTGGTTGATCGACGTGCACGAGTCCGCCACCGACGTGCCGAGCGGGACCGCCCAGGGTACGGCCGAACGCAGCTTCTTCAACAGTGCGTTGTCGCTCCGCGCCGCGCTCGCGCCCGCCGTCCGCGTGGCGTCGGCCCGGGCGAAGGCGGCGACGTCGGGTGGCGGCCGGTGGAAACGGTGGTCGAAATCCCACCACATGTAGCCGAGCAGCGCGCACACCAGTCCCAACGCGACCACGAAGGTGGCCGCACATCCGCGGCCCGGAGCACGTGCGCCCGGGACCGCCCCCGCCGGATGACCCATACGTGCATGGTCGTCCACCCAGAGGGCGGCAGCGCAACGTTTCGGTCTCCATCCCGTCCCGCTCCCCGGGCGGTCCGCGGCACTCGCGGCCGACCTTCCGCTGACCTTCCGCCGAAGTCCCGTTGCCGCCCCGCCCCGGCGCTACACCACCGGACCGTACGGGGTGACCCGCGCGTGGTCGTAGATCGCGCGGAGTTCGGGTCGGCGGACCGCGGGCAGCCGGGCCAGCGTGCGGAGGAACACCCTCCGGTCCGGCTCGAAGAGGCGGTGCGGATGGAGCGGCGGCGGGTCGTCGCGGAGGACCCCGGCCGGCAGCCCGCCGGTGGCCGGGACGGCCAGCCGCTCGCGGGGGAAGGCCAGTTGGGCCCACACGTCGGCTTCCAGCGGCACGGCGGCCACCGATTCCGGCGGTTGCCAGGTCCTGCCCGTGTGCGGGTGGCGCGGCACCAGCGCGAGGGAGTCGCCGCGCTCGGGTGGTGGCAGTTCCGGTCCTGCCACCACCACCCGCCGGGGCGCGGCCGGGCCCGGTGGCCGGGGCGGCGCCGCGGCGAGCAACCGGTCGAGGGTCGGGCCGAACAGGTCCGTGACCAGGCCGCGGGGGAGCACCAGCGGCGCGCCGGCCGATGCCGCGAGCAGGTGGGCGAGTGCCGCGCCGGCCGCCGCCTCCCAGTGCGGGCTCCACGCGCCGAGCTGGTCGACCGGCGGGGTGTCGCGCCCCTCGTCGCGCCGCCTGTCCGTCACCACGCTCCAGTCCGCGGGTAGTTGAGCCGGGCCGCCGGCGGGCAGGCGGTGCACCGCGCGCGGGGAGAGCCACACGGTCTGCCAGCACGCGCAGTCGTCGACGCGGGTGGCCACGAAGCTCCCGCAGCGGGCGCAGGCCAGGTTGAGACCGTCCCGACCGTCGATCCCCAGGCAGTAGCCGTCCAACCGTCCGGGGATGAACACGGTGCCCCGGGTGTCGCCCGGCGCCAGCACGATTTCCCCGGGCGGGCCGTAGGACAGGGCGTGCACCGGTGCGTAGACGCCGCGGGCCTCGGCCGCCTCCGCGCCGATCTCCTCCCACCGCCGCCAGGGCAGTCCGGAGGGCTCCGGGTCCACCGCGTACGTTCCCGGCTCCATCAGCGCCGGGAGCATGTCGTGGCCGTAGGTCTGATGGGCCCGGACGGGAAGGGCGACCTCTGCCACGGGCACGGTCAGTACGGCGCCGCAGCGCCCGCACGCGAACACGTCCATGTCGTCCCCCCGGCCGTGGTGCCCGGCACGGCGCCTTCCGTCCCCCGGCCAGGTGGATTATCCGGAGCGGGCGGCGGGCCGCCAACTCCTTTTGCGCGCCGGGCGGTTCGTCCTCGTCGCGAGCTGCCCCGCACCCGGTTGCCGGGTCACCCGCCGGACAGGACGTCGTAGCCGACGAAGGTGAACATCCGCTCGCCCGTGGGGAGTTCGCGGGGTTCGCCGGTGAAGTGGTGCACGCCGACGCCCTGCCGGACACCCGGGGCGGAGGTCCAGGTCCGTTCGAAGCCGCGCTGCTCCAGCCACTCGCAGACGCGGGGGAAGAGGTCGGGCTCCTTGCGGTTGCGGGTCCAGATGACGGAGCCGCCGGGGGCGCAGAGGCCGTCGAGGAAGCCGGTGGCGCGCTCGGCGTCGGCGGCGGTGATGTTGCCGAACACGCCGACGAAAAGGACGAGTTGGGCGGGCACGGCGCCGGCGTAGGAGTCGGTGAGGGAGGCGTCGCCGGTGACCACCTCGACGTCGTGCAGGCCGAGTGCGGCGGTGGCCTCCCGTGCGGCGGCGGTGTTGCGCGGGTCGAGTTCGACCAGCCGGGCCGAGACGTCGGCGCGGCGCGGGTGGTCCGCGAGGGCGCCGAGGAGGTCCAGGCCCTGCCCGGCGCACACGCTCACCACCCGGAACGGGCCCGGCGGAGCGGCGTCCAGGGCGGCCCTGATCCGCTCGGTGACGGTGCGCAGCCGCGCGGTCAGGGCGGAGTCGGGGGAGGCGTAGGCGTCGTGCCAGGCGTGCCAGTCCATGCCCGCACTCTATGAAGCGGCCTGGCGCGGCCGCACCCGGTTTTCGCGGGTACGGCCGCCTCACAAACGGCCGGCGGGCGGTGGGGCGGTCGGCGGCTCAGTCGCCCAGCCGGTCGATCTGCCGGATCTTGTTGGTGACGTCGAGCGCCGCGACCTTGTAACTCTCAGCAAGTGTCGGGTAGTTGAAGACCGCGTCCACCAGGTAGTCGACGGTGCCGCCGCAGCCCATCACCGCGCTGCCGATGTGGATGAGTTCGGTGGCGCCGGTGCCGAAGCAGTGCACGCCCAGGAGCTTGCGGTCGGTGGGGGAGACCAGCAGCTTCAGCATGCCGTGCGCGTCGCCGATGATCTGGCCCCGGGCCAGCTCGCGGTAGCGGGACACCCCGACCTCGAACGGGACCGCCGCGTCGGTGAGTTGGTCCTCGGTACGGCCGATGAAGCTGATCTCGGGAATGGTGTAGATGCCGATCGGCTGGAGGTCGGGCATGCCGTGCACCGGCTCGTCGAAGGCGTGGTACGCGGCGGTGCGGCCCTGTTCCATCGAGGTCGCGGCGAGCGCCGGGAAGCCGATCACGTCGCCGACGGCGTAGATGTGCGGCACCGCGGTGCGGTAGTGCTCGTCCACCGAGATCCGGCCGCGCTTGTCCGCGCTCAACCCGGCCCGCTCCAGGCCGAGTCCGTCGGTCAGGCCCTGCCGGCCCGCGGAGTACATCACCGCGTCCGCGGCGATCTTCTTGCCGCTGGCGAGCACCGTGAGCGTGCCGTGCTCGTGCCGCTCCACGGCCGCGACGGTCTCGCCGAAACGGAAGGTCACCGCGAGGTCCCGCAGGTGGTACTTGAGCGCCTCGACCACCTCGGCGTCGCAGAAGTCCAGCATGCCGTCGCGCTGTTCGACCACCGTGACCTTGCTGCCGAGGGCGGCGAACATCGAGGCGTACTCCATGCCGATCACCCCGGCGCCCACGATCACCATCGAGCGCGGCACCCGCTCCATGCTCAGCACGCTGTCGGAGTCCAGCACGGTGCGGTCGTCGAACTCCACGCTCGCCGGGCGGGCCGGGCGGGTGCCGGTGGCGACCACCACGAAGTCCGCGGTCACCGCCCGCTCGCGGCCGGCGGCGTCGGTGACGGCGACGGTGTGCTCGTCGAGGAAGCGGCCGGTGCCGGGCAGCAGCGGCACCTGGTTGCGGCTGAGCTGGCTGCGGATCACGTCGACCTCGCGGCCGACCACGTGCTCGGTCCTGGAGGTCAGGTCGCCGATGGTGATGTCGTCCTTGAGCCGGTAGCTCTGCCCGTACATGTCCCGCTGGTTGAGGCCGGTGAGGTAGAGCACCGCCTCGCGGAGCGTCTTGGACGGGATGGTGCCGGTGTGCAGGGACACCCCGCCCAGCGTCTGCGGGCGGTCCACGATCGCCGCCCGTCTGCCGAGTTTGGCCGCGGCGATCGCCGCCTTCTGCCCGCCGGGACCGGAACCTATGACCAGTATGTCGTAGTCGCGCACCCGCAGAGTCTGTCATCGCCGCCACGGCACCGGAAGGCGTGGGAGACGGCGGTTCGGTGACGTTCCGACGCGCGCGGCCCGCGGGTGCGGTCCACCGGCGACGCGCATGGGCGCCCCTCACCGGCAAGGTCCGCCCGCGGGGCCCGCCGCCGCCCGCCGCCGCCCGCCATGAAAGCGCCGCCGCCGGGCACACGACCGGCACACGGAGCGTGGCGTGGCGGAAGGAGCACTGTGGCGAGAAGCAGGGGCACGGCCGGGCGGGCCGAGCCGACCGAGCGGGCGGCCGAGCCGGAGACCGGGCGACCCGGGCGGGTCACGCGCGCCAAGCCGTCCAAGCGGCCCAAGCCGTCCAAGCGGTCCGCGCCGTCCTCGACGGCCGCACCCCGCACCGGCCTGCGCCGCACCCGCGCCGTGTGGAGGTTCGGCCGCACCCTGGTCCGGGCGCTGGCCGCCTCATGGGACAAGGACGTCACCGAGCGCGCCGCGGCCCTGACCTACTACGCGGTGCTCGCGCTCTTCCCCGCGCTGCTGATGACGGTGTCGCTGCTGGGCATGGCCGGCGGGCCCTCGGAGAGCAGCCTGGCCGCGGGCGTCACCACGCTGCTGCCCGCCGAGTCGCGGCCCGTGGTGGCGTCGGCGCTCCAGGACATGGCGCAGGACCACCGCGCGACCCTGTCGCTGGCGATAGGAGGCGGCCTGGGCGCCATGTGGTCGGCGTCCAGCTACGCGGCGGTCTTCCGGCGTGCCCTGCACACCATGTACGGCTCCGACGAGCGGCGGCCGGCCTGGCGCACCGGCCCGCGGGTCGTGCTGACCTCCCTGACGCTGCTGGTGCTGCTGGTGGCGAGCGCGGTCTGCCTGGTGGTCACCGGCGCGATCGCGCACCGTACCGGCTCGGTGCTGCACATGAGCGGGCCCGCGCAGGCGGCGTGGCGCGGCATGCGCTGGCCGCTGCTGCTGGCGGTGGCCGCCGCGCTGGTCCTGGTGCTCTTCCGCACCGGCCCGCGCGGCACCCGGTCGCTGCGCGCGATGGCGCCCGGCGGCGCGCTCGCGGTGGGACTGTGGCTGTCCGGCTCGGCCGGATTCGCCGTCTACACCGCGCACATGGGGACGTACAACCGCCTCTACGGGCCGCTGGCCGGCACGGTGATCTTCCTGGTCTGGCTGTGGTTCTCCAACCTGGCGCTGATGATCGGCGCCCACTTCAACGTCGAGCACGCGCGGGCCAGGGCGGCCCGGGCCGCCGCCGCGAAGACGGCCGCGGGCGGCGGCACGGACGGTACGGATGGCACGGGCACCGCGGACAGCACGGACGGCGGGGCCGCGGCGGGCACCGGTCCAGGCTCGCGCGACGGGAGCGGCGCGGTCGCCCTTCCCGGGACCAACGCCCGCCCGCACCCGCCCGGCGGCACCGCCGTCGCGGCCACCGACCGGTGAGCGTCCCCGGCGACGGGCCCGAGCCGACCGCCCCCACGGCAGCGCGGCGCCCCGCCCCCACGGCAGTGCGGCGCTCGCCGACAGGCCCGTGGGTGATAGATCCGCGGGCCGCCGAGGAAGGAATGTGCACGTGATCGTCGACTGCGCCATCTACCAGGACGGCCGCCGCACCCATACCCCGGACGACCTGTCCGACGCGCTGGACCAGGCCCGCGCGCAGGGCGACTCCTTCGTGTGGGTCGGCGTGCACGACCCGACCGAGGCCGAGTTCGCCGGCATCGCCGCGGAGTTCGGGCTGCACCCGCTGGCGGTCGAGGACGTGCTCAAGGCCCATCAGCGGCCCAAGCTGGAGATCTACCCCGACGCGCTGTTCGCCGTGGTCCGGCCGCTGCGCTACCACGACGACAGCGGCACGGTCAGCGCCAGCGAGCTGATGGTCTTCATCGGCGACGCGTTCGTGGTGACCGTCCGGCACGGCGAGGCCGCCACGGCCGCCGAGGTGCGCGCCGGGCTGGAGGACAGGCCGTCGGTGCTCAAGCACGGCCCGGTCGCGGTGCTCTACGCGATCTGCGACAGCGTCGTGGACGACTACCTCGAGGTCGCCGCGGAGCTCCAGGTGGACCTGGAGGAGCTGGAGGAGAAGGTGTTCGCGCCGATCGGCGGCGACTCGGCGCGCGTCGCCGCGACGATCTACGAGTTCAAGCGGCAGGTGATGGAGTTCCGGCGGGCCAGCGGCCCGCTCGCCGAGCCGATGGCGCGGATGGCCGCGGGCGGGATGCCGTACACCCCCCGGCGTACCCAGCCGTTCTTCCGCGACGTCGCCGACCACCTCACCCGGGTCGCCGACGCCGGGGAGTCCCTGGACCGGCTGCTGTCCGACATCCTCGCCGCGCACCTCACCCAGGTCGGCGTGCGGCAGAACGACGACATGCGCAAGATCTCCGCCTGGGCGGCCATGGCCGCGGTGCCCACGATGATCGCCGGGATCTACGGGATGAACTTCCACCACATGCCGGAACTGCGCCAGGTCTGGGGCTATCCGGCGGTGCTCGCACTGATGGTCACGGTCGTCCTGGTGCTCTACCGGCTCTTCAAGCGCCGCGGCTGGCTGTGACAGCGGGGGTGGGGACCACGCACCCCCGGCCCCACCCTTGCCCGCCGAGGCCGCCACGTCAGCGGCCAGCGGCCCCGGCACCTGCTGACGGCCCCTACTTCTGCGGCCCCGGCGCCTGCTTGCGGCGCCTCGGCGCGCGCCCCGGCGGCTGCCTCGGCGGCTCGCGGTGGGTGATCCCCGGCAGGTCCTGCACCACCGGCCGCTCGGTGGTGAGCGTGAACGGCTTCTCGTAGTGCAGGATCTCGATCGGCGCGCCGTCGGCGAGGGAGTACGTCGCCGAGGTCCGCTTCACCTCCACCCGCAGCCGCCGGCCGCGGAAGTCCAGCCGGAAGGCGATCCTGCTGAGCGCGTCCGGCAGCCGCGGCGCGAACCGGATCGAGTCCCCGTTGAACAGCCGCATCCCGCCGAACCCGGCCACCAGCGCCGTCCAGGTGCCCGCCAGCGCCGCGATGTGCAGACCGTCGCGGGCGTTGTTCTCCAGGTCCTCCAGGTCCATCATCGCCGACTCGCCCAGGTAGTCGTAGGCGAGCTGGAGGTGCCCGACCTCCGCCGCGATCACCGACTGGCAGTACGCCGACAGCGACGAGTCCCGCACCGTCAGCGGTTCGTAGTAGGCGAAGCCGCGCGCCTTCTCCTCGGCGGTGAAGGCGTCCCCGCGCAGGTACATCGCCAGTACCAGGTCGGCCTGCTTGACCACCTGCTTGCGGTACAGGTCGAAGTACGGGTAGTGCAGCAGCAGCGGGTAGCGATCGGGGTCGGCGCTCTCGAAGTCCCAGCGCTGGTGCCGGGTGAAACCGGCGGACTGCTCGTGCACCCGCAGGTCCTTGTCGAAGGGCACCGTCATCGCCGAGGCCGCGTCCCGCCAGGCGGCGGTCTCCTCGTCGGTGATCTCCAGCGCGGCGGCGTGCCGCGGATGGCGCTCGGCGGCGTCGGCGGCGGCCACCAGGTTCGCCTGCGCCATCAGGTTGGTGTACACGTTGTCGTCGCAGACCGCGCTGTACTCGTCGGGCCCGGTCACGCCGTCGATGTGGAAGGCGCCCGAGTGGTCGTGGTGGCCGAGCGACCGCCACAGCCGGGCGGTCTCCGTGAGGATTTCCAGCCCGGTCTCGGCCTCGAACTCGTCGTCGCCGGTGGTCGCGACGTAGCGCACCACCGCGTCGGCGATGTCCGCGTTCACATGGAAGGCGGCGGTGCCGGCCGGCCAGTAGCTCGACGCCTCGTCGCCGTTGATGGTGCGCCAGGGGAACGTGGCGCCGGCCAGGCCGAGTTGGGCGGCCCGCTCGCGCGCGGCCGGCAGCGTGTTGTGCCGCCACCGCAGCACCTCGGAGGCGGCCTGCGGCGCGGTGAACGTCAGCAGCGGCAGCACGAACGTCTCCGCGTCCCAGAACGTGTGCCCGTCGTAGCCGGAGCCGGTCAGGCCCTTGGCGGGGATCGCCCGCTGCTCGGCGCGGGCGGCGGTCTGCAGCACGTGGAACAGCGCGAAGCGGACCGCCTGCTGGATCTCGGTGTCGCCGTCGACCTCGACGTCGGCCCGCTCCCAGAAGTCGTCCAGGTACTCGCGCTGCTGGTCCAGCAGGCCCTGCCAGCCGGTGTCGCGCGCGCCCACCAGCGCCGCGTCGGCCTGGTCGCGCAGCGCGGGCAGCGAGCGCGTCGCCGACCAGCCGTAGGCGACGAACTTCTCCAGCCGCAGCCGCTCGCCCTTCTCCAGCACGGCGGTGACGGTCAGCCGGCTGATGTCGTCCCCGGACTCCGAGGAGATCTGGGTGGTGGCCCGCGGCCCGTCCACCCGGTGGTCGGCGGCCGCCGCGACCCGCAGCTCGCTGCGGGTGGTGGAGTGGATCAGCCCCAGCCGGGTGCCGCCGGCGAAGTGCTCCTCGGAGACCAGCGGCGACTCCAGCGCCGCCGCCACCCGCGGGTCGCCGGTGGCCCGCGGGATCTCCTCGTTGGCCGCCAGCTCCGACTGCACCACCACCCGCACCTGCTCGTCCAGCGGCTCCACCTCGTAGGAGATCGTCGCCACCGCGCGCTGCCGGAAGGAGATCATCCGCACCGAGCGCACCCGCACCGCCCGCCCGGCCGGCGACACCCACACGCACTCGCGGCGCAGCACCCCGGCCCGCATGTCCAGCTCGCGCACGTGCGAGCGGGTGGTGCCGTACCGCAGGTCGAACGGCTCGTCGTCCACCAGCAGCCGGATCAGCTTGCCGTTGGTGACGTTGATGACGGTCTGGCCGGACTCCGGGTAGCCGAAGCCGGCCTCCGCGTACGGTAGCGGGTGCAGTTCGTGCAGGCCGTTGAGGTACGACCCCGGCAGGCCGTTCGGCTCGCCCTCGTCGAGGTTGCCGCGCCAGCCGATGTGCCCGTTGGACAGGGCGAAGACCGACTCGCTCTGCGGCAGCAGTTCCAGGTTCAGTTCGCACTCGCGCAGTGACCACGGCGCGACCTCGTAGGCGGGATCGGTGATCACGCGCTCCTCCCGATCAGGTCGGCCAGATCCTTCACCACGGTGTCGGCGCCGTGCTTGCGCAGCTCGTCGGCCTGCCCGACCCGGTCCACGCCGACCACGTACCCGAAGCTGCCCTCCCGCCCGGCGTCCATCCCGACCAGCGCGTCCTCGAAGACCGCCGCCTGACCGGGGTCGAAGCCGAGCTGCTGGGCCGCGGCCAGGTAGGTGTCGGGCTTCGGCTTGCCGCGCAGCCCCTGGTCCTTGGCGGTCACGCCGTCCACCCGCACGTCCATCAGGTGCTCGATGCCCGCGGAGACCAGCACGTCGCGGGTGTTCGCGCTGGAGGACACCACCGCGGTGCGCAGCCCCGCCGCGCGTACCGCCGTCACGTAGCGCACCGAGCCCTCGTACGCGGTCACGCCGTCGGTGCGGATCTTCTCCAGCACCAGGTCGTTCTTGCGGTTGCCGAGGCCGTGCACGGTGAGCGCCGACGGCGGGTCGTCGTCGTCGCCCTCGGGCAGTTCGATGTCGCGCGAGGCGAGGAAGGTCCGCACCCCGTCCGCGCGGGGCCGGCCGTCGACGTAGGTGTCGTAGTCCGCGGTGCTGTCGAACGGCCGGAAACCGTCGCCGTCCCGGTCGTGCAGGAAGGCGTCGAACATCTCCTTCCAGGCCGCGGCATGCACCAGCGCCGTCGGCGTCAGCACACCGTCGAGGTCGAAGAGGCAGGCACGTACTCTGCTCGGAAGGCCGATCTGCGTCATGCGCACCATGTGCCCCCATCCGGCGGTCGGCATGCCCGCTCCGGGCGAAGTCCCCCCGGCTCGCCGAACGGCCCGCCGCCCCGGGCCCGGGCGCGCCGAAACCGCCCGGAGCGGCAGGTCAGCCGCCGAGCCGGTTGATCTCCGGACTGTGCAGCACGTGCGGCCCCTGCCCGTCGAGCCGCGCCACCGCCAGCATCGCCCGGCCGAGCGCCTGCGTGGTCGTCACGTGCTTCGGCGCCACCCGGCGCAGCACCGGGTACAGCCGCGACGTCGCCTTGTACATCACGCGGTACCAGCCGGTGCGGGACCGCTCGCCGTGCAGCGGCTGAATCCAGCCGGGCCGGAACATGTACGCCCGCATGTCCATCGCCAGCAGCGCGTTCTCGGTGCGCCCCTTGACCAGGGCCCAGCCCGAGCGGCCCTGCTCGGTGCTGTCGGTGCCCTCGCCGGAGACGTAGGTGAAGGTCAGCTCCGGGCGGCCGGCCGCGACCGTACGGGCGGCGGCGAGCGTGCAGTCGTAGGTGATCCGGGTGTAGTCCTGCTGGCTGTGTCCGGCCGCCGACACGCCCAGGCAGTAGAAGCAGGCGTCCGCGCCCGACAGTTCCCCGGCGACCGCCGAGAAGTCGGTGAAGTCGTCGTGGAAGACCTGCCGCAGCTTCGGGTCGGCGCGCTTCAGCGGGCTGCGGGCGACCGCGACCACCTCCGTCACGTCCGGGTCGAGCAGGCACTCCCGCAGGACGCCCTGCCCGACCATCCCCGAGGCACCGAAGAGGATCACCTTCATCGCCGGCCGTCGCCGCCTTCCGTCCGTCCCGCACCCGCCGTCGGCGGCCGCGCGGATCGCGCGGCGCCATCGGACAGTGTGCCGCACTCGGCGCCGCGGCGATCTTGCCGCTCCGTCAGGCGCCCTCCGTGGTCCGCCTTCGGGTTAACCCCCGGGCGAGGTACCGGCCTGCCGGATGGGGCGGCGGCGATCACCGCGCGAAGCTGGGGGAGGAGCCGCGCCGCGGGCAGGACCCGCGCCGACCCGCACGACCCGCACCGATCTGTACGTGCCCGCACGCATCCGTACGACCCGCACGCGCACAACAGCCGTACGACATCAGGGAGTCACCGTGCCCACTCGCCGCGCCACCGTTCTGTCGGCCGCCGCCGTCCTGCTCGCCGTCCCCGCGCGGGCGGTGGCGGCGCCGGGGCCCCGATCCGCACCGGGCACCGCGGGTGCGGGCGGATCGGCCGACGAGAGCGAGGCCGACGGCCGGCTGCGGCTGAAGCTGCCCGCGCCGAGCGGTCCCCACCCGGTCGGCACCCTGGCGCTGCGGCTGGTCGACACCTCACGCCCGGACCCGTGGACCGGCGGACCGTATCGCGAGCTGATGGTGAGCGTCCGTTACCCGGCTCGCGCGATCCGCGGGTTCGCCGCCGCCCCGCAGATGCTGCCCGGGGAGGCGGCCGGCTGGACCGAGCTGAACAGCCTCTCCGACATCCCCGCGGACCGGGTGGACTGGGCCGCCACCCGCACCCACGCGCACCAGGGCGCGCCGGCCGCGGTGGGGCCGTACCCGGTCGTGCTCTACTCGCCGGGCGCCGGCGACCCCCGCTCGCTGGGCAGCGTGCTGTGCGACGACCTCGCCTCGCGCGGCCACGTCGTCGTCATGGTCGACCACACCTACGACGCCTCCGCCGTCGAGTTCCCCGGCGGCCGGGTCGAACGCACGCTGCTGCCCGCGGAGTTCGCCAAGGCCGTACCCGATCCCGCGCACCCCGACCCGGTGAAGATCGCGGCGCTGCTGGAGAAGGTCGTCGCGGTGCGCGTCGCGGACGTCCGCTTCGTCCTCGACACGCTGCCCGGCGCGCTGCCGGCGCCGCTGCGCGCGGTGGCGGACTTCGCCCGGGTCGGGGCCTTCGGCCAGTCCGCGGGCGGCTTCACCGCGCTCCAGGCCATGCACGACGACCGGCGCATCCACGCGGCCGCCGACTTCGACGGCGTCACCTCCTACGTCCAGGACGACGACCAGGACGGCTTCCCGTCCACCCTCACCACCGACGGGCTGGACCGGCCCTTCCTGCTGGTCGGCAAGGACGGCAACACCCCCGGCACGGTGCCCTGCTGGGGCGAGCTGGTCCGGCACAGCCACGGCTGGCACCGCGCGCTCACGCTGCACGGCGCCGCGCACGGCACGTACACCGACGCGGTCGTCCTGGTGCCGCAGATCACCCGCCGGCTCGACCTGCCGCGCGCCACCCTCACCGAGAACGTCGGCACGATCGCCACCCGGCGCGCCGTCACCGCCGACCGGACGCTGCTCGCCGCGTTCTTCGGCCGCTTCCTGAGCGACCGTGACGACCACGGCCTGCTCGACGGCCCCTCGCCGCGCCTGCCAGAGGTCCGCTTCGCCTCCTGACCGCGGGCTGAACGGGCTGAACGGGCCGGCCCGCCGTGCGGATCGGTGTGCGCGGCGGGCCGGAACCCTGGCGTCCGCCGGCCGGTTCCCGCCAGGATGGCGCCATGTTCTTCACGGTTCTCGCCTCGGCGGGCCTCGTCGTCGGAATCGGCGCCGCCGTCAAGGCGGTCAAAGACGAGGCCGCCTTCCTCCGGGTCCGCCGCCGGGGCATAGAAGTCCAGGCCGACGTCGTGGACAACGACGCGAGCCCCGTCGGCAACCGGAACACGTACTTCCTCACCCCGGTCGTCCGCTACCGCCTCAACGGCCGCTCCTACACGGCCGCGTTGTGCAACCCCAACGGCGCACCCGGCGGTGTCGGCGGCGGCATGACCGTCCTGGTCCACCCCGACCATCCGTACGCGCCCTACGACCGCTACGGCGGGATGGGCACCCAGTCCCGCAACCTTCTGCTGCTCTTCGCCCTCACGGTCGCGGACTTCGCGCTGATGCTCGCCCTCCGCTGAAGCCCGGACCGTCCGGTTGCCCTGGGGCTGCGGTTCGCGACGGTCGCTGATGGGCCCTCGCTCGTCGCGGAGGCCGGGCGGGGCGGGGGCCTTGGAGCCGCGGGGAGAGGTCGGGGCCGTCAGGGACGGGAGGACGACTTGGACTCGATGCGGCCCAACGGGCTTGTGCTGTCGGCCAGTTCCTTGCGGACCGCGGTCCAGCCGGTGTCGTCGAGGCCGAGGGTGTGGCGGAGGTAGGCGGTGGTGGCGCGCTGGATCAGGGCGAGCCGGCCGGGGTGCTCGTCCGTGGTCTCCCTGGCCTCGTAGCCGGGGACGCCGCCGAGCGAGTGCTCCGCGCCGAACAGGGTGAGCAGGCTCTTGTCGCCCGGGCTCAGGACGTACGGGTCGGCGAGCCAGTCCGGTCCGCGGACGGTCATCGGGGAGTCGTCCCGGTCCCCGGCGACGACGAGAGCCGGGGCCGTCATGTGCGTGAAGTCCGCGTTCATGAACGGGTAGTTCTCGGCGGCGAACGCCGACAGGTCGGCGCCGCCCCGTCCGGCCGTGGCGAGCAGCACGCCCGCCCGCACCCGCGGGTCCGACAGGTCCTCGCCGGTGCCGCTGCCCGGGTCGAGGACGCGCAGCCCCAGCAGGTTCCCCGCGGTCTGGCCGCCGAAGGAGTGCCCGGCCGCGGCGACACGGCTCCGGTCGACCCGCCCGCCGAGCCCGGGAACGGCGGCTTCCAGCAGGTCGAGCCGGTCGAGGACGCGCTTCACGTCCGCCACCCGGTGCCGCCATATCCGCGGGGTACGGGGATCGTCGGCGGGAAGGCCCACGGTCCGCGAGTCGAGGTGGGTGGGTTGCACCACCACGAAGCCGTGCGCGGCCCAGAAGTCGGTCAGCGGGCCGTAGCCATCAGCCGACGAGCCGAAACCGTGCGAGAAGACGACGACCGGCAGGTCCCGCCCGGACACCGGCGCGGTCACCCGCACCCGCAGGTCCTCGCCGCGGTCCGGCGCGTCCAGCACGATCGGCTTCACCGAGACGATCCGCGGCGGGCGCGCGCCGCCGGCTGCTTCGACGCTCGTCGGGTGGGCGAGGTCGCTGCGTGTCGGGGCAGCGCTCGTCCGGTCGGGGTTTGTCGGGTCGGGATCGGAATGCGTCATGGCGGGGTTTCCTCTCGGATGCGGTGGACGCCGGCGGGGTCCGCGGGAGGCGGGGTGCCTCAGGCCGGCGGGGTCGGGTCGTACGGGCGAGCGGCGGCCGCGCGGTATCGGGGCGCGGGTGCCCCGCCCGGTCCGGCGCGTACGCCGTTACGTGCGGTCGGCGGCGCGCCCGGGTTGGTCGCCGGCGCCCGGATCTGCCATCATGGATAAACGGGACACCGTCCCGATTGACGATACGGGACGCTGTCCCGGTTAGCAAACCCCGTAAGCGGAGAGAGGGTGAGCGCGATGGGCGAGGGCGACCAGGGCGAGGGCGCGGGGCGCGCGGCGGCCCGGCCCAAGCGGGCGGACGCGCGGCGCAACGAGGAGAACCTGCTCGACGCGGCCGCCGCGGTCTTCGTCACCTCGGGCGTCGAGGCGCCGCTGCGCGACATCGCGGCGAAGGCCGGCGTCGGCACGGCCACGATCTACCGCCACTTCCCGACCCGGGCGGACCTCATCGTCGCCGTGTACCGGCACCAGGTCGAGGCCCTCGCGGACGCGGGCCCGGCCCTGCTGGAGTCCGCCGCAACACCGCACGCCGCGCTGGGCCGATGGATCGACCTCTTCGTCGACTTCCTGGTCACCAAGCTCGGACTCGCCGCCGTGCTCCAGTCCGACGACCCCTGCTTCGACCCGCTGCACGCCTACTTCCTCGACCGGCTCCTGCCGGTGTGCACCGAGATGCTCGACGCCGCGGCCGCCGCCGGCGAGATCCGCCCCGACGTGGACTCCTACGAGCTGCTGCGCGGCGTCGCGAGCCTGTGCGTGGGGGCCGGCGGTCCCCGCTACGACACCCGCCGGCTGGTCGAGTTCCTCATCGCGGGGCTGCGCCGGCCGAGCTGAGTGCCGGGAGGGCGCGGCGCGGTCGGCGCGCTGCGGGGGCGTTCGTGGTTCCGGCGGTGCGCCGTCCGGCGGTTCGGCATCCGGGGCCGAGCCGTACGCGGGTGAGCCGTGCGCGGGCTGAGCCGTCGACCCGTGCACGGGTCGAGCCGTACGTGAGCCGGCCGTATGCGAGCTGCGCCGTACGCGCTGCGCCCTACGCGGCGGTCGGCGCGAAGGTCAGGGTCGGACCGCCGTCGGGCGGCGGATCTCCTCCACGGCGGTGACCAGCGGCGCGAGCTGCGGGTCGGCCGCGGCGTGGTCGAGCGCTTCGCGCAGGGCCGCGTTGTTGGTGGGGCGGGCCGCCGCGAGCAGGTCGCGGCCGGCCGGGGTGACGTCGGTGTAGATGCCGCGCCGGTCGGTCGGGCACAGGTAGCGGGAGAGCAGCCCGCGCTCCTCCAGCCGCGTCACCAGGCGGGTGGTCGCGGACTGGCTGAGCACCACCGCGTCGGCGACCTGCTTCATCTGGAGGTGGCCGCCGTCGCCGTCGTGCTGCCGGCTGAGCACGTCGAGCAGCGAGAACTCGCGCACGCTCAGGCCGTGGCCGGACTGCAGGGCCCGCTCGATGTGCGCCTCGATACGGCCGTGCAGCAAGGACAGCGCGCACCAGCTGTCGGCCAGGGCGGTCAGTGCCGGGTCGGTGGCGGTCATACCGACATCATAGCGCGCTTGCAGATAACCAGCGCGTGCAAGTATTGTGGGCGCCTGATAACCGCGCATGCCTGCTAGTCGGCGGGGTGTGCCGCCCTGCCCTCCCCTTCGAAAGGCCCTTCCATGCCCCTCGCGCTCCTGGCCCTCGCCATCGGGGCCTTCGGCATCGGCACCACCGAGTTCGTCGTCGTCGGCCTGCTCCCGCAGATCGCCGGCGACTACGGCGTCTCCGTGCCCACCGCGGGCCTGCTCGTCACCGGGTACGCGCTCGGTGTCGTCGCGGGCGCCCCTCTGATGACCGCGCTGGGCACGAAGGTCTCCCGCAAACGGATGCTGATCCTGCTGATGGGGCTGTTCGTGGTCGGCAACCTGGTCTCCGCGGTCGCGCCGGTGCTCGCGGTGATGCTCGTCGGCCGGGTGATCGCCTCCCTCGCACACGGCGCGTTCTTCGGCATCGGCTCGGTGGTGGCCTCGGAACTGGTCGCCCCGCACAAGCGGGCCGGCGCGATCGCCATGATGTTCACCGGGCTGACGGTCGCCAACGTCGTCGGGGTGCCGCTCGGCACCTTCGTCGGGCAGAGCGCGGGCTGGCGGATCACGTTCGTGCTGGTCGCCGGGCTCGGCGTGCTCGGGCTGCTCGGCGTGGTGAAGCTCGTCCCCGACCTGCCCAGGCCCGAGGGCGTGCGGCTGCGGCACGAGGTCGCGGTGCTGCGCAAGCCGCAGGTGCTGCTCGCCATGGCGATGACCGTGCTCGGCTTCGGCGGGGTGTTCGCCGCCATCACCTACCTCGCGCCGATGATGACCGACGTCACCGGGTACGCCGACGGCTCGGTGACCTGGCTGCTGGTGCTGTTCGGGCTCGGCATGGTCGCGGGCAACCTGGTCGGCGGCCGGTTCGCCGACCGGCACCTGATGCCGATGCTGTTCACGGCGCTCGGCGCGCTCGGCGTCGTACTGGCCGCGTTCACCGTCACCGCGCACGACAAGACCGCCGCCGCGGTGACCGTCTTCCTGATCGGCGCGCTCGGCTTCGCCACGGTGCCGCCGCTGCAGAAGCGGGTGCTGGACCAGGCGTCCGGCGCACCCACCCTCGCCTCGGCGCTCAACATCGGCGCCTTCAACCTCGGCAACGCGCTCGCCGCGTGGCTGGGCGGACTGGTCATCTCGGCCGGCCACTCCTACACCGCGGCGAACTGGGTCGGCGCGGCGCTCACCGCCGGGGCGCTGGTCCTGGCGCTGATCTCCGCCGCACTGGAGCGCGGGCAGCGCACCACGGCCGGGCGGAGCCGTAGGGTGACCGGCCGCAGGGTGGCGGGGTCCGAGGCCGCGCCGGAGTCCGTGGCGGCGCAGGAATCCGTGGCGGTACGGCCGGGGGCGGACGCCGGTCAGGCCCCGGCGCGGCCGGAGACGTCGAGCGACAGCGCCGTGGAGTGGGCCGCGAACCCCAACTCCCGGTAAAGGTGCTCGGCTTCGGGCGTGGCGTGCAGGTCCACCCGTGTCACGCCGTGCGCCGCGAACCAGTCGAGCAGCGCCTCGGTCACCGCCCCCGCGTAGCCGCGCCCGCGGTACTCCGGATCGGTGCACACGTTGAAGATGAAGCCGAACCGGCCGGCGGGCGACGACGGCGAGGGCAGCCGCTGCTCGACGGTGCCCACCGCGCACGCGGCCAGCCCGGCACCCTGGTCGGCGTCCACCACGAACACCCCGGTCGCCGGGTCGGGGACGGCCAGTTGCCCGGCCAGCAGCCGCCGCGCCTCGGCCTCCCACGGCCCGGGCGCGTCGGTCCCGGTCATCGCCGCGAACATCACCCGCCGCAGCCGCACCACCTCGGCCACGTCCCCGTGGCCACCGTTCCGTACCGCGACAGGGACGGCCTCGCATGTCGTGCGCGCCCCAGCGGCGGGCGCCGGCTCACCGGTCACACCGCGAATCTAGCGATCCGGATGCGCCGGTGGGACGGCGGCCCTCGGGGGTGGAGGGGCGGCCCGCTCGCGGACGGGAGCCCCGGTCCGTGGAGGGGGCGCCGATCTTGCTGGCGCCAGCCCTCGTCCCTGGCAGGGGAACCCGTTTCCGGAGGGGCGCCCTGATTCCGGGGGAGCGGCGGGGCGGGCGGGCCGCTCAGTCGCGGCGGTCCTCGGTCCCGTAGCCCAGGGCCTGCACGACGGCCTGGACGTTCGGGTAGATCTCGTCCGGGGGAAGGCCGGCCACCCGCTCGACGAGCGTGTCCGGTGCCTGGTGGCGGTGGAGCGCGCCGAGCAGGGCGCTGCGGCGGGCCGGGTAGACGCTGCGGTCGAGATGCCTGGCCAGGTCGCTGCGCACGTAGACGCCCTGCGGCGTCATCCCGGCCGGTGCGGCGCCACCGCGGGCGGGCGCGGTGAGGGTCGGGTCCTGGTCGGAGGGCTGGGGCTCGGCGAGTTCCTCGCCGGCCTGCACCGCCCGGTTCGCCTTCAGCGCGACCTGCGTCTCCCTCTTCAGTTCGTCGTCACGGGCGAAGCCGGTCTTGTTGGTTCCCTGGTCCGTCATGCGGCGATGGCCTCCCTTGTCGATCGCCGGGCCGCGCGGCACATCCACCGCGCCCCCGGCCGGGGCTTGGCTTCATCGGGTACCCGACCGTCACGTCCCGAAACCACCCCTGCCGCATCCGCCCCTGCCGCCACCCGTCCCCGCTGTCGCCCGCCCCTGCCGCCACTCGGCCCGGGCGCCACTCGGCCCCGCCCGGGGCAGGTCCGGGCGGGGCCGAGGGGGTCAGCCGGCCGCCGTCCTCACGGATGCGGCCCTACGACGTCGCGGTCAGCTGTGCTTCCAGGTCACCGTGAAGTTCTCGCTCGACGACAGCGCCGAGGTGGTCGCCTTCGTGGTGCTGCCCGAGGCCATGTTGATCTGGTCGGGCGAGAAGCTGCCTATCGGCTGGCCGTTGGCGGTGGCGTTGGTGAACGACGCCGTGCCGAAGTTCGCCAGCGGGAGCACGCCGGTGGAGCTGGACGGCGCCTCGGCGATGATCTCGGCGGACGCGTTGGACAGGCCGCTCTGCGACTTGGTGGTGGTCTTCGTCCACCCCTGGGTGGTGTCGGAGAGCGTGAGCGTGTACTTGGTCCCGCTGACGCTGACCGTCGAGGTGAAGTGGTCGCCCGCCTTCACGGTGTTGCTGTAGTTCACCGGGTACGCCGGGTACATCTCGTACCAGGCGTAGTACTGGGGGCTGCCGCCCGAGCAGTCGCCCTCGCTGCCGGTCTGCTCCACCGAGTTGCTGCCGTCGCCGTCCAGGCCGATCCAGAACGACGAGTAGGCCGTCGAGCCGGAGCAGCTGACCGCCGGCTGCACCCAGCTGGACGAGACACTGCTGAAGGTCTGTCCGGTGGCCGCGTAGCCGGCCCAGTTGGAGCTGGTGCTGTGCTCGATGCGGCCGTCGGGGCCGATGACACGGTGGCTGCCGACCGGCGCCTGGAATACCGTGGGGGCGGCGCTCGCCACGGCCGGGGCGGTGGCCAGTGCGGACAGGACCGCCGCGCTGACGGCTGTTGCGGCGGTGAAGCGCTTGGTTGCCGACATGCTGCTCCTTCTCGCGGATCTCGCGGTGCAGGCGTGTAACCAGCGGCGGTCAGTGGGGTTAGCGTGCCGCCAGTGATTGACAGTGTGCAGACAATCACCGACGGGGAGGCACCCGTTCGTGCCAACGATCGGCAAAGACCGCGCCAAGTGCGCCTCGGGAAAAGGGGAGTTTGGCGTCATGTCGGGGCAATTCGCCTCACCGGGCGGGGAGATGACGACCCGGAAACGGACGGCCCGCCTCCGCTCCGGCCGCTCCCTGCGAGGACCTCACCGCCGCAGTACGCGAGCGTCCCTCGGAGGCGGTCTCGATCGGTTTGATCGGTAGGGTGGTTGCCGTGACGGCGAGGGCGGAACGGCCGGCCCTGGACGGGTAGCAGCCAGAGGAGAGTGAGCTTCACGTTGTCCGCCGAAGAAGACCCGGTCCGGGAGCAGGTGAAGCCCCTGCTCGAACGCTTCAGGTCCGATATCGAAGCGGTGGTGCCCCTGGTCGCCCTCTGGGCGCACGGATCGCTGGCCCTGGGGGACTACCAGGTGGGACGCAGCGATCTCGATCTGGTGGCGCTGGTCGGCGCGGCACCCACCGACGCGCAGCAGGAGGAACTGCGGTCCGTCCATGGACGTTTGGTCGCCGATGTCCCCCTGGCCCGGACCCTGCACTGCACCTACGTGCCCAAGGGGGCGGAGTCCGATCCGGCGCGGGCGCATCCGACCTGGGCTCAGGGCGAGTGGTTCGAGCGTCCGGTCACCCCTGTGAGCCGACGCGAACTTGCCCTGGGAGCAACGGTCTTGAGTGGGCCGCCGCCGGGCGGCCTGCTGCCCGAGGTGAGCGACCAGGAGCTCGCCGGCTTCGTCCGTGCCGAGTTGGCGGACTACTGGCTGCGTGTGACGGGCGACGCCAAGGCCGCGCTGTGGCTCCAGGACATCTGGGTGGACCTGGGAATGCTGACCTTCGCGAGGGCATCGGTGACCCTGCGCGACGGCCGGCTGGTCACCAAGCGCGAAGCCCTCGAAGAACTGCGCTCCCTGGGAGCGCCGGCGGAGGTCGTCGACGACATCCGTCGACGCAGATACCGGACGGACCGCCTGGCGGACCCGTCCGCGTCCGCCGGCTGGCCGGCCCGACGCGCGGAACTGGCCCGGGAGTTCGTCCGCACCGGGATCACCCGCCTCCTGGCGCACCAAGGAGGCCCGCCACCGAAACCGTCCGCGGACACGGGTCCTGCGCGTTGATCCCGCCGGCCGGGCGAAGAGCGGGCGTGTCCGCTGGGAGCGTGAACGGGTCCGGCTGACAGAGGCGGGCCGGGCGCGTGCTGCCGGAGGATCGGGGCCATCCGACCCGCGGCCGTCGCCGCCTTGCCAAGGAGATCCCCGTGTTCATCGCGATCCTCGATTTCAGGACTGCCGCCACCGACCGGCCCGCTGTCCTCGCCCGATTCGACGGGGAGGCTCATCGGGTACGCGCCATGCCGGGCAACATCGCCTTCCGGGTCTACGCCGCGCGTGAGGACGACGTCGCAGTCGCCGTGGTCCACGAGTGGGACGACGAGGCGTCGTTCGCCGACTACCTGAGGTCGGACTCCTTCGCCCGACTGAGCGACGCGATTCGGCCGATGATGACCGGAGCACCGGTGAGTCGGCGCTTTCGCGCCGACTTGCTGGAGACGGTGGCGTGACCGGCGGCGCGACGGACTCCTGGGATCGGGCTGTGCGAGGCTGTCGATGACCCGGAGGGCGTACGCCTTCGTCCGCACGTTCGCGCCGGAGTTCGCTCGCGACCTGTGTGCGGACCGCCATTACCTGCTCTGCGCCTCCGCCGGAACCCTCCGGCTGGAGGCGCAGGGCCAGGCATGGCTGCTGCCGCCGGCGCGGGCCGCCCTGATCGAGGCGGGCCGGCATATCCGGGTGAGCATCCCACGGCCGGTCACGACCGCGTCGGTCCTGTTCGACACCCGATTCGCTCCGGCCCCGCCGGCACCCTTGACCGTGTTCGACCTCAACCCGCTGGCCCGCGCACTGCTGACCGAGTGCCGCACGTGGGGCGAGTGCGACGAGCCCCTCACGGTGTACGCGGAGACGCTGTTCGCCGCGCTCGCCGCGGTGACCTGGCGGCTCGCCGAGCAGCCGAGCCCGGTCGCCGTCCCGGCGGGCCGATCACCGGAGCTTCGCCGGGCCCTCGAGCTGACCGAGCGGCGGCTCGGCGGTGAGCTCCGTTTCGAGGACGTGGCGGACGAAGTCGGCCTCGCGCCGCGGTCGCTGGCACGGCGCTTCGAGGAGGAGACCGGCATGACCTGGCGGGCTGTCCTGCGCCGGATGCGGGTCCTGGGTGCGATCGAGGAACTCGCCGCGGGTGACACCCCGGTGACCAAGATCGCATTCATGGTCGGATACACCTCGCTCTCGGCGTTCAACGCCGCATTCAGGGAGCTGACCGGCCGCACGCCGACGGAGTACCGGGCCAGCTTTCGGCCCTGACCGGACGAGGGTCTGTCGATCGAGCGGGCAGCGGGAGCGGGAGCCGGAGCACGCCGGGCTCCCGCTCTTCGCGTCCGGCGAGCCGATGTGTCCGGCGAGCCGATGCGGCCGGGCGCCGCTCGTACGGCGGTATCGACCTCAGCGGCATCGACCTCGGCGGGGGAGGCCCGGGTGGCCCCGCGGGTGCCGGGTGCGTCGCGGGGGTGGCTGCCGATGCGGCCGGGCGCCGCCCCTGATCGGTCAACTCGCTTGTGTGCGGGCCGAGTCGTGGGTTGCCGGCGGGCCGGGTCGCTGACCTGGGGAAATCGCGTTACCCTAATCGAACGAACGTGCGAACAAGGGTTTCGGCCGGGTCGGCCGGAGCGCGCTGAGAGGGGCGGAGTGATGGAGGTGCGCGGTGGTGGGCTTCGCCCATCTGCACGTCGCGTCCGGTTACTCGCCCCGGTACGGCGCCTCGCACCCCGAGCAGCTGGTGGCGCGGGCGGCGGAGCGCGGGATGGACACCCTCGCGGTGACCGACCGGGACACCGTGACCGGCGTGGTGCGGTTCGCCCAGGCGTGCGCGGCGAGCGGGGTGCGCCCGGTGTTCGGCGTGGACGTGGCCGTGGAACCGCTGGTGCCGCCTGCCCCCGGGCGGCGCGGTCCGGCGCCGGCGCGCGGCGGCGCGCACGTGGTCGAGCCGGGGCTGCGGGTCGTGCTGCTGGCGCAGGACCGGGCCGGCTGGGCGCGGCTGTGCCGGCTGGTGTCGGCCGCGCACGCCGCCGTGCCGCGCGGCGGGAGCCCGGTGGTGTCGTGGGAGGCGCTGCGTATGTACGGCGGGCCGGGGCTGGTCGTACTGCTGGGGCCGGTCTCGGAGCCGGTGCGGGCGCTGTCGGCGGGGCGGGAGGACGTGGCGGTGCGGTTGCTGGGGCCGTGGCGGGAGGTGTTCGGGCCGGGGGTGCGGATGGAGGCGGTCTGGCACGGGCGGGGCGGTACGGGCCCGGGGTCGTTGCGGCTGGCCGCCCGTACGGTGGCGCTCGCCGACCGGACCGGGACCACCGCCGTCCTGACCAATGCGGTCCGGTACGCCGACCCGGGACAGCACCGGCTGGCCGATGTCCTGGACGCGGCGCGGCTGCTGCGGCCGATCGACCGGCGGCGGCTGGATTCGGGGGAGCGGTGGCTGAAGGACCCGGCCGCGATGTCCCACGCCGCGCGCGAGATCGCCCGGTGCGCGGGCGGCGACGGGCGGCGTGCCGAGCTGCTGCTGGCGGACACGGCCGCGACCGCGGACTCCTGCCGGATCGACCCGGTGGCGGACCTGGGCCTGGGCGTGGCGCACTTCCCCGAGGCGCGGGTGGTGGGCGCCGGCGACGGGCCGGGGGGCGCGGCGGCCGCGCTGCGGGAGCGGTGCGAGGCCGGCCTGGCCGACCGCGGCCTGGACCGCGACCGCGCGGCCCGTGCGCGGCTGGAGCAGGAACTGGAGGTCATCGGCCGGCTCGGCTACGACGCGTACTTCCTCGCGGTCGGCCAGGCCGTCGCCGACATCCGGGCCCTGGGCATCCGGGTGGCCGCCCGCGGCTCGGGCGCCGGTTCGCTGGTCTGCCACGCGCTGCGGATCGCCACCGCCAACCCGCTCCAGCACCGGCTGCTGTTCGAGCGGTTCCTGTCGGTACGGCGGGCCGGGCTGCCGGACATCGACATCGACGTGGAGAGCGCGCGACGGCTGGAGGCGTACGACGCGATCATCGACCGGTTCGGGACCGAGCGGGTCGCGGTCACCGCGATGCCCGAGACGTACCGGGCCCGGCACGCGCTTCGGGACACCGGTCTCGCCCTGGGCATCGCACCCGGCGAGGTGGACCGGATCGCGAAGTCGTTCCCGCACCTGAGGGCGGGTGACGTCACCGGCGCGCTCGCCGAGCTGCCCGAGTTGCGGGCGCTGGCGGCGCAGGCGGCGACGGGACGGTTCGGGCCGCTGTTCGAGCTGGCCGAGGGGCTGGACGCGCTGGTGCGGGGCATGGCGATGCACCCGTGCGGGGTCATCATCAGCGACGGCACCCTGCTGGACCGGCTGCCGGTGCAGCCCACCCCGGCCGACCGGTATCCGATGGTGCAGGCCGCCAAGGAGGAGGTGGAGGCGCTCGGGCTGATCAAGCTGGACGTGCTGGGGGTGCGGATGCAGTCCGCGATGGCGCACGCCGTGCAGGAGGTGGCGCGCGTCACGGGCGAGCACATCGACCTCGACGACGGCGCGCAGGTCCCGCTGGACGACTTCTTCGCCTTCAAGCTCATCCAGAACAGCGACACCCTCGGCATGTTCCAGCTCGAATCACCGGGCCAGCAGGACCTGTTGTCGCGTCTGCAGCCGCGCGACCCGCAGGACGTCATCGCCGACATCTCGCTGTTCCGCCCCGGGCCGGTGGCCGGCGGGATGCCCGAGCGGTACATCGCCGCCCGCCACGGCGGCGATCCCGCCTACCCGCACCCGCACCTCGAACCCGTCCTGGCCGACACCTACGGCGTGACGATCTGGCACGAGCAGATCATCATGACGCTCGCGGTCATGACCGGCTGCGACTACGCACTCGCCGAGATCGCCCGCCGCGCGCTGGCCGACCGGGCGCGGCTGCCGAAGCTCCGGACCTGGTTCCACCAGCGGGCCGCCGCCCGCGGCTACACCCAGCCCGTACGCGACACGGTCTGGCAGACCGTGGAGGCGTTCGGCGCGTACGGGTTCTGCCGCGCGCACGCCGTCGCCTTCGCCGTACCGGCCCTGCAGTCGGCGTGGCTGAAGGCCCACCATCCGGCCGCGCTGTACGCGGGCCTGCTGGAGCACGACCCGGGCATGTGGCCCAAACGCGTCATCGTGTCCGACGCCCGCCGGCATGACGTGCCGGTGCTGCCCGTCGACGTCAACCGCTCCCGGCTCCAGCACACGGTCGAACCGGTCGAGCCCGTCGAGCCGATCGAGCCGATCGAGCCGATCGAGCAAGGTGTACGGGCCGCGCCCGGCGCTCCGGCCGGGCCGGGCCGCTTCGGCGTGCGGCTCGCGCTGAGCGCGGTACGCGGCATCACCGAAGCGGAGACCGAGCGGATCACGGCGGGTCAGCCGTACACCTCCCTGTCCGACTTCTGGCAGCGCGCCCGCCCGTCCCGGCCGCTGGCCGAACACCTCGCCGAGATCGGCGCGTTGGACGCTCTGCACGACGGGCGGCTGACCCGCAGGGACCTGCTGCTGCAGATCACCGAACTGCACCGCCAGACCCGCAACCGCACCACCAGCGACGGCCAGGTCCCGCTCACCACCGATCCGGTGGGCGGCGCCGAACCCAGCGGGCTGCGCGAGATGACCGGTCGGGAAGCCCTCGGCGCGGAGCTCCACGTCCTGGGCATCGACGTGTCCCAGCACCTCATGGAGTACCACCACCGGCTGCTGCGCGAGATCGGCGCCGTCGATGCCGCGCACCTCGCCCGTGTACGGCCCGGCCGTCAGGTCCTGGTCGCCGGCGTCAAAGCCTCCACGCAGACCCCGCCCATCGCCTCGGGCAAGCGCATCATCTTCGCCACCCTCGAAGACGGCTCCGGCCTGGTCGACCTCGCGTTCTTCGAGGACTCCCACGAAGCCTGCGCCCACACCGTCTTCCACTCCGCGCTGCTCCTGGTCCGCGGTACCGTCCAGGTCCGCGGCGGGCGCCGCACCATCGTCGGCACCATGGCCTGGGACCTGGACCACCTCGCCGCCACCCGTCGCGACCACGGCCCCAAGGCCGCCCTGGACCTCCTCGGCGCCGGTCCCCACCCCACACCGACCCCGCCCACCGGGCCCGCACCGGCCGGCGAACCCGCCGACGACGGCCGGACGCTGACCAACGGCACCGCGGGCGCGCGCCTGCACCCCTACGCCGACCTCCAACCCGCCGGCACCCGCGCCGCCGACCTGCGCCGCCTCGGCCACCGCAGTCCCGGCAGCGCCGGATGACCCCCGGCAGCGCCCGACGGCGCCCGATGACGACACCGCCCCGCCCCACGTACATCGTCCACCTGCACCTGCACGCCACCCTCACCGACGACCAGTACGCCGAGATCCTCGACGCCCTGGCCGGCATCACCCCGCGCCTCCAGCCCTTCCCGCCCGACGCCGCCCAGCTCGACATCACCGGAGCCCTGCGCTACTTCGACAAGACCGCCGACGACATGGTCCACATGATCGCCATGCGGCTGGCGGGCCTCTTCGGCGTCCGGACCAGCGCCGGGCTCGCCCCCAACCGCATGCTCGCCGCCATGGCCGCGGCCGCCGGCCCACCCGGACACACCACCCGCGTCCCCCACGACCCCCAGGGCATCACCACCTGGCTGCACCCTCACCCGGTCACCGCCCTGCCCGGCATCGGCCGCGCCACCGCCGACACCCTGCACCGCTACGGCCTCACCACCATCGGTGACGTCGCCGACCTGCCCCCCGCCACCCTCCAACGCCTCCTCGGCGCCGCCCCCGCCCGCCTGCTCGCCGAACGCGCCCACGGCCACGACCCCCGCCCCGTCACCCCCCGACCCGCCGCCCTGCACCTGACCGCCCACCACCTCGCCGAACACGACACCCTCGACCCCGACCAGCACCGCCGCGCCGTCCTCCGCCTCACCGAGGAACTCGGCACCAGCCTGCGCGACGCCGCCCACACCACCGACCACCTCACCCTCACCCTCCGCTACGCCGACCGCTCCACCACCACCCGGACCCGCACCCTGCCCGAACCCACCGCCCACACCCCCGACCTCGCCACCGCCACCCTGATCCTCCTGCACTCCCTCGGCCTGCAACGCGCCCGCGTCCGCGGCTACACCCTGCGCGCCGACCGGCTCCGCCCCGCCACCGACGCCCACCACCAGCTCTCCCTCGACGCCGCCGACCACCGCGCCCGAGCCGCCGAACAGGCCGCGGACCGCGCCCGCCACCGCTTCGGCCCGCACGCGGTCCGCCCCGCCGTCCTCGCCGACCCCGGACCCCGCCACCCCACGGGCGCCCCACCCCGGCCACGTCCCTGATGTCACAGGAGCCGGGGCTGTCTCGTCATGAGGGGTGAGAGTCGGCCGACGGAAGGAACGGGTGATCGTCATGCGGGTGTTCGTGGCGGGTGGGACCGGGGTGCTGGGGCGGCGGCTGGTGCCGCGACTGGTGGACCGCGGTCATGAGGTGACGGCCACGACCACGAGCGCGGCCAAGGTGGAGGCGCTGGAGCGGCTGGGCGCGACGGGTGCCGTCATGGACGGCCTGGACGCGGCCTCGGTCGGCCGGGCGGTGGCGGCCGCCCGGCCGGACGTGATCGTGCACCAGATGACCGGGATCTCCCTGGCGCACGCCGGCAAGGCCGACCTGAAGCACTTCGACCGGTGGGCGCTGCCCACCATCCGGCTGCGCACCGCGGGGACCGACCACCTGCTGGAGGCCGCCGAGGCGAACGGCGTCTCCCACGTGGTCGCCCAGGGCTACGCCAACTGGAACGGCCTTCGCGAGGGCGGCTGGGTCAAGACCGAGGCCGACCCGTTGGACCTGTACGAGGGGACCGCGGCGCACACGTCGATGGCGGCGCTGCGCCATGTCGAGACCGCGGTCGGCGCGGCCGGCGGCGCGGTCCTGCGGTACGGCGCGTTCTACGGGCCGGGCGCCACCGACGACCAGATCGAGCTGGTGCGCAAGCGGCAGTTCCCGCTGGTCGGCTCGGGCGGCGGCTACGCCTCGTGGGTGCACCTGGACGACGCGGCGGGCGCCACCGTGCTGGCCGTGGAGCAGAAGGCGGCGGGCGTGTTCAACATCGTCGACGACGAACCGGCCCCGGCCGCCGAGTGGTTGCCGCACCTGGCGGCGTGCGCGGGGGCGAAGAAGCCGCTGCGGATTCCCGTCTGGCTGGCCCGGTTGCTGGCCGGTGAGGTGGTGGTGGCGATGATGACCGAAGGGCGCGGCTTCTCCAACGCCAAGGCCAAGCGGGAGCTGGGCTGGCAGCCGGAGCATCCGTCGTGGCGGCAGGGCTTCGCGGAGTCGACGGCGTGACGCGGGCGGAGGACTTCGAGGAACTGCGGCCGCTGCTCTTCTCGATCGCCTACCGGATCACCGGCAGCGTGAGCGAGGCCGAGGACGCGGTGCAGGAGACCTGGCTGCGCTACGAACTCTCCCCGACCCGGCCCGCGTCGGTCCGGTCGTTCCTGTCGGCCGTGGTCACCCGGGTGGCGATCGACGTGCTGCGCTCGGCCCGCGTCCGGCGGGAGGAGTACGTCGGGCCGTGGTTCCCCGAGCCGCTGCTCGCCGACCCGTACCAGGACCCGGAGCGCTCGGCCGAGCTGGCCGACTCGGTGTCGATGGCGGCCCTGTTGCTGCTGGAGCGGCTCAGCCCGCTGGAGCGCGCGGTGTTCGTGCTGCGGGAGGTGTTCGCCTTCGACTTCCCGGAGATCGCCTCGGCCGTGGGCCGGTCGGAGGCGGCGTGCCGCCAGCTCGCGGTGCGGGCGCGCCGTCACATGGACGACGGCCGGCCCCGGTTCGAGGCCGACCGCAAGGAGCGCGAGGAACTCGCCGCCCGCTTCTTCGACGCCCTGCGCGAAGGCGACCTCGACGGCCTTCGGGAACTGCTGGCCGCCGACGTCCGGATGGTCGGCGACGGCGGCGGCAAGGCACCGCAGTGGGCGCCGGAGTTCTTCGGCGCGGACAAGGTGGGCCGGCTGCTCGCCTCGCTCCTGCCGCCGTTCGCCCGGATCGGCGGTGTGATGCGGCGGCAGGAGGTGAACGGGCAGCCGGGCGCGGTCCTGCGCGACCGCGACGGCAAGGTGGTCAACATCCTCGCGCTGGAGATCGTCGAGGGGCGGGTCCGGACGATCCGTGCGGTGATCAACCCCGACAAGCTCGGGCACATGGGTCCGGTGGCCGACGCGTGGGAGGTGCTGCGCGAGACCCTGCGGGTGGGCCGGGACCCGGACTGACCCGCCTTCCGTCAGACGATGTCGTCCAGCGGGCGCAGTTCGTCCGCGTACGACACCGACGTGCGCCGCAGGATTCCGGTGCGGCTGACGGCGTACTGGCCCATCCGCCACAGCGGCGGCGAGTACGCGTGGATCGACACGCTTCCGGCGTCCCGGCCGGTGAGGCGGTGGATGTGGTCCGGGCCGAAGCAGTAGACCTGGCCGGCCGGGACGGGGGTGGCCAGGCTCGGCATGCCCACCGCGAGGTTGTGCTCGACCAGGGTGCCCTGGGTCACGGCGACCGCGCCGGAGGATATGTCGTGGTCGTGCCAGCCGGTGTCGTTGCTCGGCGTCCAGCACAGCACCCAGACGTCCACGTGGGCGTCGCGGTGCAGCGAGACGTAGTGGCGTCGGTCGTCGGCGAAGAGCACGTGGCGCCGCCAGAGCGAGGGGTCCGCGGCGACGGAGCAGGCGAGTTCGAGCAGTTCGCGCTTGTCCAGGTCGCGTCCGGGCAGCGCGTCGAGGCTGAGGGAGGACGGCACGCCGAGCCAGGGCTCGGCGCGCTGCACCGGAGCGGTGTCGTGGTCCTCGGGCGACGGCAGGGACGACGGCGGAGCGGTCACGGGCTGATCCCTTCGAGTAGGTGGAGCGGATTGCCGACGCGGACGGCGAACCGCGCCGCCGCGCCCAGATGGGGGTCGGTCGGGGTCGCGTACGGGCGGTCGCTGCCCAGCACGAGGGCGTCGATGCCCAGCACGCGCACCACGGCGTCCAGCGCCTGCCGGCCGTAGGAGGAGGTGTCCACGAACACGCCCGGGTCGAGCCGCAACGGCCCGCCGCCGCGCATGGCCGCCCGCTCGTGGTGGACCGGGGCGAGCCCGGCCGCCGCGGCGAAGCAGATCCGCAGCCGCGGCAGCAGCGCGCGCCCGGCGGTCTGCCAGGCCCACCACGCCGCCTGGAGCTGGCCGGTGTAGCCGACCACGGCCGGCCACCAGGCGGGCAACCGCTCGGCCGACGGCGGCTGCGGCCCCGGGTGGACCAGCACGGGTCTGCCCGCCGCCTCGGCCACCGCGAGCACCGGCGCCAGCCGCTCCAGCGCCTGCGGGGTGGCCATCGCGACCGCCGGGACCTGGAGGCCGACCAGACCGCGGTGCGCCGCACCGGAGTTCAGGAGCGGGGCCAGCGACTCCGGTTCCGGCGAGGTCAGTTGGGCCGACGCCCAGCCCTCGAACGGTGCCGGCAGCGCGAGCACGCCCGCGTGCCAGGCGTCCAGCAGCGGCGCCGCCTCGTCGGGCGGCAGCAGTTCGATGCCCAGCGGGCTGGACAGGGATACGGCGATGCGGCGCAGATCCGGGTCGAGGCGTGCGCGCAGCGCCGGGTCGTGGTCCTCGGGCCGCACCTCGTAGGGCGGCTCACCGGCCAGATGCAGGGTCCAGCCGTCGAGACGCGGCGGCCGGGTGCGGGCGCGCAACCGCTCGAGGAGAGCGGCGGGCCACAGGTGCTGGTGGACATCGGTGGGGACAGCGGGGGCGGTGGTGCCGTCGGTGATGTGACCGTAGTCGGACATACCCTCCTCACGTGTACTGATGCGCTTCAGTTAAGCGCTTCAGTGAAGCGCTTAATCCCGGCCGCCGTCAAGTGCGCCCCCTACACTGTCCCCGTGCCGCAACGACCAGCGAGGGTCACCCAGCGCGATCTCGCCGAGGAGACCGGGCTCTCCACCGCCACGGTGTCCTACGCGCTGCGCGGGATGCAGGTGCCCCCGGAGACACAGCAGCGGGTGCGCGAGGCGGCCGAACGGCTCGGCTACCAGGCCGACCCCATCGCCCGCGCCCTCGCCTCCGGCCGCACCGGCTACATCGGCGTGCTCTGCCGCTCCCTCACCGACGTGTGGCAGCAGGCCACGGCCGCCGCGCTCGGCCGGCGGCTGCTCGGCGACGGCCGGCACGCGCTGATCGTGGACGCCTCCAACGACCCGGTCCTGGAGACCACCCTCGCCTCCCAACTCGCCGACCAGCGGGTGGACGCGCTCATCGTGCTGCCGGTGGACCCCGCCGCCGCGCACTGGGCCGCGGTCGCCGAGCGGACCGTGCTGATCTCCATCGGCGACGGGCTGCCGGGCGGCGCGGCCCACGCCGAGGTCGTCTTCGACAACGAGGCCGGGATCACCGACGCGCTGCACGGCCTGGCCGCCGCCGGCCACCGCAGGATCGCGGTCATGACGCCCGGCGGCATGACCACGCCGGACCGCCCCGCCGAGACGGTCGCCGAGCAGGTGGCCCGCCGGCTCGGCCTGCACGTCACGCTGCACCGCTCGCCGCACGACCTGGACGGCGCCGCCGCGATCGCCCGCGCGGTGCTCACCGGGCAGGACCCGCCGACCGCGTTCCTGTGCATGGCCGACTCGATGGCGTACGGCGTGTACGCGGGCGCCCGCGAGCTGGGCAGGGAGGTGCCCGGCGACGTCTCGGTGGTCGGCTACGACGACCATCCGCTGTCCCGCCTGCTGACACCGCCGCTGTCCACCTACCGGTGGCCGGTGGAACTCCTGGTGGACCTGGTGGTGGAGCGCACGGTCAAGGCGATCACCTCGGGCCGGCGCAGCCGGCGCCGGGTGCTGCCGCCGGTCGCCCAGCCGCGCGGCTCGGTCGGCCCGCCCAACTCACCCCGGCCCGAGCCGAAGTGACGGTGCCGCGGCGACCGCGCCGGTGCGTCGCCCCCGAGGTCGCCGCGCCCTCGGACCCGCGCCGGTCCTGACGACGGCTCGGGGCCCGCCCCGCGCCCTCCCGGGCGGGGGAGGAGTGCGGGACGGGCCCTCGTGCTGCCCCCCGGCTCGGCCGGACCGGTTGGGACCGCCCGATCCGTCAGCTCACCCGGCCGGCACGGTGACCGTCGCCGTCCCGGTCACCCCGCCTGCCGTGACGCTGATCCGCGCCGTACCCGGAGCCCGTCCGGTCACCTCGCCGGTGGCCGCGTCGACGGTCGCGACGCGCGGGTCGGAGCTGGTCCAGCGGCGGGAGACCGGGTCCTGCACCGGCACCTGAAGTGCCGTCAGGTCGTCGCCCGCGATGGACGTGCCGGTCGCCGTCAACCGCTCCTTCCCGCCGCGCGCCAGCGACGGCGCGGGCGCGCTCACCGCGACCGAGGCGAGCAGCGGCTGCACCGCGAACTGCACGGTGCCGTCGGGCAGGATGTGGAACAGGCCGTAGTTGAAGAACCCGCCCTGGTCGGGGGTGGCGTACGGCGGCGTGCCCAGGTCGGCGACCACGAAGTTCGGGATGCCGCCGGGCGCGTCGGTGCCGTCCGGCTCGCGCAGGTCCTCGGCGAAGCCGCGCGCGTGCCCGAACATCATGAGCACGTGCACCCCGGGATGGGTGCGCTGGTACCGCTGCACCAGCGCCTCGTACATCCGCGCCTCCCACCGGTCGGTGAACTGGCTGTCCGCGCGCGGGTGCGGGTCGTACGCGGGCGTGTGGGTGATCACGACCGCGACCTTCCTGGTGTTCGCGCTGAGCTGCCCGGCCAGCCACAGGTACTGCGACTCGCCCTCGTCCGGCACCTGGAAGGCGTCCGACGCGGTGATGCCGATGTGCCCGCTGTCGGTCACGATCATCCGCGCCGCGCCCGCGTCGTACGCGTAGTGCGTCGGCCCGAAGACGCTGGTGAAGTCGCCGTTCTCCGGGTCGGCGCCCTGGGTGATCTCGTGGTTGCCGACCGCGTCCCGGTACGGCACGCCGAGGCCGTCCATCAGGGTGCGCAGGTTCGTCAGGTCGCCGGTCGTCCCGTTGTCGGACATGTCGCCGAGCGCCTGCACCTGCTGCGGGCGGGCGGCGGGCGGCAGCGCGCCGAACACCCCGGGCAGCGACTTCAGGGCCACCGTGCCGGTCGCGCCCGGCGTGGCCGCCGTGGTGTGCGCGTCGTCGAACGCGGCGACGGTGGTGCCGCCGGGTCGGAAGGAGGACGCGTCGGTGAACCGGAGCCAGGACGGGTTCTTCGGGATCGCGGTGTACGTCGCGGGCTGGGGCGGGCGCGGCGAGTACAGCGCCTCCAGGTCCGCGAGGTGGATGTCGCCGGTGAGGTCGGGGCCCGGCTTGATGGTCACCAGGCCCAGGTAGTTGATCCGCAGCGGGTACTGCAGGCCCGCCGGCAGTTTCGCGACGACGTACTGCCAGCCGTCGAAGGTGATGCCGGTCGGGTAGAAGCTGGTCGGCTGGTTGCTGGCCTGCCAGATGCCGACGTTGAGGGTCACGATGCCCGGCGCGAGCCCGTCGCCCGGCCGCGAGGCGAGGTCGGCGTTGCCCTTCACCCACACGCCGAGCCCGATCGGCGCCTGGTCGCCGCCCAGCAGCGGGATCTGCTCGCTGTCCGGGTCGTTGAGGTAGACGCTCAGGTCGTAGGTGCCGGTCTGGTTCGGGTAGGTGTAGTGCACGTCCATCGAGCCGGCGTCCCCGGATCTGGCCGTGCTGCCGGAGTCCAGGGCGATGTTGCCGTTGGTGGTGGAGTGCGGGCCCGGACTGGCCACCTTGCGCGGGTAGACGTTCATGTAGTCGCTGGTCACCGACCACTTCGACAGGTCGGTCAGCGGGTCCACCGGGACCGTGGTGGACCCGACGGCCAGCGACACGGTGGCCTTGGCGCCGCCGGCGGCGGCCGTCACCGTGACCATGCCGGTGCCGGTGGCCGCGGCGGTGAACGTGCCGTCGGCGCCGACGGTGCCCAACTCCGGCTTGTCCACGGACCACTTCACCGCGGACGGCGGCAGGCTGACCGTGGCGCCGCCGGTCGCGGTCGCGGTCACCGAAAGCGCCTGGGTCGCGCCGTTGCCGAGGTCGGCCTGCGAGGGGGTGGCGGTGAGCGTGCGCACCCCGGTCACCACCGACAGCGGGACGGTGGAGGACGCGTGGCCGGACCGGATGCGCAGGGTGCCGTGGCCGGGCCGGCCGGAGAAGGCCAGTGTGGTGCCGTGCACCGTGGCGAGCCCCGGCGGGCTGACGCTCAGCGTGACCGGGTCCGCCGCCGGGTTGTCCGCCCGGTCCAGGGCGTAGGCCGGCACGTCGACCGAGGTGCCGGCCAGCGCGGTCAGCGGCTTGCCGTCGTTCGCCACCGCGCGGGTCGCGGCGCCGGGCGCCGTCTGCCGGCTGTAGAGGAACAGGCCGTTGGCGACCGGCCGTTCGTGCCCGTCCGACGGCGTGTTGAGCACCGACGCCTGGGTCTGCCCGGGCAGCCGGCCCACCATCTGGGTCGAGCCGCCGCCGTCGAACAGGATCGCGTCGTACGCGCCGTGCTCCAGCATCCAGCCCGCCAGCTGCGGCCGGGTCAGCCCCTGCGCGACGCCCTCGGCCTGGTGGCCGTCGAAGGCCGCGAAGACCGCGTGCCTGCCGTCCTTGGTCACGCCGACCGCGGTCACCGGGTTGTCGACGTTGTTGTCGCCGCCGCCCTGCAGCGGCACCGCCCGCTGCCCGTCCTTGACCAGGATCGCGCCGCCGCTGAGCGCCTGGACGACGTCGCTGTCCGGCCCCAGGTGGTCGGTGGTGGAGGCCTGGTCGCCGGCGTGCACGTGTGCGGTCAGCCAGTCGCCGTACGCGGCCGAGCCGACCAGGTCCTCCTGGCCGTCGGCCAGTTGCGGCAGGTCGGTGACGCCGGTGCGCACCGAGTCCACGGTCAGCGTGGTCCCGTCGGCGCCCAGGTGCCCCGCGACCACCGTGGCCGCCGCGACGGAGGTCGGCCCCAGGTCGGCGGTGACCCGCAGCAGCGCGCCCGCGCCGAGGTCGTCCACCGCGTTGACGCCGGTCAGTGGGGTGCTCGCCGCGTTCGTCACGTCCGTCAGGGTGCCGGTGTACGTCTCGGTGCCGATGCCGATGGTCCCGTCGCGGTGCACCACGAAGTCCGCGGGCCGGCTCGGCTCGGGGCTCTTCAGCAGCCGCCCGTCGCGCACCACCATGCCCTCGGGCCGCCCGCTGGCGTTGATCTCGAAGAAGTCGCCGTTGATCCCCGCGACCGCGCCGGTGCGGTGCGCCATCGAGGAGGGCACCTCGTCGGCCGGGTCGGTGAGGCGGTCGTGCGACTCCACGACGCCGAGCTTCACGTTCCGGTCGGTCAGCGACACGTCGAGGACCTGCGCGCGCTGCGCCCCGCCCACGGTCTGCAGTGTGTCGGAGTAGTTGCTGACGCCGTGGGTCAGGGTGCGCGGCGTGGTCGTCTTCTCGTCGACCACCAGCGGCCACTGGTCGGGGGTGGTCGGCAGCCACGACGACCGGGAACCGGTCGCCGGGCGGTCGGGTGCGGCGCTCGCCGGTGTGCCGCCGGCGGCCAGCAGTGTGGCGCAGACGGCGGTCGCCACGAGTACGGCCGGCGCCCGGGCCGGGAGCCGCAGGCGGCTTGGGCGATGACGTGGGCGACGTGGGCGGGTGAAGAACTGGGCCATGGGTCCTCCGGCCGGTCCTGCCGCCGGCGCGCCGGACCGGGGCGGCCCGGCCGTCCCGGCCGTCGCGGCCTGTCGTACGGGAACGGTGCGGTGGTGCGCCATGCGGGGTGTGCGGCTCCGAACCACCCTCGGCCGTCGCCGAGTTGACGAGCTGCCGCGCAGCAGGAACCGGAGCCCGCCGCAGCGGGCGAACCCGGGCACATTATGGCCCGGCGCACGCAAAGATTGTCGGTCCACGGCCAATCATGCGGAAGTCGGGGCGGCCGGACACCGGTAATGAGCGCAAATCTTCCTGTTTGACGAGCCGTCGGCGCCCGGCGCGTCGCCGCAGGCGCGTGCCGCGGGAGGGTGGGGGCGCTGTGGCAGGGCGGGGTGTCTCCAGAAGGTGCGTCAAGGGAATCGGGCTGCGGCCGGGTGGCGCGGGCGGGCAGTATGACGGGATGCCGGACCTGCTGTGGGACGACGTCAGGAACTTCTTCGACCCCGACCTGATGGGGGCTCTGCCGGATGTGAGCGTGGCAGGCGCCTCGGACGGGGACTGGCAGGCGGTGTTCGACCTGGTCCGGTCGAGCGGATGGGCGTGGGAGTGCTCCGCAGGTGGCGTGGTCGGGCCGCTGCCGTCCGCCGCCGAGGTGCTGTCGCGGCCCGCCGATGCGGAGACCGTCGATCTGCGGGTCCGGCCGGTCCCGGAGGTGCTGGTGGTCTTCCGCCCGATGTCGGCCGAGGACATCGACTTCGACGTCGACCTTCGCGAACTGCGGGGCCAGGAAGGCGTGGACGTCCTGTGCGCGTCCATCGCCGCCGTGGGCCGCAGGCTGGGCAAGCCGGTGGTCATGACGGCCGAGGGCGACCGCGCGAACCCGGTGCTCGGGTTCGACCCCGAGGTCGGCCGCGTGGTGCTCATGGCGGACCCGGGGCTCGGCTGACCGCTTCGGCCGACCGGGACCCGTACCGATCCAGTGCCATTCGGCGGCCGGGCCCACCGAGGGCGCGGCTCCGGCGGCCGCGGTGGCGCGGTGAAGGTTTCGCCCCGGCCGCGGGCGTCGCCGCAGCTCCGGACCGGCGCCTGTGGCGTAGGCCATTGGCGGTGGACGGCGCCCCTTCCACGGCGTGGTGGGCGGGGCGTACGGTCCGAGACGTGTCATGGACGCGGCAATAACGTCCACGCGACAACGTCCACCCCTTCACGCACGGGAAGAGGCCCCCCATGGACGCACCACGCAGCCGGCCCGTCCGCCGCCGTACGGTCCTGACCGCCGCGGGCGCCGTCGCGGCCTCCGTCACCGCCGCGCGCGCCTCGGCCGCCGAGCGGCCCCGTACCGGCTCCGCCGCGCTGACCGCCCGCCAGACCGCGGGCCAGCGGGTCATCTACTCCTACCCCGGGCTCACCGTGCCCTCCGCGCTGCTGACGACGATCAGCGCGGGCGAGGCGGCCGGTGTCATCTTCTTCGGCGAGAACATCTCCAGCGAGAGCCAGATCACCTCGGTGATCAAGCAGTTGGTGCAGGCCAACGCGTCCAGTCCGGTGCGGGCGCCGCTGCTGCTGATGACCGACCAGGAAGGCGGCGAGGTGCGCCGGCTGCCCGGCGCGCCCACGCTGTCGGAGAAGCAGGTCGGCGAGGCGGCGCAGCCGCAGACCGCCGCCGCCCAGGCCGGCACCGGCGCCGGCCAGAACCTCGGCGGTGTCGGGATGAACGTCAACCTCGCCCCCGTGCTCGACGTGTACTACACGGCGGGCAACTTCATCGACGAGTACCAGCGCTCCTTCAGCAACGACCCGAGCACCGTCTCCAGCCTCGGCCAGGCGTTCATCACCGCCCAGCAGGGCACCGGGGTCGCCGCCACCGCCAAGCACTTCCCCGGCCTCGGTGCCGCCACCGCCTCGCAGGACACCGACGCGGGCCCGGTCACGCTCACCCAGAGCCTGTCGAAGCTGCGGAGCGTCGACGAGGCCCCCTACCAGGCGGCGATCGCCGCGGGCGTCCGACTGGTCATGGTCTCCTGGGCCGTCTACCCCGCGCTCGACGCGTCCGCGCCGGCCGGACTGTCCGCCACCGTCGTGCAGCAGGAACTGCGCGGCCGGCTCGGCTACACCGGCGTGACGGTCACCGACGCCCTGGAGGCCGGCGCGATCAGCTCCTCGTACAGCACCGCGCAGCGCGCCGTCCTCGCGGCCGGCGCCGGCATGGACCTGCTGCTGTGCTCGGCGCGCGCCACCTCCCAGGGCGACGCCGCCGCGCAGGCCCTCGCCGACGCCTACACCGGCGGCCAGCTCCCGGCCGCCGACTTCGACGCGGCGGTCCAGCGCGTCACCGCGCTGCGCACGTCCCTGTCCTGAAACCGGTCGCGTGGCGGCCCCTTCGGGGTCCGGCACGCGCGAGGCGGTGACCCGCCGTGGAACCGCTGCTGTCCCGGCTGCCGGCCGCCTTCTGGCGCGTCCCCTACGTCGGCGCCCGCTTCCCGGGGTCGGCGGCCGTGGCCGACCGGCCCGGCCTCGCCGGGGGCGCCAACTGCCAGGTGTTCGCCTACGCGGTGCTCGGCCACGTCGGCCTCGCCCCGCCCGCGCTGCGCTCCGCCGAGCTGTGGGACGATGTACGGGCCACCGTGCGGGTCCCGGTCGCCCGCCCCCTCGACCTGCTCCTCTTCAACGCCGTGGACGACGCGTACGGCGCCCACCTCGGCGTGGGGACCGATGACGGCCGGGTCCTCCACCTCTGCGCTGAGGTCGGGCTGCCCGCCGTGTGGAGCGCGGCCGACTTCGCCGCGCGCGAGCGCTACCGATGCCTGGTCGGCGTCAAGCGGGTCCTCCCGGACGGCGGGCGCGGAAGCGGACCCGGCTGCCGCGGGCGTCCTGCCGCACCTCCACGTCGGTGAACCCGGCGGCGCCGAGCCGGGCCGGCAGCCGGTCGGGGACCAGCGTGTTCATGGTGTCGCCGATGTGCAACAGCCGGAAGCGCAGGCCGGGTTGGCTGTCGCTGCCGGCGAACACCCCGCCGGGCCGCAGCACCCGGAGGGCCTCGGCGAAGATCCGGTCCTGGAGCGCCGGGGTCGGCACGTGGTGCAGCATCGTGAAGCAGACCACCGCCGAGAACGCCCGGTCCGGCAGCGGCATCTCCGACGCGTCGGCGTGCACGATCCGCGCCCGCCCGCCGTAGTCCCGCTCCAGCAGCCGCGCGGTGGAGTCGTCGATCTCGACCGCCGTCAGGCGGGGCACGCGCTCCACCAGCACCCGCAGGTTGGCCCCGTAACCGGGCCCCAGCTCCAGCACGTCGGTGCCCAACTCGACGTCCTCCAGGGCCCAGGGCAGGATCTGCTCCTCGGTGGTCCGCGCCCACTTCCGCGAACTGCACAGTCTCCGGTGCGCTGCGTTCATCGGCATACCCCGACGGTAGACCGCCCCCCTGCCGTCCTGCTGCCTGCGACCCGCCAATCCATGCCGCGAACAGGACAGCCCGCCGACGTCCGCGATGCGCGGCCCTGGACATCCGGTACGTGGCGCGCGGCACGCGGTACGCATGACGCGGCACCCGGCAGGTGGCATCCGGCACGCCGTGTTCGCTGCTCGCGGACGGGCCCGGGTGCGCCGGCGGCGCGCGGCATCATGGTCCGATGAGCGACGACACGGCGGTCCGCCGCCTCGACCTCGGCTACATCGTCCGGCCCGCCGTCGAGACCGGCGGCACGCAGCCGCGGGTCGAACCCGTGCTCGCGTACCTGGTCCGGCACGAGGCCGGGCTGCTGCTGTTCGACACCGGCATCGGTGCCGCCGACCCCGAGACCGAGGCCCACTACCGGCCCCGGCGGCGGGAGTTGGCGGACGCGCTCGCGGACGCGGGGGTCCGCCTCGCGGACATCGCGCTGGTCGCCAACTGCCACCTGCACTTCGACCACTGCGGCGGCAACCGGCTGCTGGGCGGCACCCCGGTCCTCGTGCAGCGGACGGAGCTGGCCGCCGCCCGCCAGGAGGGCTACACCTTCGGCGAGCTGGTCGACTTCCCCGGCGTCCGCTATGAGGAGTTCACCGGCGAGGCCGAGGTCTGGCCCGGGGTGCGGATCGTGCCGACCCCCGGCCACACCGAGGGGCACCAGTCCCTCGTGGTCCAGCGCCGCGACGGCACCGTGATCCTGGCCGGGCAGGCACACGACTTCGCCACGGACTTCACCGCCGACCACCTGGCCCGGCAGGCTGAACTCGACGGTGTGGAAGCGCCGTTGCCCTATCGCCCCTGGCTGGCCCGGCTCGCCGACTTCGACCCGCGCCGGGTGCTGTTCGCGCACGACTGCGCGGTGTGGGAACCGGGGCGCACCGCGGGCGACGGCACCCGCTGACCGCGGCAGGGCGCCCGCCCGCCGGCTCCTCCGCTCACGGCGACCCCGGCCCGTCCTTCTCGGCACCCGGCTCGCGCGGCCCCTGCGCCGTACCGCCCGAGGACCCGTCGCCCGAGCCCCCGCCGCCCGAGCCCCCGCTGCCCGGGGTCGTACCGGCGGCCTCACCCTCGTCGACCTCCTGGACGCCGCGCTGCAGCCCCAGCCACGCCGCGAGCGCCGCCGCGGCCATGATCCCGGCCATCACGTAGAAGACCGTCCTGGTGGAGTACGCGAAGTCGAGGCGGACGAAGTGCGGGATGGTCGAGTTGCCCTGGGTGGAGCGGTGGGCCTGGGAGAGGTGGTGCGCCTCGGAACCCGCCTGCGCGGCGGGCACCCCCTGGCCCACCAGCGAGGAGCGCAGATGGGACTCGAAGCGGGCCACCGAGATCGTGCCGAGCACCGCCAGGCCCAGGCTCGCGGAGTAGTTCCGCACGGTCTGGGTGATGCCGGTGGCCTCCCCGTAGGACAGCCGGGAGGCCCGGTTCACCGCGTCGGTGCTCGCCGGGGTGAGCATGAGGCCCATCCCGGCGCCGGCGATCACGATGTACCACTCCTGGTCGCCGAAATCGAGGTCGGTGACCTTGCCCGCGAGCAGGTAGAAGCCCACCGCGCACAGTGCGCAGCCCAGCACCACCGGGCGCTTGGCGCCGCCGCGGTCCAGCATCCGCCCGCCGAACTGCGAGGCGATCACGAAGCCGATGAAGAAGTAGAGCAGGTACAGCCCGGCGCCGGACGCGGACTTGCCGAGCGAGATCTGCGCGTACTCGCTGGCGAAGAAGAAGTACGGGATGAACACCAGCATCGCGATGCCGAGCACCAGGTTCTCCACCGCGAAGGCCCGGTTGGCGAAGATCCGTACCTGGATCAGCGGGGAGGAGGTGCGCAGCTCCAGCCGGTGGAAGACCACCAGCAGCGCCACGCCGACCACGATGCACACCCAGATGCCCGGATTGGACCAGTGCCAGATCTGGGACTGCTGGAAGCCGAAGACGCTCAGCCCGATACCGGTCACGATCAGCGCCAGCCCGCGGTAGTCCATCGGGGCGGGACGGTGCTCGGTGACCGGCTTCGACCGCGAGATCAGCACCAGCGCGATCACCGCGACCGGGATGTTCACCCAGAAGATGGACCGCCAGGTCCACTCGGTCAGCCAGCCGCCGAGGATCGGGCCGATTGCCGTCAGCCCGCCCGCGATGCCGAAGAACAGTGCCAGCGCCTTCCCGCGCTCGCGCAGCGCGAACGTCTGCACCACGATGCCCAGCGCCGCCGGGAACATCAGCGCGCCGCCGAAGCCCTGCACCGCCCGGAACGCCACGATCCAGGTCTGCGCCACGGCGCCCTTCGGGGTGAGCCCGCACAGCAGCGACGAGGTGGCGAAGATCAGCACACCCATCACCACCACCCGCCGGTGCCCGAGGGTGTCGGCGAGCCGCCCGCCGTAGGCGAAGAACGCGGCCAGCGACAGCAGGTAGGCGTTGACCGCCCACTGCACACCGGTGCTGGACAGCTTCAGCTCGTTCTGGATCTCCGGGACGGCGATCGACACGATCGTCTGGTCGATGAAGGTCATCGCCACGGCGAAGATCATCGCGGCCAGCACGAGGTTCTTCGATCGCCCGCCGCTGTGGGCCGTGACCGCCATCAGCTCTCCTCACCCGCTCCTGGGAGGACCGTTCCGCTCCACCTTGTGGCACGGCGACAGGTCCCGCCATCGACGGGAGACCGGACGTGATCGTCCGAAAGGGGACGGAAAGCGGGCGCCCGGGCCGCCCCCTGTGCCGGGGCGGGCGGCGGAGATGTCAGGATGGAGCCCATGGACAACAAGGACAACGTCTACTTCGACATCTCCATCGACGGTGCGCCCGCCGGGCGGATCGTCTTCCGCCTGTTCGACGACGTCGTGCCGAAGACCGCCCGCAACTTCCGTGAGCTGGCCACCGGCGAGCAGGGCTTCGGATACGCGGGCTCCGCCTTCCACCGTGTCATCCCGGAGTTCATGCTCCAGGGCGGCGACTTCACCAGCGGTGACGGCCGCGGCGGCAAGAGCATCTACGGCAACAAGTTCGAGGACGAGAACTTCCAGCTCCGCCACGACCGCCCGTTTCTGCTGTCCATGGCCAACGCGGGCCCGAACAGCAACGGCTCGCAGTTCTTCGTCACCACCGTGGTGACGTCGTGGCTGGACGGCAAGCACGTCGTGTTCGGCGAGGTCGTCGAGGGCCAGGACCTGGTCAAGCAGATCGAGGGCAAGGGCTCGCGCAGCGGCACCCCCAGCGCGAAGGTCGTCATCACCGAGTCCGGCACGGTCAAGACCCTCCAGTGAGCCACCCGCGCTCATCTGTACGGCCCTCCGCCTGACCCATACAGGCGTAAGGCGCCCCCGCAGCGGAACACCCGCGGCGGGGGCGCCTTACGTTCGGGGGCCGGCCGCCGGTGACGTTCTGCGTGCCGAGCCCGGCCGCCTGGCGGCTCGCCCCGCCTACCGACCGGGCTCGGCGCGCAGGGCCGTGACCAGGTCGCGGGGCAGCCCGTGCGTGTCGTGCAGGTAGGCGTAGTCGTCCTCGCCGAGCGGCCCGGCGAAGCGGCGCTGGGACAGCACCCGCCGGCCCCGCTCCAGCTGGGAGGCGAACCGCCGCTCCTCGCCGAGCAGCACCTCGCGCACCCCGGGGCGGTGCTGCGGGCTCTGCCGCGTACCCTGCGGGCGCAGGCCGAAGTGGCGCAGCGCGACCTCGACCGGCTCCGGCGGCAGGTCGCCGAGGGTACGGTCCGGGTCGTCGCGCCACAGCAGCGTCAGCACCCGGCGGACCAGCCGCCGCAGGACGTACCCGTGCCCGGTGGCGGCCGGCCGTACCCCGTCGGCCACCAGCACGGCGGCCGAGCGCAGGTGGTCGGCGACGATCCGGTGCGTGGCCAGGTCGCCGGCCCACAGTCCGGGCAGCACCTCGCGCCAGGCGTCGAAGACGTCCGAGTCGTAGACCGACGGCTTGCCCTGCAGGATCGTCACTAGCCGCTCCAGGCCCATGCCGGTGTCCACGCTGCCACGCGGCAACGGACACAGGGTGCCGTCGCCCTGGCGCTGCCAGCGCATCGAGACGTGGTTCCAGACCTCCACCCAGCGCGGATCGGTGCCGGGGGTGCCGGCCGGTTCGCCGTCGCCGGTCCAGACGAAGATCTCCGAGTCGGGACCGCACGGGCCGGTAGGGCCGTTGGTCCACCAGTTGTCCGGGCCGAGCCGCTCCACCGGCACACCCAGCTCCCCCCAGGCGCGCTCGGCCCCCGTGTCGGGTCCGAACCCGTCGCCGGGGTGGCCGGTGTCGCCGCCGAAGACGGTGGCGTGCAGCCGGGCGGGCGGGATGCCGTAGCCGTCGACCAGCAACTCGTGGGCCCAGGCGATGCTGCGGGCGCTGTCGTAGTCGCCCAGGGACCAGGAGCCGAGCATCTGGAAGGCGGTCAGGTGGGTGGCGTCGCCGACCTCGTCCAGGTCGGTGGTGCGCAGGCAGCGCTGCACGTCGGCGAGGCGCACCCCGGCCGGGTGCGGGCGGCCGGTGAGATACGGGGTGAGCGGGTGCATGCCCGAGGTGGTGAACAGCACCGGGTCGCCGGGCGGCCGCACCAGCGAGGCACCGGGCAGCACATGGTGGCCGCGGTCGCGGAAGAAGTCGAGGAAGGTGCGGACGGTCTGCTCGCTGTCCATGGCGGGAGCCTTTCCGGGGCGGGCGAGCGGAAAGCGGCCGCCGGAGGGCTGCGAGGAAGAAGGAGCGCGAGCCACGCGCACCCGGCGGACCGTTTCCGGTCGCCGGGGGAGTGGGGTGAGGTCAGGCGGCGGCAACCGGCGAGCTGGTCGCTCGCGCGGTCGCGGAGGTAGTGAGTGGCGTGACCTTCATGCCTCGACGGTAACAGCACCGGCCCGGCCGGTGCCGCCGAATTTCACCGCCATGCACAAACCTGGCATTTACCATCATTCGCCAACTATGGGACAGTGAAGTGCAGCGTGTGGTTCCAGCGTGTGCACCTCAGCGAGGGGAGCCGAGGACGATGACCGCTCACGGCGCCCTGGACGGCGGCGACCCCGAGCCGGACAGCCCGTTCGGCCGCTCCACCGCCGTGTTCGCACAGTTCGACGGCCCCGACCACACCCTGCGGGGCGCCAACCCCGCCTTCCACGACGTGCTCGGCACCGACGCAGGCGCCCTCGGCCGCCCGCTCGCCGACAGCGTGCCCGAGCTCGCCGACCAGGCCCTGACCGCGCTCCTGGACGAGGTCTACCGCACCGGCCGCCCCTACTCCGGCCAGGACATCCTGCTCCGTCTCGACGTCGGCGGCCACCGCCACGAGGCGTACTTCGACCTCACCGTCGAGCCCCGCCACGCGAGCTCCGGCCAGGTCCGCGGGGTGCGGCTGCTCGGCGTCGACATCACCCCGGTCAAGCACGCCCAGGCGCTCGCCGCCGAGCAGCGCGCGCTGCTGGAGCAGATCGCCCGGCACGCGCCGGTGCGCGAGGTCCTGGAGGGCATGACCCGGGTCATCGAGGAGCTGTCGCCCGGGGTGATCGCCTCCGTGCTGCTCGCCGACCCCGACGGCCTGCACCTGCGGCACGGCGCCGCGCCCAGCCTGCCCGACTTCTACAACGAGGCGATCGACGGCCTCGCCACCGGGGAGGGCATGGGCTCGTGCGGCACCGCCGCGCACCGGCGCCGGCCCGTCGTCGTCACCGAGATCGCCACCGACCCCTCCTGGGAGGGCTACCGCGAGCTGGCCGCCCGCGCCGGGCTCGCCGCGTGCTGGTCCACCCCGATCATCTCCGCCGGCGGCCAGCTGCTGGGCACCTTCGCGATGTACCACCGCGCCCCGCGCGCCCCGCGGGCATCCGACCGCGCGCTCAGTGCCGCCTTCGCCCGGATCGCCGCCCTCGCCGTCGAGCGCCACCGCGCCGAGGAGGCCAGAGCCGTCGCCGAGGCCAAGGAGAAGGCCGCCCGGGAGGACCTGGCGTTCCTGCTGGAGGCCGGCACCGCGCTCGGCCGCGACCTGGACTACGAACAGACCCTCCAGCACCTCGCCCGGCTGTGCGTGCCCGACCTCGCCCCGGTGTGCGTGATCGACGCGGTCTCCGACGGGCGGATGCGCAGGGTCGCCGCGCACGCCCAGGAGCCGCGCCAGCAGCAAGTGCTCGCCGCGTACGTCGACGGCGCCGACCTGCCCGGCGCCCCCGACACCACCAGGATCGCCCGCGGCGCCCCCGACACCCCCGGCCCCTGGGACGCGCTCGACGTCACCGGCCACGTACGCATCCCGCTGCGCGAGCGCGGCAGCGGCTACGGCACCCTGACCCTGCTCACCACCGGCGACCACCCGCTCGACTGGCGCCGGGTCGCCCTCGCCGAGGAACTGGCCCACCGCGCCTCCACCGTCGCCCGCAACGCCCGCCAGTACCACGACCGGGCCCGGCTCGCGCACGACCTCCAGGCCGGCCTGCTGCTGTCCGACATGCCCGAACTGCCCGGCGGCGAACTGGCGGCGTACTACCGTCCGGCCGGCGAGGGCCTCGACATCGGCGGCGACTTCTACGACGTGTTCCCGCTGCCCGGCGACCGCTGGGCCTTCATGATCGGCGACGTGTGCGGGCGCGGCGCGCCGGCCGCCACCATCACCGCGCTCGTCCGGCACACCGCGCGCGCCGTCGCCCCGCTGCTCGCCGACCCCGTGGCCGTGGCCGGCGCGATCAACACCGCGCTGCTCGAACGGGTCCCCGGCACCGGCGGCGACTTCGTCACCCTCGTCTACGGCCATCTGCTGCCGCGCGGCGACCGGCTCGACATCGACCTGGTCAGGGCCGGGCACCTCATGCCGGTGCACCACCGGCCCGGCCGCCTGCCCGCGACCGTCAGCAGCGAGGGGATGCTGCTCGGCGCGTTCGCCGAGGCCGTGCCCGAGGCGGCCACGTTGCGGCTGCACACCGGCGAGTCCCTGGTGCTGAGCACCGACGGCATCACCGAGTCCCGCGACTCGACCGGGCGGCAGTTCGGCGAGGCCGGCATCACCCGCGCGCTGGCCCGAGGCCGGCCGGTCGCCGCGCACGAGGTCCTCGGCAGTGTGATCAGCGCTGTCACCCAGCACACCGCCGGCGTCCCCACGGACGACGACCAGGCCCTCCTGGTCCTCACCGCCCGGTGACATTGGCGCCCCTGAACGGTCAGGGCGGTGCCCGGGAGGGGGCCGGGGCGGGCCCGAGCGACGGCCGGAGACGGCTCGGAACCGTTTCCCGGAGGAACGGGAAGGCCGTATCGACGCTGCTCGGACGAGAAGTGTGCGGGCCCCGGAGTTAGGTTGGTGACATGGAGTCGAGCGGCGCCGGCAGGCAGCCGGTCGGTGGGCGGGCCTTCCGGTCCCCACCGATCCGCCTCGCCCTCGCGCTGGCTGCGCTGGCCCTCCTGCTCGGCGTCGACCTCGCCGGTGGCCGCTCCATCCGCATCGGCGGCCTGATGGTCGCCGTGCCGGCGCTCTCCGCGGTGTTCCTCGGCCCGATCGCGGTGCTGGTGCTCGCCACCCTCACTCTCGGCGCGATCACCTGGGCCGCCGCGGACAACGGCGCTCTCGACCCCACCAACTTCCCGGTGGTGATGGTGACCGCCGTCCTGGTCGGCGTCGCCTCCGTGCTCGCCGCCCGGACCCGCCAGCGCCGCGAGCACCAGCTGGCCCAGGCCAGAAAGGTCGCGGAGGTCAGCCAGCGGGCCGTGCTGCGCCCGCTGCCGGACCGGCTCGGCCCGGTGACGATCTCCTCGATGTACCTCGCCGCCGACGAGGAGGCGGCGATCGGCGGCGACCTGTACGCGGCAGGGGTGAGCGACCGCGGCGGCACCCGGGTGCTCGTCGGCGACGTGCAGGGCAAGGGCCTGGCCGCCGTCGAGGTCGCGGGCCTGCTGCTGAGCGCGTTCCGCCGGTCGGTACGCGCCCGCGTCTCGCTGCCGGCGCTGCCCGGCTTCCTCGACCGGGGGCTGCGCGCCGACCTGATCGACCTGGAGGACGACGCCGACCTGTGCGCACCGGACACCCGGCCGCACGTGCCCGGCGAGTCCGACTACCTGGAGCGGTTCGTCACCGCGGTCGTCGTCGACATCGCCGCGGACGGCTCCGGCGTGCGGATCGCGAACTGCGGGCACCCGCCGCCGCTGCTCATCCGCAGCGACACCGTGCACCAGCTCTTCCCCGAGTTGCCCGACCTGCCGCTCGGGCTCGGCGACCTGGCCCGGCCCGACCAGCACATCGACACCCACGACCTGGCGCTCGGCGACATCCTGCTGCTCTACACCGACGGCGTCATCGAGGCCCGCGACGCCGGCGGCGCCTTCTACCCGCTCGCGGACCGCCTGGCCGACTGGACCCGCGACACCCCCGAGGCGCTGCTGGAGGACATCCGCGCCGACCTGCTGCGGTACTCCGCGTCCGGGCTCGGCGACGACATCGCGATGGTCGCGCTCCAGCGGGTGACGTAGCGCCGCCGCGAGCCCGGCCGCTGTGCCCGGCGGCACGGCGATCAGCGGGAACGCCCTGCCAGGCGTCAACACTCCTGCCGGGCGGCCCCTGTTGACGGTCTTGGCCGGCACCGGACCGCGTGCGGCGCGTGCCCTTCGGGCGGGTTACGCCCCCGCACCTCCGCCGGCACTTCCGCCCGCGCCGCCGGACCGCTCGGTCGGGTGCGGCCAGGGCTCGTGCGGGGGCGCGGTGCCGAGCCGGCCGGGTTCGGGCTCCGGGTGCGGCTCGGGGTCGGGGCGCGGGGGCGGCGGGAGGAGTTCGCGGACCAGGAGCGTCGCGCCCGCCACCGCGCCGGGCATCAGGACCACCGCGACGAACGGCACCAGGAAGACCACCGCCAGCGGCACCCCGAAGCCGAGCACCAGCGGCAGACGGCGCCGCAGCAGGCGCGTGCGCGCGGTGAGATCGACATCGCGCCGCTCGCACGCCACCGTGCACAGCTCCAGGGCGAGGAAGAAGCCGGACACGCAGAAACCGACCGCGGGCACCGCCGTCTGCCCGGCCACCGGGATGAACCCGGCCGCGAACAGCACGACCCCGAAGGCCACCGCCCACAGCAGCACCCGGACACCGTCGCGCACGGCGACCCACACCTCGCGCCACAGCGGCCGCTCGGGGGCTTCGGGGCAGTCGCCCTCGCTCCGCTCCACGCGCGCCGACAGCGCCTCGTAGAAGGGGTCGCCGACCAGCAGCGTCACCGCGGTGAAGGAGATCACCGACAGCAGCAGGCCGCCCCCGAAGAGCATCGCGGTCAGCACACCGCGGAACGCGCCGGACCACGGCGACGCCCAGTGGTCGGCGAACGGCGTCGCCCAGTCCACCAGGTCCCCGGCCCACAGCACGAGCGCGACCAGCGCGACGACGTATCCGACCAGCGTGATCAGCGCCGGGATCATGCCGAACCGCCAGTCACGGCGGTGCCGCAGCACCCAGCGCTGGCCGTCGACGAGCAGCCGTACGCCCTTGATCACGTCACCCATGCGGGGGATCGTACGGTACCGGCACGCCGTGCGGGGCAAGGGAATCGGGCCCGCGGCGCCGGTCCGGGTTCAGCCGGTGGCGCCGTCGCCGGTTCCCTCGGGGAGGATCACCGTCATGCCCGTGGGCGACCCGTCGCTCATCGCCGCCAGCGCCCCGGGCGCCTCCGGCAGACCGATCTGCGAGCGGACCAGCAGGTCGGGCCGCAGCACCCCCGCCGACACCTGCCGCAGCAGCTCCGGGTAGGCGTGCGCGGCCATCCCGTGGCTGCCCAGCAACTCCAGCTCCAAGGCGAGCACCCGGCCCATCGGCACCTCGACGGCGCCCGCCGCCAGCAGTCCCACCTGCACATGGCGGCCGCGGGCCCGCAGCCCGGCCACCGAGGCGGCACACGTCACCGCGGAACCGAGCGCGTCCAGCGACACGTGCGCGCCGCCGCCGGTCACCTCCCGGACCGCGGCGGCGGTGGCGTCCGCGGTCGGCTCGGGCGCCAGGCACACCGCCGCACCGATCGACCCGGCCAGCCACAGCGCCTCCGGCGACGGGTCGACCGCCACCACCCGGGCCCCGCCCGCCACCGCGACCATCACCGCGGACAGCCCCAACCCGCCGCAGCCGTGCACGGCCACCCACTCGCCCTGCCGCACCCGGCCCTGCGCCACCACCGCCCGGTACGCGGTCGCGAACCGGCAGCCGAGCGCCGCCGCGGTGGTGTACGGCAACCCCTCCGGCAACTCCACGAGGTTCACCTCGGCGCGCCGCACCACCACCAGGTCCGCGTACGAGCCCCAGTAGGTGAAGCCGGGCTGCTCCTGCCGCTCGCACACCTGCTGGTCGCCGCGCGCGCAGGCCGCGCACCGGCCGCACGCGTGGACGAACGGCGCCGTCACCCGCGCCCCCGCGCGCACGCCCCGCACCCCGGCGCCGACCGCGACCACCTCGCCGGCGAACTCGTGGCCCGGCACGTGCGGCAGCGTCACCGAGTCGTCGTGGCCCTGCCACGCGTGCCAGTCGCTGCGGCACAGCCCCGTCGCCGCCACGCGCACCACCGCACCGCCCGGCGGCGGTTCGGGGTCGGCCACCTCCCGGACCTCGGCGAGCCGCCCGAACTCCTCGAACACCACAGCCCGCACGGGCCGCACCGCCTTCCTCTCCCGCCGCCCCGTCGCGGGCGGTCCGGCCGCCAGCATCCCAGCCGGCCGCGCCGGGACCGCGCCGACCCGGCGGTACGGCGCGGCACGGGCGCGGCGTGCCACGGGGCCGGGCGGCACCACCGACCGTCCGGCGCCGTACTACCGTAGGAAAGGACGAACATGGCGATACGCTCGCCTACGTGACGATCCCTCACCGAAGCCGCCGCTCCCGGGCGCCCGGCAGCCGGCGGCGCGGCCTCGCCCAGTGGTCGCCGCTGCTGCTGACCGTCGTCATCGGGGCGCTCGCGGTGGCCACGCCGAAGGACTTCGCGGTGAGCCGGCTGCTGCCCGCCGCGCCCGCGCTGGCCGCGTCGATGTGGTCGGTCACCGCCACCGTGCTGCTCGGCGTGCTGACGCTGGCCGCGATGTTCGCCATCCAACTCGCCTTCGACGAGCCCGCGACCGCCTTCACCGCGGTCGCGCTCGCCGCCGTCACCGCCGCCGCCGCGTACGCCGCCCATGTGCGGTTGCAGCGGGAGCGCACGCTGACCCAGGTCCGCTCGGTCGCCGACGCGGCCCAGGCCGTGGTGCTGCGGCCGGTGCCGCGCCTGCTCGGCGGCGTCGGCATCGAGACGCTGTACCTGGCCGCCGCCGAGGAGGCCCGGATCGGCGGGGACTTCTTCGCGGCCGTCGACAGCCCGCACGGCGTACGGGTCCTGCTCGGCGACGTGCGCGGCAAGGGCCTGTCGGCGGTCGGGGTGGCCAGCGCCATCGCCAACGGCTTCCGCGAGGCCGCCTACGACGAACCCGACCTGGCCCGGCTCGCCCGCCGGCTGGAGAAGAGCGTCAACCGCTACAACGACACCAGCACCTCGCCGGACGCGGGCGAGGGGTTCGCCACCGCGATCTTCGCCGAGGTCCGGCCGGCCCGGCGCGAGGTCACGCTGCTCAACTGCGGCCATCCGTCACCGTTGTTGCTGAGCGGGGGCAGTGGCGGCAGCGGCGCCGGCGGCTCCGGGAGCCCGGGCGGGGGCCGCACCCGCGTGCTCGACCCGTCGGCGCCGTCCCCGCCGCTGAACATGGCCGCGCTGATCGGCGGGGAGTACACCCTCGACACCGTCGCGCTCGCCCCCGGCGACCGGCTGCTGTTCTACACCGACGGCGTCACCGAGACCCGTGACCGCGACGGCCGGTTCTTCCCGCTGCCCGAGTGGATCGCCCAGCAGACCGCGGTGTCCCCGCCGCACCTGCTCGCCCTGCTGCACCAGCAGCTCCTGAGCTTCAGCGAGGGCGCGCTCGACGACGACATCGCCGCCCTGGTGGTGCGGTGCGACGGCGCCACCGACCACCGGGCCGCGGCGCCGTCCGGTGCGTCGCCGGCCCTCGACCGCTGAAATCCGGCGGCGGCGCCGCCCAACCCTGTGCGAGGATCGCCCCTTTGACGTGGCGACGGCGCAACGCACGGGCGGAGGACGGACGATGACGGTGGCGGGATCGGCGGCGCGGGCGGACGACGGGCGCGGAAGCGGGGACGAGCCGGAGCGGCAGGTGCAGCGCAGGCTGCGGGTGGCCGCGTACGGGGTGTGCGTGCGCGACGAGCAGCTCCTGCTGTCGCACGTGGTCGCGTTCGGACCGTACCCGGCGGGCTGGACGATGCCGGGCGGCGGCCTCGAACACGGCGAGGACCCGCTCGACGCGGTCGTCCGCGAGGTCGAGGAGGAGACCGGCTACCAGGTCGTCGTCGACCGGCTGCTCGGCATCGACTCCTTCCACCGCAGCCGCGTCCTCGACTCGGGAGTCGTCGACGACTTCCAGGGGATGCGGATCATCTACCGCGTCCACGTCATCGGCGGCGAGCTGCGGGACGAGGTGGGCGGCTCCACCGACCGCGCCGCCTGGGTGCCGCTCGCGGACGTGCCCGCCCTGGACACGGTCGAGCCGGTCGGCGTGGCCCTGCGGCTGCACCGCGAGCAGCCCCCCGCCGGCCGGCTCACCCCGCAGGACCTCTGACCGGCGCCCGTGGCGCGGCCGCGGGCGAGCGCGGACACGGCTCCGGCCACGGGGTCGGGGCAGACGACCCGTGGCCGATTCCACTCCGCACAAGGCGCGTCGAGGGTGTGCTCAGGGCGCGTTCAGGCTGCCGTCCGGGTGGCGGACGCCGGTCGCCCAGCGCTCGTGCAGGAACTTCGTCGGCGGGAAGCGGACCGCGGCCTTCTCGTCGAGGTCGACGCCCCAGCCCGGCGCGTCGGAGGGCGCGAGGTGGCCCTCGCGCACCACCGGGGTGCCCGGGAAGACCTCGTGGGTTGCGTCGTTGTAGGTGTGCGACTCCTGGTAGCCGAAGGCCGGAGTGGAGATGTCGACCGCCAGGTTCGCCGCCACGCCGACCGGGGAGATGTCGCCGGGGGAGTGGAACGCGGTGCGCACGCCGAGCAGTTCGGCCAGCGCGACGAGTTTGCGGGTCGGGGTCAGGCCGCCGACCGCGGAGGTGTGCAGCCGCAGCAGGTCGATCCCGCCGTCCTTGATCAGCCGCGCCGCGTCCGTGACGTTGCCGATCTGCTCGCCGACCGCGATCGGCACCGGCGACGCGGCGCGCACCTCCGGCAGCCGGTCGTAGTACTCCGGAGCGATCACGTCCTCCAGGAACGACAGCCGGTACGGCTCCAGTTCGCGGGCGAGGACCACCGCCTGCTTCGGGGTCAGCCGGCTGTGCACGTCGTGCATCAGGCTCACCTCCGCCCCCAGCCGCTCCCGCGCCGCCGCGAAGAGCTCCGGCGTGGCCCGCAGGTACTGCGCCACGTCCCAGCCGTCCGGGTGCGGCGAGCGCGGATAGCCGCCGCGGGTGCCGGGCGCGCCGTACGTCCCCAGCCCCGGGCCGCCGACCTGGAGCCGCACATGGCGGTAGCCCCGCGCCAGCAGCTCCTCGGCCTCGGCGAGCGTCTCCTCGACGGTGCCGCCCGCCGCGTGCGAGTACACCTCGACGGCGGATCGGCTGCGCCCGCCGAGCAGTTCGTACACCGGCATCCCGGCGCGCTTGCCCGCGATGTCCCACAGCGCCTGGTCCACCCCGGACAGCGCGTTGCCCAGCACCGGGCCGCCGCGCCAGTACGACGAGTAGTGGATCATGCGGGTGATGTCCTCGATGTCGGCCGGGTGCCGCCCGACCACGAGCGGGCCGACGTGCTCCTCGACGGCGGCGACGACCGCGGCGTACCGCTGGGTGAAGGTCGCGCAGCCCAGCCCGTACAGGCCCGGCTCCGAGGTGTCGACGCGGACGACGACCAGTGGCATGCCCTCCGGCGCCGTGACGATCGCGCGGACCGCGGTGACCCGCAGCCGGTCCCGGCCCGGCCAGGGCGGCGCGGCCTGCGGGAGCGCGCCGGAGTCGTCGAGCAGGCGGTCGGGGCCTGAACCGGTCATGGGGATTCCCCTGTTCGCGGATAGAGCGAGCGGACGGGATCATGTTACGTTTCCCGCACGGCAACGTCATATTGCTTTTGTCATCGCGCAAGAACACAACATTCGTCCGGTCCACGGGCGGTGTGACCGTCGGCGCCACCCAAAGGAAGAAGCCACCGTGAAGGTTCTGGTCACCGGCGCGGGCGGCCTGCTCGGCCGCGAAGTCGTCACGCACCTGCGGGAGTCGGGGCACACCGTACGGGCCCACGACCGCACCGCCCCGGACCCCGCGACCGCCGACGAGGTCGCCGGTGGGGACCTGCTCGACCACACCCGGCTGACCGGACTCCTCGACGGCGTCGACGCCGTCGTGCACGCCGCCGCGCTGCCCTCACCGGAAGCCGCGCCCCACGACGAGGTCTTCGGCAACAACGTCCGGGCCGCCTACCTGGTCCTGGACGCCGCCGGCCGCGCGGGTGTCCGCCGCGCCGTCAACATCTCCAGCCTGTCCGCGCTGGGGCTGGCGTTCTCCGCGCACGACGCGTCACCCCGCTTCGTGCCCGTCACCGAGGACCACCCCTACGTCGGCGACGACGTGTACGGCCTGTCGAAGTACGTCAGCGAGACCATCGCCGCCACCACCGCCCGCCGGTACGGCGGCACCCTCGTCTCGCTGCGCTTCCCCTTCCTCGGCACCGGCGAACGGCTGCGCGGCCACCTGGCCGCGGTGCACCGCGACCCCGGCGTCGACCGCGGTTCGCTGTGGGGGTGGCTGGACACCCGCGACGCCGCCCGCGCGATCGGTGCCGCGCTCACCGCACCGGTCGAGGGGCACCCGGTGATCAACGTCGCCGCGCCCGACACCACCGCCCTGGAACCGACCGCGGAACTGCTGCGCCGCTACCACCCCACCGCCCGCCACGACACGCCCCTCGACGGTTTCGCCGTCCCCTTCGCCCTGGCCCGCAGCCGCGAACTGCTCGGCTTCACCCCGCGGTACACCTGGCGCCCGTAGCCGCCTCGGCTCTGCCCGTGGCTGCCCGGAGCCCTGGTTCGCGGCCCGGCCGGGACGGTGGGCGGTCAGACGGGTGCGGGCACCGTCCCCTCGGGGACCGGCTGCTGGAGCGGGAAGTGGCAGGCCGCGGTGTGGCCGGGGCCGAAGGAGCGCAGCGCGGGCTCCTCGGCCGCGCACAGATCGGTGGCCAGCGGGCACCGGGTGCGGAAGCGGCAGCCGGACGGCGGGGCGGCGGGGCTGGGCAGTTCGCCGGTGATCGCGGCGCCTTGCTTGGCGCGCTCGGTCGCCGGGTCCGGCACCGGGACGGCCTCCAGCAGGCCCGCGGTGTAGGGGTGGGCGGCGCGCAGGTGGATGTCGTCGGCGCTGCCGACCTCCACCAGCCGGCCGAGGTACATCACGCCGATCCGGTCCGCGAGGTAGCGGACCACGGCGAGGTCGTGCGAGATGACCACGTACGACAGGCCGTGCGACGCCTGGAGCCGCTTCATCAGGTTGAGCACCTGGGCCCGCACCGAGACGTCCAGCGCGGAGACCGGCTCGTCGGCCACGATCAGCCGCGGATTGAGCGCCAACGCCCGTGCCAGGCCGACCCGTTGGCGCTGGCCGCCGGAGAACTCGTGCGGGAAGAGGTCCAGCCCCCGCTCGGGCAGGCCCACTTCGCCGAGTAGTTCGGCGACCCGGGCCTTCTGCTCGCGCGCGGTGCCGATGCCCTGGATGCGCAGCGGCTCGCGCAGGATGCCGCCGACCCGCATGCGCGGGTCCAGCGAGGAGAACGGGTCCTGGAAGACCATCTGGAGATCCCGGCGGCGGCGGCGCAGTTCGCGGCCGCGCACCTTCGCGAAGTCGGTGCCGTCGAGGGTGACCGTGCCGGCGTCGGGCCGATCCAGGCCGACCAGCAGGCGGCCGAGCGTGGTCTTGCCGCAGCCGGACTCGCCGACCAGGCCGAAGGTCTCGCCGTGGCCGAGCGTGAAGGAGACACCGGACACGGCGTGCACCACCCGCCGGCCGCGCCCGGGCAGCCGGGCCCCGTGCACCGGGAACTCCCGTACCAGGCCGTGCGCTTCGAGCAGCGGCCGGTCCGGGTCGGCCGGCTTCGTCTCGGGGGCGGCGGTCTTGGCCTTGGGCGCCGCGGGGCGCGGCACGACCGCGGTGGCGCCGGCCGGCCGGGGCCCGTCGGTGGGGTGCCAGCAGGCGTACCGGTGCTCCGCGGTGCCGATGAGCACCGGCTCGTCGGTGCGGCACCGATCGGTGGCGTACGAGCAGCGGTCGGCGAAGCGGCAGCCGGCCGGCGGGTCGGTGAGGTCGGGCGGCAGCCCGGGGATGGTGGGCAGTTGCCGGTCCGGGTCCTGGTCGAGCCGCGGCACCGAGGCCAGCAGGCTCTGGGTGTAGGGGTGGCGCATGCCGCGGAAGAGCCGTTCGGTGCGGGTGCTTTCGGCGATCCGGCCGGCGTACATCACGTTGACCCGGTCGGCGTGGCCGGCGGTGACGCCCATGTCGTGGGTGATGAGGATCATCGCCATGCCGAGCCGGGTGCGCAGGTCGGCGAGCAGGGCGAGGATCTGGGCCTGGATGGTGACGTCGAGTGCGGTGGTGGGCTCGTCGGCGATGAGCACCCGCGGTTCGTTGGCCAGCGCCATGGCGATCAGCACGCGCTGGCGCAGGCCGCCGGAGAGCTGGTGCGGGTAGTCGTCGAGGCGTTCGCGCGGGTGCGGCAGCCCGACCAGGCCGAGGACCTCGGCGGCGCGGTCGGCGGCCTCGGCCCGGGTGCAGCCGCGGTGCAGCAGGACGGGTTCGGCGACCTGGTGGCCGATGCTCTTGGTGGGGTCCAGGGAGGTCATCGGGTCCTGGAAGACCATCGCGATGTCGTTGCCGCGCACCCGGCGCAGCTCGTGGTCGGGCAGCCCGACCAGCTCGCGGCCGTCCAGCCGTACCGAGGAGCCGTCCAGCAGCCGGCCACCGGGCGGCAGCAGGCCCATCAGGGACAGGCCGGTCATGGACTTGCCGCAGCCGGACTCGCCGACCAGGCCCAGCGTCTCGCCGGCCTCCAGGTGGAAGGAGACGTCCTCCACCGCCCGGACGACACCGCGACTGGTGCGGATGTGGGTGGTGAGGTTCTGGACGTCGAGCAGGGGAGGCATGCCGTTCCTCGATTCGTCGCCGGCCCCGGCCGCCGGCCCGGGAACGGGCGCGGCGGCGGAGCGGTCACGTGCGTTGCAGGCGGACGTCCAGCGCGTCGTGGAAGGCGTCGCCGATCAGGTTGAAGGCCACGACGGTGATGATGAGGACCACCGCGGGCGGGTACACCAGCCACCAGTACCCGTCGTACAGGTAGTCGAGGCCGCCGGTGAGCATCGTGCCCCAGTCGGCGTGCGGCGGCGGCAGTCCGAGCCCGAGGAAGCTCAGGGTCGACAGGGTGAGGATGGAGTCGGCGATGGTGAAGGTGGCGCTGACGATGATGACGCCGGCCGCGTTCGGCACCAGGTGGCGCAGCACGATCCGCCGGCCGGTGCCGCCCATCATCCGCGCCGCCTGGACGAACTCCCGGGTGCGCAGCGTCAGTACCTCGCCCCTGACCAGCCGGGCCGCGGCGAGCCAGGACAGCAGCGACATCACCACGATGATCAGCCACAGCGACGGCGTGAACATGCTGACCACGATCAGCAGCAGCACCAGGCCGGGGATGGCGAGGAAGGTGTCGACGGCCCGCATCATCACCGCGTCCACCACCCCGCCGAAGTACCCGGCGAAGGCGCCGTACAGGGTGCCGATGACGGTGGTGGCCAGCGCGACCGCGAAGCCGAGTTCCAGCGAGGAGCGGCCGCCGGCCATCAGCCGGCCGAGCACGTCGTAACCGGAGGCGTCGGTGCCGAGCGGGTGGCCGCCCCCGGGCGGCAGTTCGGCGAGGTCGAGGTGGACGGTGACCTGGTCGGTCCGGTACAGCAGGGGTCCGATGAAACAGAAGGCGGCGACCACCGCGACGATGCACAGCCCGGTCAGCGCCCGCGGGTTGCGCAGGAACGCGGCGGCCGACAGCCGCCCGGAGCCGCGCCGGACGGCCAGGGTGCCGGCCTCCGGCGCACCCGCCTGACGCGCACCGGCTCGGGGCGCACCGGTCCCCTTCGCATCGGCCTGCGGCGCACCGGTCCCCTTCGCACCGCCTCCCGGTGGGTCCGCCTCCGGTGAGCCGGCCGCGGCCGGCCCGGTGTCATGAGTGGTCATAGCGAATCCGAGGGTCGAGGAGGCTGTAGGCGATGTCCGCGAGCAGGCTGCCGACGACGGTGGCCACGCCGACCACCAGCGTCGAGCCGAGCAGGACCGGATAGTCCTTGCCGGTGGCGGCCTGGTAGAACAGCAGCCCCATGCCCGGGTAGTTGAAGACCGACTCGGCGATCACCGCGCCGGTGACGATGGCCGGCGCCGACAGGCCCAGCACGGTGATCACCGGCAGCAGGGAGTTGCGCAGCACGTGCCGGCTCAGCACCAGCCGGCCCGGCAGCCCCTTCGCGCGCGCCACCAGGATGTAGTCCTGGGCGAGCGTGCTGATCGCCGACGAGCGCATGTACCGGCTGAACCCGGCCACGGTGACCAGCGAGAGCGTCACCACCGGCAGCACCAGGCCGCGCGGGTCGGACAGGATGCCGGCGACCGACTCGGCCTGCGGCGCCTGGGAGGGCAGCACGTGCAGCTGCACCGAGAAGAGCGCGACCAGCAGCAGCGCGAAGAAGAAGTCCGGCATCGAGTACAGCACGAACGACACCACGGTGAGCACGTGGTCCACCGCGCGGTCCCGCCGGACGGCCTGGTAGATGCCCATCGGCAGCGCGACGGCCAGGGCGACCACGGTGGACAGCCCGAGCAGCACCGCGTCGCGCGGCAGCCGCTGCGCGATCAGCGTGGACACCGGCTGGTGCAGCGAGTACGACGTGCCGAAGTTCCCCTGCGCCGCCTGCTTGACGAAGTCCACGAACTGGACCGCCAACGGCCGGTCCAGGCCGTTGGCGGCGTTGAAGACCGCGATCCGCTCGGAGTTGGCCCGCATGCCGAGCGTGGCCCGCGCGGCGCTGCCCGGTTCGAGGTGGATCAGCGCGAAGGTCACCACCATCACGCCGATCACCACCACGACCGCCTGACCGGTCCGGCGCAGGAGGTAGGCCGTCACCGGGTGCCCGTCACGAGGCCCACGTCAGCCACGAGGCCCGCGCCCGTCACGAGGTGTACGCCCAGTCCTCGTAGGCGACCGTGCCGGAGAACGGGTTGAGCGGCACCACGCCCTGGAGCTTGCTCCGGTACACCAGCAGACTGCTGCGCAACGGCACCCACAGCCACGGCAGTTGCTTGGCGGCGTAGTCCTCGTAGGTGGAGAACGCCTGCGAGGAGGAGCCGTACTCGGTGGCCTTGATCAGCTTGTCCATGGTCGGGTCGGAGTAGCCGCCGAGGTTGCCGGAGCCGCCGGTGTCGAAGAAGCCGGTGCCGTTGGGGTAGAGCGGGTACGGCTCGTAGCCGAAGTCCGACAGCTGCCAGCTGCAGCCGGACGCCGGGTGGGACTGCGCGGTGCAGGCGCCCATGGTGCCGAGCAGCGTGTTGAACGGCTCCGCCTTGAGGTTGAGGGTGATGCCCGCCTGCGCCTCGGAGGACTTGATGGCGGCTTCCTGCTCCTCGGTGGTGGCGCGGCCGGAGGAGTAGACCATCTGGAAGGTCAGCGGCTGGCCCGCCTTGATCCCCGCGCCGCACTGCGCCGCGCCGGTGCCGGGGCTCTGGCAGGTCGTGGTGCCGCCCGGCACCACCTTCCAACCGTGCGCCTGGAGCAGGGACTTCGCCTTGTCCGGCGAGTACGGGTACGGTCCGCCGGACTTCTCCAGCGGGGTCGCCCAGGTCTCGGTGGCCTTGACCGGCACCGGTCCGTTGCCCGGGTCCGCGTAGCCGTTGTAGACCTTGGAGACGATCTGCGGGCCGTTGATCAGGTACTGCATGGCCTGGCGGACGTAGAGCTGCCGCAGCACCGTGCCGACCTTGGCGTTGTACAGGTTCGGCAGGATGCCGGCGACGCCGGGGATGGGCACGCTGGCGATCGAGTAGCCGCTGGAGCGCAGCGCCTGCGCCTGCTTGACGTCGTTGAGCGGCAGCCCGGCCACGTCGAGGGAGCTGCCGGAGCGCAGCGCGTTGAGCTCCGGGGTGTCGGTGGTGAACGGCTGCATGACGAGCTTGTCGACCGACGGCTTCGCGGAACCGGAGTACGCCGGGTTGGGCACGTAGCTGTAGTAGCCGTTGCTGCGGAACTCCTTGAGCTTCCAGGGCCCGTCGACCACCTGCCACAGCGGGTTGGTGGCGAAGCTGCCGATCTTCGCCCCCTCCTTCTGCAGGTAGGAGTAGACGGCCTTCGCGCCCGCGGTGGTCGTGTCGTGGTCGCCGACCGCGCCGGTGGCGGAGGTCTTGTCCCAAGCGTGCTGGGGGAGCAGCGGGATCGTGCTGAGCACGTCGTCGGTGTAGAAGTCCGGGTTGTACGCCCGGGTGAGGTCGAGCACCACCGTATGGGCGTCCGGGGTGGCCACCTTCGCCACGTCGTCCGGGAAGAGCCCGGGCAGGTGCGCGGCCCAGTTCTTGGAGTTCGCCTTGAGGAGGTTGTAGACGAAGGTGAAGTCCCGGCTGGTGAGGGGCTTTCCGTCCGACCAGTTCCAGTCCTTGAGGTGGATGGTCAGCCGCTTGTCGCCGTTCGAGTAGTCGAGCGAGGTGAACAGGCTCTTCTCCTTGTTCACCTCCGCCTTGGCGCCGTCGCCGGGGTAGACGAGGTACGGCCACAGCGCCTCGGTGAGGTTGGCGTTCCAGCCGTTCTGGTTGGTCGCCGGGACCAGCGGGAAGATGAAGTCGGGTACCGCCGCCACCTCCGCGACCGTGAGGGTGCCGCCCTTCTTCACCGGGCGCTTCGTGGCGGTGGCGTGCTGGCCGTCGGAGATCGAGCCGTGGCCGCCTCCGCCCCCGCCGCCGGTGCACGCCACGGCGGCCATCGCCAAGGCCGCGGCCACCGCGACACCTCTGGTACGTCGGATCACGCGCATGCGTGTCATCGCCCTCCCCACTCGTGCGGCACCACATCGGGACCGATGACGACGTGGCATATGGCAGGTGCACGACACGCATCGGCTTGGAAGATCTACCCGGGCCCGCGTGGGCTGAAGCGCCACGAACGTCGATGTCCCGAACTCCCGCCGCTGCGGGAGGGCGCTCGTTGATCAACGACCAGCATGGTGGGCGAATGTTGCGGGAGTACTGCGACAGTATGTCACTGTCCCGTCCACCTCGACCTGCTCGCGCGGCACGCGGGTCCCGGCACTTTCGGCGTTCCCTGGGCTCCCAGGGTTCCCGGCGCCCCCGGTGTTCCCGTCGGGCGCGGCACGGTGGGGAATCCGGGGCGGTGTCGAGCGATCGGCCTGCTGACGACGCGTGACCTCCCGCCCGCTCAGCCGAAGTGGCGGACGCGGGCGCCGGCGGCGGGGTGGTAGGGCGGCCAGCCGGCGGCCTTGCCGGAGCTGACGAACTCGGCGACCGCGGTGGCGAATTCACGGCCCAGGACACGCTCGGCGGCGCCGGCCCCGGCGAGAGCGGGGCTGTCGGGGAAGGCGTCGAAGGTGCCGAACAGGAAGGGCAGTTCGGCGCAGTGCGTGGCGCCCAAGGCGTACGGGTCCTCGGCGGGTGCGCGGTCGAACTGGTACACGTAGGTGGTGTTGCCGCCCGCCGCGTGGTGGTCGGCGGTCTGCAGCGACGTGTCGCGAAAGAGGCTGTCGGTCTGCACCGCGGTGAAGATCTGCGCGGGTGTCGCCTGCGGGCGGAGCGCGGCGTGCTGCCCATACCGGTCCTGGGCGGCCGACCGGCCGATTTCTTCGGTGAGCAGGTCCAGGGCGGCGGCGGTGGTGAGGTGTTGGACGTGGGGGTCGAAGGCGCAGAAGGCCGTCGCCTCGTCGCGGGTGGTGCCGATCAGAAGCTGCTTGCCCGCCAACGCCCCCTCGGTGAGCGCTTGTTGCCGGGTGCGGGGCACGCCGGGAGCGCCGAGGACCGGGTACATCGGCGGGGCCGCCTTGCCCGGCGCCGCGAGCTGGGCGGAGAGGCGCCCGTAGGCGTCCAGCAACCGCTCGACCGGCAGCGCGCGCAGGGCCGTCGCGGTGTCCGCGCCGGCCGGGATGCCCAGCAGGCGCAGATAGGCGACGGCGTTCTCGGCGGCCTGGTGCGGGTCCTGCGGGTCCAGGCCGAAGGGGCCGCTCTGCAGCAGCAGCCGGGTGAGGGGCCCGTTCGTCGCGGGGTCGAGGGCGAGCATCAAGGCGGAGTAGGCCCCGGCGGACTGCCCGCCGACGGTGACGGTGCGCGGATCTCCGCCGAAGGAGGCGATGTTGTCCTGCACCCAGCGCAGTACGGCGGCCTGGTCCTGGGGGCCGAGGTTGGCCGCGCCGACCTCCGGCAGGTAGAGGTAACCCAGCGGCCCGACACGGTAGTTGGCGGTGACGACCACGATGTCGCCCAGGGCGGCCGGCCGGCCGCCGTCGTACCAGTCCCAGCCGCCGGAGCCGCTGGTGAAGCCGCCGCCGTGCCACCAGACGAGCACCGGACGGGCCGCACCGTCGGTCAACGCGCCACGCGGGGCGAAGACGTTGACGGTCAGACTGCCGTCCTCGTTCCAGTCCGGCACGCGCGGCCCCTGCACCTTCTCCAGCCGGGAGGCCGCCTGCGGCACGGACGGTCCGGCCTGTGCCGCGTCCCGCACGTCCGTCCAGCCCGGGTGCGGCCGCGGCGGCGCGAACCGCAACTCGCCCACCGGCGAGGCGGCGTAGGGGATGCCGCGGAAGGAGACCGCCTCGCCCTCCACGATTCCCCTGACCCGGCCCCGGTCGGTGTCCACGACCGTGCGCTCGATACCGGTCATCGTGCTCACCTGCTCTCTCGTCTCGTCTGCTCTGGAAACGATTCTCGACCGGGACGGAGATCCGAGCCAGAAATGCCCGCCGGAATCGAGGAAGACGGACATAGGATCTTGGGATATGGAGAATATGCGTCATCGACTGGATGGGACGGACAGTCGGATCGCCGCGGCGATGCTGGCCGCACCGCGTGCGTCGTGGCGCACCGTCGGCCGTGTGCTCGGTATCTCGGAGCGCACTGTCGTACGCCGCGCGGCGCCGCTGTTCGGCGACGGGACCCTTCGGGCCACGGCGGTGCGCAACCCCGTGCACTTCCCCGACGTGATCCCGCTGGCCCTGCGCATCCGCTGCAAGCCCGACCGGATCGGCGCCATCGCCGCCACCCTCGCCCGCCGCCCCGACACCCTCTGGGTGGACGTCCTCGGCGGCGGGGACGAGATCTGCACGATCCTGCAGTTGGACGGGCCGGACGCCCGCAACAACCTGCTGCTGCGCGACCTCCCCGCAACCCCCGCGGTCCTGTCATGGACCTCGCACGTCCTGCTGCGGACCTTCCCGGCCGCGTTCGACTGGAGCGGCGGCCTGCTGACGGCGAGCGAACTGGCGGGCCTGCGCCCGGACATACCCGCGGTATCCGAGGGGACCGACGCGCCCCGGCCCGCGCTCCAGCCCCTCGACCACCAGTTGATCACCGCGCTGATCGAGGACGGCCGGGCCCCGTACACCGACCTCGCCCACTACGCGGACACCACCGCGCTCACCGCGCGTCGGCGTCTGGAGGCGCTCGTCGGCGGCCAGGTCCTGCGGCTCGCGACCGAGGTCGACCTTGCCCGGCTGGGCGTCCGCGCCGAGGCGCTGCTGTGGATCACCGTGGCGTCCGGCGGCATGGAGGAGACGGGCCGGCAGCTCAGCCGCCACCCCCAGGTCCGCTTCGCCGCCGCGACCACCGGCCCCGCCAACCTCCTCGTGGCCGTCGCGGCAGCCGACCTCGACGCGCTCTACCTCTTCATGAGCGGCACCATCGGCGTCCTCGAACACATCTCGACCGTCGAGGTCACCCCGATCCTGGCCGGCGTCAAGAGGACCGGCCTGGTCCGTCCGGGCCGCCTCCAGCCGACGGAACCGGCTGGAGCGCGGAGAGGCCGTACGGCGCGCGGGCGGTGAGGAGTCAGGCGATCGGCGGCGCGAGGTATTCGAGCGCGTAGCCGGCGGCGCCGTCGCGGGTCACGCGTCCCACGCCGGGCGAGTCCAGGTGGGCGCCGGCCACGAAGTGTGCCGGCGCGGTCAGTTGGTCGAGGAGAGCGTGTCGCGCCGCGCGTGCCTGCGCCTGGTCCTTGTCGAACTCCCATGACACGTCCGGCCGGGCGAACTGCAGGGAGGGCACGTGAACGGTGTCGCCCCACACGAGCAGCCGACCGGCGTCGCTCCTGGCCTCGTAGACGGTGTGACCGGGTGTGTGCCCGGGAGCCGGAACGGCCGTGACCCGGTCGGTGACGGCGACCGGGTCCGTGACGGGGACGGCGCGGTCGCGGAACGGTGCGAGCCGCCCGGTGAAGACGGAGGTGTCGCCCGCGCCGATCCACACGCGCCGGAGCTCGGGGAACGCCTCCGTGCCGTCGGGGGCGACGAGGCCGCCCACGTGGTCTTCGTGGCGGTGGGTGATCGCCACGTCCGTGATGCCGTCCCGGTCGACTCCGGCTTCGTCCAGGGCGTCGAAGAGCGATCCCATGGTGGAGTGCCAGGTGTTGGACGCGCCGGTGTCGATGAGGACGGACGTGGTGCCGTCGCTGACGAGGAAGGCGTTGACCGACAGCCGCAGGTTGCCGTCGACCAGCGGGACCGTGTCCGGCAGCGTGTCGAACGGGCCCCCGCTCTCGTCGCGGAGGCGGGCCGGCGGCATGTCGATGTAGCCGTCTCGCAGGGAGATGACCCGGAGGTCGCCGAACTCGAAGGTGGCGTGGAGGGGACCGCTCGAAGTGAGGCGCATGAGATCTCCGTCAGGTAGTCGTGGCCGCTCGGTACGCGCGGGGTCGCCCGCCCGAGCAGCCGGGTTGCGGCGAGAGGCGCGACGGTGGTCGTTCCCGCGCCTGCGAGGACGGGAAGCCGCCGTGTGAGGTGCCGCTCGACGATCTTCCTCTCTCCCGGCCGCGTCGCGCGGCCGTACGGGTGAACCGAGGGCGGCGCGGGCCGCCGGTCGCCGCTGGAGGCGGTTGGGGCGCGGAGAGTTGGGGGTGTGCGACCGGGCGGCGCCGTAGCGGCGCGCGGCACGCGCACGCACACCGCATCACTGTCGAGCGGGCGGAGAAACGCACGTGGCTGTCCGAGTTGCCGTCATCTACTACAGCGCCACCGGGAACGTCCATCAGCTGGCCCAGGCCGTCGCCAAGGGGGCCGAGAGCCGGGACGCCGAGGTGCGTCTGCGCAGGGTCCCCGAGCTCGCGCCCGACTCGGCCATCGACGCCAACCCGGCCTGGCGCGCGCACGTGGACGCCACGAAGGACGCGGTGCCCGAGGCGACCCTCACCGATCTGGAGTGGGCCACCGCGTACGCCTTCGGCACGCCGACCCGCTTCGGCAACGTCACCGCCCAGCTCAAGCAGTTCATCGACCAGACCGGCGTGCAGTGGCAGGCGGGCGTCTTCCACAACAAGCCCGCCACGAGCTTCACTTCGGCGATGAACGCGCACGGCGGCCTGGAGTCCACGCTGCTGTCGCTGAACAACGTCTTCTACCACTGGGGTTGCATCATCGTGCCGCCCGGCTACACCGACCCGGTGCTCTTCGCGGCCGGCGGCAACCCGTACGGCACGAGCTGGGCGAGCGGTGGCGGCCAGGGACCGGACCAGGCGACGTTGGACGCGGCGCACTACCAGGGCAGGCATCTGGCGGACATCGCGGGGCGGTTGGAGGGCTGAGGGTCCGTGCTGGCGAACTCCCGGGCCGGGCGGTCCGGGAGTTCGGGCGTTGCGGGCGGTCTGCCCGGTCTGTTCGGCCCGGTCGATCGGCCAGGTCCGGCCGCTTGGTCGGGCCCGGCCGTGTGGTCGGTCCCGGCTGGTCGGTCCGGTTCGGCCGGTTCGGCCGGTTCGGCCGGTTCGCGTGGGGGATTGGCCGAGAGTTGATGTGGACATGGCGAATCGCCGCCACTAGCGTGCGAGTTGGTCTAGACCTGACCTGGACCGTACCCCCACCTCTGGAGTCCACCATGCGCAAGAAGATCGCCACCGCGGTGGTCGGCGTCGGCGTCGCCTCCGCGTTCGCGCTGAGCACCGGCAGCGCCAGCAGCCACGGCTACATCAGCACCCCGCCCAGCCGCGCCGCGCTCTGCGCCGCCGGCACCGTGACGAACTGCGGCGACATCCAGTACGAACCGCAGAGCGTCGAAGGCCCCAAGGGCTTCCCGGCCGCCGGCCCCGCCGACGGCAGCATCTGCAGCGGCGGCAACGCGCGCTTCTCCCAGCTCGACGACCCCCGCGGCGGCGCGTGGCCCGCCACCCAGGTGACCGGCGGCCAGAGTTACACCTTCACGTGGACGCTCACCGCGGAGCACTCCACCACCGACTTCTCCTACTACCTGACCAACAGCACCTACGACCCCACCAAGCCGCTGACCCGCTCCGAGATCGACACCACCCCGTTCCTGACGGTGCCCTACAACGGCGCCCAACCGCCCGCCACCGTGGTCCACCAGGGCACGATCCCCACCGGCCACACCGGCAAGCAGCTCATCATCGGCGTGTGGACCATCGCCGACACGGGCAACGCCTTCTACTCCTGCGCGGACGTCCAGTTCTGACCCGCCGGGCTGCCCGCGCGACGGCCTCGTCCGGGTCGCGCGCCTTCGCGGGGTCGGGCGGCCTGCCTGCGGGTGGGCCGCCCGACCCCGCTCGCCGTGCGCGGGCCGCGCAGCACGTATCCGCAGCGGTGCCGCGATGTTGACGGTGCGTCAGCCCGGGGGCGGGGCGGGCCCGGGAACCGACTCGGGCGCGGATCAGTCCCAAGGGCAGACGCCGTCCGCCGGCCCTCACCCCGCCGCGGCGTCCGCCTCCTCCTCGTCCCACAGCCGTACGCCGTGACCGCCGACCACCGCGGCGATCCGCGCCGCCAGCTCAGGAGCGGGCAGCGGTGCGGGCCGCCGGCCGTCCCGCAACCGCACCGCGACCAGCCCGGCCGCGGCCTCCCGGGCGCCGATCACCGCCTGGTACGGCACCAGGCGCGCCTGCCGCACCCGGGCGCCGAGGCTGCCCTGGTGCGGGTGGGAGACCTCGGCCCGCAGCCCAAGTGCCGCACAACGCGCGGCGAACGCCTCCGCGTCCGCCATCTGCTCCGCCCCGACCGGCAGCACCGCCACCTGCACCGGCGCAAGCCACGCCGGGAACGCGCCGCCGTGCACCTCGACCAGGTGCGCCACCGCGCGCTCCACGCTGCCGACGACGCTGCGGTGCACCATCACCGGCCGGTGCTTCGCCCCGTCCGCGCCCACGTAGCGCAGCCCGAACCGCTCCGGCTGGTGGAAGTCGACCTGCACGGTGGACAGGGTCGACTCCCGCCCGGCGTGGTCGGCGACCTGCACGTCGATCTTCGGGCCGTAGAACGCCGCCTCGCCCTGCTCCGCCTCGTACGGCAGGCCCAGCCGCTCCAGCACGCCGACCAGTGCCTCGGTGGCCCGCTGCCACGCCTCGGGCGCGGCCGCGTACTTGCCGCCGGGGCCCGGCAGCGACAGCCGGTAGCGGGCCGCGCGGATGCCCATCGCGGCGTAGGCGCGCCCGATCAGCTCCAGCGCGCCCGCGGCTTCCTGCTCGACCTGCCCGGGGGTGCAGAAGATGTGCGCGTCGTTGAGCTGGATGGCCCGCACCCGGGTCAACCCGCCCAGCACCCCCGACAGTTCGGCGCGGAACATGCCGCCCAACTCCGCCATGCGCAAGGGTAGTTCGCGGTAACTGCGGGACTGTGAGCGGTAGAGCACCGCGTGGTGCGGGCACAGGCTCGGGCGCAGCACCATCTGCTCGCCGCCGACCTCCATGGGCGGGAACATGTCCTCGCGGTAGTGCGCCCAGTGCCCGGAGATCTCGTACAGCTCGCGCTTGCCGAGCACCGGGGAGTACACGTGCCGGTAGCCGGCCGCCCGTTCCTGGCCGCGGATGTACTCCTCCAGCGCGTGCCGCACCGCCGCGCCGTCGGGCAGCCAGTACGGCAGGCCCGCGCCGATCAGCGGGTCGGTGCCGAACAGGCCCAGCTCGCGGCCGAGTTCGCGGTGGTCGTGCACGGCGTCGGGTGCGGCCGCGTCGTGGTGGTCGTTCCTGGGGATGTCGTTCATGGTGTCGCCTCTCCGCGGTGGTGGGGCGGCCCGCGGCAGCACGAAGCCCCGGGGCGATCGCCCCGGGGCTTCGGACTCAAGACATCGGTCAGCGCGCCGGGACACTCTCCGGCGTCGTCGTCATCGCGATCATCGCGGCGCGCTTCATGCGGAGGACCGTAACAGGGGCCCGGTGCGGTACGCCAATGGTTTCCGCCACCCTTCCGACCACGGTTTCCGCGCCGGGGCCGTCCCGACACGGGCGGGGACGCCGTACCGTGGGAGCAGCACGGGAGCGGCGTACGGGGGTCGGGTGGGGACAGTGGCGGGTGAGGCGCAGCCGGGCCAACTGGTCGGCGGGCGTTACCGGTTGGTGCGGAGGCTTGGGGCCGGGGGGTTCGGGCGGGTCTGGCAGGCGCACGACGAGTCGCTGCGCGTCGAGGTCGCGGTCAAGGAGGTCTGGCTGCCGCCGGCGATGAACGGCGCGGAGCGTGCCGAGCGGGTCGTGCGCGCCGAGCGGGAGTCCCGCAACGCCGCCAGGCTGCGCAACCACCCGAACATCGTCACGGTGCACGACGTGGTCGTCGAGAACGGGGTGCCCTGGACGGTCATGCAACTGGTCGACGGGACCTCGCTGGCCGATCACGGTACGGCGCGGGGACCGCTGCCGGTGGCGGACGCCGTGAACGTCGCGGCGGCGCTCCTGTCGGCGCTCG